>JAZLIJ010000296.1:0-39750 GCA_045617325.1 Fibrobacter sp.
TCCTGTTGCACCGGCAGAACCGACCAGGACTTCTACTGCCCAGTACAGCTACGAATTTGCAGGCTGGTCTCCGGCTGTGACTGCTGTCAGTAGCAATGCAACTTATACGGCAATCTATACCTCTAAGGTAAGGACCTACGAAATCACCTTCGTAGATGAAGACGACTCTGAAATTTCCAAGAGTGCTGTTGCCTACGGCGAGTCTCCTGTTGCACCGGCAGAACCGACAAAGGCTGCAACAGCCCAGTACAGCTATAAATTTGCGGGCTGGTCTCCGGAACTTGCAAGGGTAACAGGCGATGCCACCTATAAAGCTTCTTACAATAGTGTACTGAACGCTTATAAGGTCACTTTCCTGGATTATGACGGCTCTACTCTCAAGTCTCAGAATGTGAAGTACGGTGCCGCCGCTACAGCCCCTGCTGTACCTGAACGAGACGGTTACAAGTTTACCGGTTGGGATAAATCGTTTGATGTAATCGTGAAGGACGTTGATGTGACTGCTCAATATGAAAAACTTAGCAGTTCCTCTAGCGTTCCGAAATCTAGTAGCAGTTCTGTGTCCAGTTCTTCTGTGAAGTCTTCCAGTTCTCGTAAGAATGAAAGTTCTTCTAGTGTCAAACCCAAATCTAGTTCTAGCGAGAAAAATGCTAGTTCCAGTTCTAAGGACGTTGATGTGCTTGTAGATGTTCTTAATGCTCCACTTTTCGTTGTTTCGACGGTTGGACGCGATATCCAGATTGGTGCTGCAAAAACTGGTAGTGCCTATTTCGTTACTGATTTGCAGGGACGTACGTTGAAGTCGGGGCGCGTAAGCGTTAGTAACTTCAATATTTCTATGTCCAATGCAGGAACCTACTTGGTTCGCATAGGAAAGCAAATTCGCAAGGTGAACCTTGAGTAAGAAAATCTATGATAAGTAGATAATCGCCAATGTAAAAAACACCTGAATAAAATCAGGTGTTTTTTCTGCATTGTCGCTATTTAATAGAGTCTCTCCTCTAAACCCGGCCATGGAGCTTCCACGACTTCCTTGATTTTGGCGGCTTCGTTTTCGCGCTTCTTTTTCCAGCGTTCCAACTGTTTCTTGAAGGCGGCGCGGAGCCGCTCCATGCCGATGTTTTCCTTCGCGCTGATTTGGATTGCCTCGGGGTAATTCTGCAAAAGTTCTGCGCGGTGGTTTTCGTCGGCGACTTCCACTTTGTTGAATACGCGGAGTCGCGGAGTGTCTTTGTCGATGATGCCTTCAAGCGTCTTGTGTGTGACTTCCAAGTGCTCGCGGTAATCCGGGGCGTTTCCGTCGACGACTTCGAGGATGCAGTCCGCATGGGCGGCGACTCCGAGCGTACTCTTGAATGTTTCAATCAAGTTGTGGGGGAGTTTGCGGATGAACCCGACTGTGTCGGAGAGGATGATATTTTCGCCATCCAAAAAGAGTTTACGCGTGGTACTGTCAAGCGTTGCAAATAGTTTGTCTTCAACGTAGACGCTTGCACCCGTGAGGCGATTTGTGAGCGTTGATTTGCCTGCGTTCGTGTAGCCGACGATTCCCACTTGGAAGATGTCGGTGCGGTTGTCGGCCTGGCTTTCGCGGGCGTCCTCGATTTTGTCGAGTTTCTTTTTGGGTTCCTGGATGCGTTTGCGGATCATTCGACGGTCGGTTTCGAGCTGAGTTTCGCCAGGCCCTTTTGTGCCGATACCACCGTTATGTTGTCTGCACAAGTGCGTCCATGCACCCGTAAGGCGCGGCATCATGTATTGCAACTGCGCCACTTCTACCATCAGGCGGCTTTCCGCCGTAACGGCGTGCTTTGCGAAAATGTCGAGAATCAAGCCCGTGCGGTCGAGCACCTTGATGCCTGGCAGACGCTCTTCCAGGTTGCGCACCTGCGAACCCGAAAGGTCGTCATCGAAAACGACCATCTTCGCATTGTCTTCTTCCAAGGCGTGTTTGACTTCGTTCACCTTGCCTTCGCCGATAAGCGTGGCTGGGCTGAAGTTCTGCACCCTTTGCAAAAAACTGCGCGTGACTTCTGCGCCTGCGGTTTCTGCGAGTCTGCCAAGTTCAGCAAGTTGCTCGCTTGCCTGCCAAGGACGTACTTTGGGCGTCGAAATGCCCACCAGTACGCAACGTTCTTTTTCCTCTTTATGTTCTGTAGCTTGTTTCATCGAGATGTATTTTAGAAATTTCTCTTCAGATACTATCCTCTTGTGATGCGAAATAGCAGCTGGATTCGATTCCCTTCACCTGAATAAGCGTTTCCGTCGAGGGACGAAATAATCATGTAGCTTGCGCTCATCCCAATGGACCATGTTTCAGAAATCCACCAGTCCTTGCCGATTTCAATTTCTGTACCGACTCCGCAATCAAAGACGTGTTCGTCATATTTTTTGCTTCTGTAAACATAAAAATCTGTTGCAAAAAAGCCACTTGCGACGCCTATATGGAAACCATTCAAGAGGGAGTTTGGGCTTCTGAATGGATAAACTGAAAATCCGATTCCTGCATATTCTCCCAAGGCATAGGAATCCGTTTTTTCGCTTTCGCCGTCATCTCCATAGCTGTATTGAGTGTTCTTGTTTCTTTTGTGGGTGTACTTTGATTTTCCATTGTAAACGGTCATGCTGAAAACGCCGTTCAGTACAAAAAGATTTGCAATAGAAATACCCAGCTTACTTTCAATAGCTGGTGCGCCAAAACCCTCGTAATCGTAATATTCGTCATCATCGTTGATGTTTGCCGTCATTCTTGAAAAACCGATTCCGGCGCTAAAGAAAAATCCTCGGTGCTCGTGAATTTTGTACGAACTTTTAATATTTGAATCTGCTGCGTGACTATAGCAAAGACTAGCGATTATTGCGGCTAGAATAAAGTATCTTTTCATGCTAGCCTCGTGTCAGACGGAATGACAATGCAAATGCGTTTTCAGCCCCTTTGCTTTTTTCCATGAAGAGGGTGGAGTGTGCGTATGTAAAACCGACGCCAATAGAGAGCTGGTCGTTTATCCACCAGTCCTTGCCGATTTCCAATTCAAATGTTTTACCAAACCCCGTCCAACTATGGCTGTGATTAAGTTTGACGCCAGCAATGGCGTTGTAACCTACAGAACCGCCGAAGAAAAAACCGTTCAATGGAGAATGTATGTCGCGGAATGGATAAACTAATGCTCCGAATCCCACATAAGTATTGAGTGTCAATGCGTCATCGGATTCTTCATTTTGATAGGCTGTATTCCAGTCGCCATCAAAAATTGGGTTGCCGTTTTCATCTTTATAAAGTTCCTTTACAGTTTGGCTACCTCTGTACGTTTCTTTGACAACTTCGATTGTCTTGTAGTTGCGCTTTTCCGTTTTATACGAATAGTCGTTGGAACCGTAGTAGGCTGCAAAATTGAATACGGTGTGGAAAACGAACATGTTGGCGATGGCTGTGCCGAACTTGAACTCAAAGACCGGATAGGAAAATCCGGAATTTTCGTTTTTTTCAACATTTTTTTCAATGTTAAAATGTTCAGAGAGTGATGTGTCTCTTTCTGTTTTTGCCAAATTTGCGCTGAGATAACCAATTCCGACGCTTGTACTTGTATAGAAACCTCGATGCTCGTGTGGATGCTTGTTTTGCGGTTTGTATTTTTCTATTTCTGTAGTTTGTGCGTATGAGATTATAGACAAAAGCAGGATGATTAGAAAATTTTTTTACATGAACGGTTCCTTTTTTTTTAAACGCAAATTTATAAAATTATGCTCAGCCCTCTATTTTTTTTGCATGTGGTTAGACTTGTTATGCCAATGAATATGAAACTTTTTTCCCATATTTTACCCAAAAGTTTATTGAAATGTTTGATGTAAAAATCAAGGGTGCATTTCTTTATTCGATTGATGCTCAATGCGAATTTAAGGTAGATTGTGCTTTGGATTCTTCGATGCTGTGTCGTAATTCGTTGAAAAGTATTTCTATATTGCTTTTAGATGAAATTTCGTCTTTCTACAGAATCTTTGAATCGTATTAAGCGCTTCCGCAAGAATCGTCGGGCGTTCTGGTCGCTTGTAATGCTTGTCGTTGCGTATTTGCTCAGCCTCACGAGTCCGTGGACGGTGAATGACGAGCCGCTTTACTTGAGCTATGGCGGCAAGAGTTATTTCCCTGCTTTTGTGCGGTACAGCGAAACGGACTTCGGCGGTGAATACCAGACGGAGCCTGACTATGCGAAAATGTTTGCGGACATCGCGGAATGCGAGCAGGATGCCGCAGACGGCTTTACACGGGCGGGCGGCTGCCCCGAGGCCTGGGCGATTATGCCACCGATTGCGCACGACCCGCTGAAGGCCGATTTGGATAATGAGGGTACGCCTCCGTTTGCGCCGAGTACAAAGCATTGGCTTGGGACGGATAGCAACGGTCGCGATGTGCTTGCGCGATTGATTCACGGGTTCCGCATTTGTATCAGTTTCAGTTTGCTTTTGACGGTGCTTGGCACGTTTCTGGGAATTGTCATTGGCGGCATCCAGGGGTACCTCGGAAAGTTCTGGGATACCGGGATGCAGCGTATGATTGAGATTTGGTCATCGCTCCCGATGCTCTATGTGGTGATTCTCATAGGAAGTATTTATGGGCGCAGTTTCTGGCTTTTGATTTTGATTATGGCTGCATTCAACTGGATTTCGCTGAGCTACTATATGCGTGCGGAATTTTTGAAGCTGCGTGGCGTGACTTATGTGCAGTCGGCGAAGGTTCTTGGGCTTGGGCACCGCCATATCTTTTTCAAGGAGATTTTGCCGAATGCGATGACTCCTGTGGTGACGCTTTTTCCGTTCACGCTCATCGGCGGAATTGGAAGTCTCACGTCTCTGGATTTCTTGGGCTTTGGCTTGCAGCCGCCGACTCCGAGCTGGGGCGAACTCATGAGCCAGGGACTCAATAACTTGTATGCACCTTGGATTTCCGTGAGTACTGTTGCCGCTTTGTTCATTACGCTTTTGCTCACGACATTTGTCGGCGAAGGCATGAGGGATGCCATGGACCCGAAGTCGGGGGATAGATATGTGTGAGGTTATTCGACTGAAGGGGCCGTGCCAAGCGGGAGCGACTCGTCTTAACGAGTCGCGGGAGCGCGGAGCAATCGGACAAGAGGCGTTTATTGTTTGTAGAAGACGATTGCGGAGTCTCATTCGTCAAGCGGGAGCGACTCGTCTTAACGAGTCGCGGGAGCGCGGAGCAATTGACGTTGCGGAATTTTTCTTTTTGCATCAGGCAATTGCGGAGTCGTCAACCGACCCGAAGTCGGGAGATAGATATGTATAAAGTCGCTTGCGGGCTCGCTTTGAGGTTTGAGGTGAAATAAGGCGCTTTGCGCAGAGATAAGGAAAATTTGTTGTGGATTGCAAAAGAGAAAATCAAGTGAAAACGGGTTTAGTTCTCGAGGGTGGCGCCATGCGCGGGTTGTTTACCAGCGGCATTTTGGACGTGTTCATGGAACAGGGCGTTGTATTTGATGGTGCCGTGGGTGTCTCTGCCGGGGCTTGCTTCGGCTGCAATCTCAAGTCTCGCCAGATGGGGCGTGCACTCCGCTACAATTTGCGCTTTGCAAACGATAAACGCTATTGTAGCCTGCATTCGCTTTTGACGACGGGTGACATTTACAACGCTGATTTTTGCTATCGTCGGATTCCGGATGAACTGGACTTGTTTGATTACGAAGCGTTGAAGGCGAATCCGATGGAATTCTACATGGCGGTGACGGATATCAATACCGGTAAGCCTGTGTACCCGAAACTCATCGATGGAAATCGCAAGGAACTGCAATGGATGCGGGCGTCGGCTTCGATGCCGCTTGTCTCCAGGCCCGTCGAAATTGATGGAGGAAAATATCTTGACGGTGGCATGTCGGATTCTGTGCCCCTTTCGTTCATGGAAAGTGTCGGCTACAAACGTAACGTGGTTATTTTGACGCAGCCACGTGATTACGTGAAGTCTCCGAATAAGTTAATGTGGCTTATGCGCATTGTGTTGCGCAAATATCCGAAGCTTTTAGAAGCGATGGCGAATCGCCACAACATGTACAACGATGAAACCCGCTATGTTTTTGAACAGGAAAAACAGGGGAACGCGCTTGTGCTTTGCCCCGATGAGCCGCTTGGAATTAGCCGTACGGAAAAGAATACCGCAGAACTCCAACGCATTTACGATATGGGGCGTAAAATGGCGATTGAACGTCTTGATGAAATCAAAAATTTTTTAGCGGGGGCGCAGAATGAGTGATGCGCAAAATTTGAAAAATGGCGCTCCTGTTTTGTCTGTGCGTGATTTGTCTGTCGCATTTGGCGGTAAGGTTACGACGAGACGCTGTTTTCCGAAGTTCTGGAAAAAGTCTGTTGAAACGGTGCCTGCGCTTCAGGTGACTGACCGCGTGTCGTTTGAAATTTTTCCCGGTGAATTCTTTGCGTTGGTGGGCGAGTCGGGATGCGGCAAGAGCGTTACTGCGATGAGCATTTTGCGACTGCTTCCGTATCCGAGTGCGAAAATCGTGGAAGGCGAGGTGATGTTCGAGTCGCGGACTGCTGCTACCGCTGTTGCCACTGGTGATGTTGCTGCCGCGACCGCAGCATGTTCCGCTGCTTCGGATGAGGCTCGGTCGCACGATGCTGATAAGTTAGCTGCTGGTGATGCCGCCGCGACAGGAAATGTGGCTGCGGCTGGTTGCATTGACCTTACGAAAGTTTCTCTTGCCGATTTGCAGAAGGTGCGCGGTTCCGAAATCGCTTGCATTTTCCAGGAGCCGATGCAGGCGCTGAATCCCGTGGTGACTATCAAGAAGCAATTGCTTGAAGTTTTCAAGTTCGCTGCATCTCATGCCGAGGAACCGCTTACCGTTATCCGCGAACAGCTTCTGGCTGCGGGCTTTAAGGATCCGGAACGCGTGCTGAACTCCTATCCGCATGAACTTTCGGGCGGCATGTTGCAGCGCGTATGCATTGTGATGGCGCTTTTGCCAAAGCCGAAACTCATCATCGCCGATGAACCGACGACAGCTCTCGATGTGACTGTGCAGGCGCAGGTGCTGAAAGTTCTCAAGGACATGGCCGAAAGAACTGGTACCGCGGTTCTCCTCATTACGCACAACATGGGAATCGTCTCGGAGTATGCGCACCGTGTGGCGGTGATGTATGCTGGACGCATTGTGGAATGCGGTCCTGTACGCGATGTCATCAATTGCCCGATGCACCCTTATACGCAGGGGCTCCTGGCTGCAATTCCCGAAAGCCACAGCGACTTGCGAACACTTTGCTCCATTCCAGGCTCCGTGCCACATCCGAAGGATTTCGTGGCGGGCTGCCGCTTTGCCGACCGCTGTTCGCTTTGCTCCGCAGAATGCCAAAAGGAAACGCTCCCGCCAAAAGTCGGAAGTGCTATGCATTTCGCAAACTGCTTCAAGGGCCGCATCTAAAAAACAAAAGATATCTTACCGTTTCATACGAACTTTTTAAGGTGATGTGTTTGGTGATGTCGAGGATGCTGTAGGAGAAATTTTGCCAACTGAATTATCTGATTTGGGAACTTGGTCCTCGCTTGGAGTTACATTGATGACGTCTACGTTTGAGGGAATGTGTGTTGATGAATAATGTTCATAAACTAATAATGTTGTTTTTTACAGTTGTTTTAGGGGGATTGGCAATCAAATCAATGTTTGAACAACATTATCATGGAGCTTTTATTGAGTATGATGGCGTAAAAGCTATTGTTGCCTCAACTTTGTCGTTGCTTCTTTCATTATTTTTTCTTATTAACTCAATAAAACCATTCTTTAAATATATCAATGATAGGATGTGGCCGTTGTTCATATTTTTGTCTTATAGTATTGAGTTCGTTGTTGCGTATTTGATTTTTTTAGTTTGTAATTAAAAAAATGGATGCTGATTTACATTCTAGCGTTGGAGCTAATTTTGGTTCTGATGTGGCGGGGGTTCTAATTGATAATATTGCTCAAAAAGTCTGTGTTGATCGTCTCCCAACAAGAATGCTTCCTACTTCGGGAGATGCTCCTGCTGATAATACAATCTGAACTTCCCGAATTCTAACACTAGAATCTGATAGACTTTTTTTTACGAGACTCTGAAAAGCAGGAAATTTTCAAATTTCCTGCTTTTTTCTATTGCAAATGTCGGTTCCTTTTTGTATATTTTTTAGTGTTAATTACTACTATTTATAAAAAAGAGGTCGCTTTGGCAAAGTTGAACATGTGCCTGAAGATTCCCGAGATCCCAGGGAAGATTACGCGGAAGGTCGTAAGGGGCGGCACCTACATCTATTACGAGATTGGCAAGGATTACCTTCCCGAACGCGGCTATGCCATTCCCAGACGAGTCGGCATCGGCACGGTGAATCCCGACGGTTCCATGACTCCGAACGACAACTTCGCCAAGTTCCTGCCGGAATTTCTCCCGACGCCAAGAAACCGCTCGAAGGTCAGCGCATGTCTTCGGGTCGGCTGTTTTTTCGTCGTGCGTAAGATCATCAGGGATTACGAACTTGAAGACAAGCTGGGCCGGGAATTCAACTACGCGGAGCTGATGTTGTTCCTGGACCTTGTCGCCTATTCGTTGATCAGCGAGGACAACGCCGCACAGCATTACCCCGACTATGCCTACAACCACCCCGTTTTCGCCGATGGCATGAAGCGCTATTCCGATACGAAGGTTTCCGCATTCTTCAAGTCGATCACCTTCGAACAGATCGCAGGTTTTCTGGGAACCTGGAACAAGGGACGCGACAGGATGGAGCGAATCTATGTATCCTACGACGCGACAAACAAGAATTGCCAGGGAGGCGAAATCAGTGTCGCGGAATACTGCCATGCAAAGGACGACTGCAGCGAACCCATCTTCAATTATGCCATTGCATACGACCAGGACAATTGCGAGCCGCTGTTTTACGAGGAGTATTCCGGAAGCGTGGTGGACGTTTCCCAGCTCCAGTTCATGGTCTCCAAGGCGGTCGGATATGGCTACAGGAACATAGGCTTCGTCCTTGACAGGGGATACTTCAGCAAGGCGAACATTCAATTGATGGACAGTCTGAAGCTTCCCTATGTCATGGTCGTCAAGGGCATGCATTCGCTTGTTTACGAAATTGTGGGCAAGTTGCGAGGGAAATTTGAACACGACAGAAAATGCTTCGTAAGTGAATACCGCGCCTACGGCAGGACCGTAAAACGTAAGCTCTATGCAGAAGATGAAGGCGAGAAATATTTCCATGTGTTCTACAGTATCGACCGCGCGCATCGCGAGCAGGACAAGCTCGAAGAGCTTCTCGACAACGCCCGGCGTTTCATGGAACGCCAGGAAAATTCCGTCGTCGAATTCAGCCAGTGGCATCACAAGTTTTTCGACATCGTTTACGATAAAGTAAGCAAGGTGTTCCTGTACGCAAGGGAAAAGGAAGATGTTGTCAGTCGCGAGCTGGACCTGTGCGGATACTTTACCATCGTGACCTCCGAAAAGATGACCGCCGCGGAGGCGCTCCGCATTTACAAGGGGCGAGACAGCACCGAGAAACTTTTCCGTGCGGACAAGTCCTTCCTCGGGAATCAAAGCATGCGCGTGTATTCCGACGAGTCCATTTCCGCCAAGATATTCGTGGAGTTCGTAGCCTTGATAATTCGCAACAGGATGCATTTCTACCTGAAGAACGCGAACCTGAAAAATCAGCACAAGCGGAACTTCATGAATGTACCGGCCGCAATCCGCGAGCTTGAGAAAATCGAGATGATCCGCAGGGCCGATGGTATGTACATGCTGGACCATGCCGTGACCGCGACGCAGAAGGAAATCCTCGCCGCGTTCGGCCTCGACGAAAATTTTGTAAAGGAAAACGCGGCAGAACTGAGCGGCGAGATTGCGCAAATGGAAAAGGAAGCTGCAAATGAAGACTAGACAAAGACGCGGAACAAAATTGATCGATTCGAAAATCGAGAAGGCGCGAAAGCTCCTTGAGAAGGTCGAGGCCCGTCGCGACAAGGTCGCCCTGAACCTAAGAGTTCTGATGGATCGCCGCGACGAAATCCGCAGACAGGAAATCGTAGATGCTATCGGAACGAGTAGAAGAAGCTACGACGAAATCCTGAACTTCATCAAGTCATAAAACAAGCCGGCAACTCGCCGGCTTTTTAGTGTTAAAAAATGGGAAGTTAAGATACAAATACTTCGATTACCGATTTGAGGTGAAAATGTTTTCTTTTCCTTTTTTTAACGTAAATAGCGAAATAAAAATGTTCCGCACCAACAACGCATATAAAAAACTATTTTTATCATTAACCTGCGGTGAGCAAGCGGAGTGGACTATGTCAAATTTTCGAAAATTGAATTTTTTAGAGGTGACCATAAATTATTAGATATGAGAAACTTTTAAAAAGGGATTTATATTTCAAACCTCAAAGGGAGCCGAAGGCGACCGACCTCAAACTTCGAACCTCAAACCTCGAACCTCACGCCTTGACACCTGAAACCTAACCACCAACCACTGCATACCAACCACTTTCCAATGAATAAAGCAGAACTTAAAGAAAAATACGGCAAAGAACGCGTCCCTCACCAGTGGCGCGGTACGGATTTTATTTCAACAATGGTTTGCACTTTCTTCGGCTCGGGAATGAGTCCGAAGGCTCCCGGCACCATGGGCAGTTTAGCTGCAGCGATTGTCGCCTACCCTATCGCATATTTCAGTTGCTTTTACGGAAGCCGGTTCGGTGAAGGAACCGCGTTCGGCCCGGCAATCGAATTTTTCTTCAGCCATATTTTTCTCTTCCTCGCCATCCTTTCATTCTTTTTACCGATTCCGTTCGTAAACAAGGCGATGCGGGATACAAAAACGGAAGACCCGGGCTGGATTGTAATTGACGAAGTTTGCGGTGTGTGGGCAGCGCTTGCGTTCGTCGACATTTACCATCTGGTGAATTTTCCGTATCTGATGCTGCTTGCGTTCGGCATTTTTCGCTTTTTCGACATTTTAAAGCCGCTAGGCATTCACAAATTCGAGAAGTTTCCTGGAGCCTGGGGCGTCATGGCCGATGACTTACTCGGAGGAATCTACACAGGAATTTGCATGTACATTCTGACACCCTTCGTATGCATCAGCGCGCTCGTTCTTTCGATGTCAGCGGCTGGCAACTAACGCAAAAGCGGAAACACAGCCGAAAGCAAGACAGCCCAAAAGACTGGTCCATACGATTTTCAAATGTTGCTGTAGATTCCTCGCTTGGAAAAAACTTTGCAGGTGGTTCCCAAAAGTTTTCAATGCTTCGAATGACGCCAAAGCTCAAAGCGCAAAGCAAAAGTGATTTTCTAGATGAACATTGCAAGATGCAACATTCCTGCGAATGCGTCAATCATCTTTAATGTGGCCTTGAGCAAATTTCTACGTTCAAGCAGCCACAATCACAAGGCCGTCAGCGGATAATCAAACTGGATGGTTCTTAATGTCGCAATTTTATCGAACTTGATTTCGTAGCAGAAATCCTCGTTGTTGATGCCTGCGACTGTACCTGCGCCCATGATTTTGTGCATCACGCGCTCGCCAATTGCAAACTGCGCCTTTGGCGCCATTTTTCCAAGTTCGTCGCCATCCGCATTTTCGCTTGAACTAGCGCTCAAGTTTTCACCCAGTTCACGGTCGCGATCCACTTCGGCGATATGCTGACGTGCCTCCTCGAACCACTCCTCGCTGAAGCCGCGAGCCACATCCAAATCACCAAGGTCCATTTCCAGAAGGAACCGCGAAGGATAGCGGCATTGCACGTCGCCGCCAGCGGAATCTTCGGCATCGCTCAAGCAAAGGACGTTCTCGGCTCGGGTGAATGCGACATAAGCAAGGCGACGTTCCTCCTCGAGTTGAATCTTGTTCTTCACGCGCTTCACCGGGAAACAGCCCTCGTTCAAGCCGCAAACAAACACGTAGGGAAACTCAAGCCCTTTCGCATTGTGAATCGTCATCAGCTGCACGCGATTTTTCGGCTTATCCGAATCGGCCTCATTTTCATCGGCATTCGTAAACAACGTGATATTCTGAAGATACTCGTCGAGAGTCGCATCTTCCTCAAATTTTTTTTCAAATTCCATGAGACCCTGTTTCAGTTCCGCCAAATTTCCAAGGCGGTCATCGTCTCCGTCCAAGCGCAGCATTTCCTCGTAGCCGGAATCGCGAAGCATTTTGGTGAGCACATCCGTCAGAGCCATCTCTCCATAGCAAGCCCTGTACTTTTCAATCAGCTTGACAAACTCCCCGACTCTTGTCCGCTCCATAAACGATTTGCAATCAAAGTCCGGAATATCGGCACAGACACCGTCAAAATGGCCGACTGACGAAAGTTCAGCCTCTTCCACGACGTTCTTACTCAGCGACTTTTGCGAATGAAGCGTCTCCGCCGTATTGTAAATTTCAAGCAGCGCTTCGTACAATCCGATTTTGCGACAATCGGCATAATGCTGCAACAAGGCGAGCTTTTTCGGACCAAACATCCGCTTCGGCGTATTCACCACGCGCACAAAGCTCAAGTCGTCCGCATAGACGAGCATGCGCAAATAGCAAAGCGCATCCTTAATTTCCTGCCGCTGGTAGAAACCGACACCGCTGTAGACCTTGTAAGGGATTTCCGCCGACATGAGCGCCTCTTCTACAGACCGCGACTGCGAATGCATGCGGTAAAGCACGGCGATATCGCGATAATTCACGCCGCCCTGAACCGCCGACTTGATACGCTCCACAATCCACGAAGCCTCGAGACCCGTATTCTTTGCGTGGTAAAAGACGGGCGTCTTTCCACCTTCGCGCTTTGGCCGCAAAACCTTCTGGATGCGAAATTCGTTATTCTTGATAACAGAATCCGGAATTTTCAAGATGCTCGATGTGGAGCGGTAATTGTTCTGGAGCAGAATCGTCCTGGTATCCGCATGGCACTTGTCAAACTCGATAATCCGATTCACATCGGCGCCGCGCCAGGTATAAATCGTCTGGTCAGGATCCCCCACCACGAAAAGATTCTTGTGGTAGCTGCAAAGCAATTCCGCCAAACGATACTGCTGACCATCAATATCCTGGAATTCATCGACCATCACATACATCATGCGCTTGCGCCACTTGTCGAGTTTTTCCTCAAAGTGTTCCAGAATATAAAGCGTCACAAGAATCAGGTCGTCAAAATCCAACGCAAAATTTTTACGTTGTTCATAGATGTAGCGCAAATAGACGCGTTCCCACTTGTCATCAGAAGCTTCAATCAGCGAGAGAAGCCCTTCGGCATCCTTCTCGGCGAAGAAATTCGCATAATCCGGGTCATTCACCTTGCGAAGCCCGATGTAGTCGAGGACACTCGAGATTTTCATATCGTTTAAATGGAATCCAAGCTCCGCGTACGCCTTTTTCACAAGCGACTTCTGGTCATCCTCATCAAGAACCATGAACTCTTTCGGGTAATTGAGCACATGGATATCTTCGCGCAAAAAACGGACACAGAAGCCGTGGAACGTCGAAATATAACCGGAATCATCGCCCTCTAGCGTATCGCGAATGCGGCGTTTCATCTCGGTCGCCGCCTTATTCGTAAACGTGACGCAGAGAATGTTCGCCGTGGAAATTCCAAGCTCCTTCACCAGATACATGTAGCGACTCGTAAGCGTTTTCGTCTTGCCAGAGCCTGCACCGGCAATCACGCGCACAAAGCCCTCAGTACATTCCACCGCTTCACGCTGCTCAGCATCCAAAGTCGCTAAATAGTCATTCTGCATTATTTCTACCGGCACAAAAAAGTTCAAGACTACTGGTCAAATTTCTACTACTCAAATGTACATTAAAACAATAAAAAAAGCAAGCTGTTTGACAATTATTTTAAACAATAAAGGAGGAAATCAAGAAGCAAATCCTCGATAAGGATTCTTTCGCTTTAAAATCAAAGCTTCATGACAAGCTTCAAGACGAACAATTCCTCCGGATCATTTAATTACTATTTTTGAACTATGCCGAAAATCAATTCACCGAAGGCCTGGCTTTTGGCCGCCCGCCCGAAGACCCTTACCGGGGCCATGATTCCCGTGATGCTCGCCGGGAGTCTCGCTTTTTACAACGACACGTTCAAACCCTCGCTTTGGATTTGCTGCGCCGCGTTCGCATGCCTCATGCAGATTGCAGCGAACTTCATCAACGACATTTACGATTTTTTGAAGGGCACCGACCGCAAGGATCGTCTCGGCCCCGAGCGCGCCTGTGCACAGGGCTGGATTACCCCCAAGGCCATGAAGATTGGCATTTTCATCGATGTTTCCATCGCTTGCGCCTTCGGGCTTTTGGCGGTGGCACTCAGTTGGGAAACTCTTCCCTATCACGGGCTCGAATTTATCGTTCTCGGTGCGGTCTGCGTGATTTTCGCGTTCCTTTACACCATCGGGCTTTCGTACCTGGGCCTGGGCGATATCCTTGTGCTCGTGTTCTTCGGATTCGTCCCTGTTTGCGGCACCTACTATTTGCAGGCCCTCACCATCGATACGGGCGCCCTGATTCTAAGCGTCATTAGCGGCATCGCCATCGATGCGCTTCTCGTCATCAACAATTACCGCGACAGGGAACAGGACAAAATCTCCGGGAAAAAGACCATCATCGTGCGGTTCGGCGAGCCCTTCGGCAGGTACTACTACCTCGCCATCGGCATCATCGTCACGGCTCTCATGTTTTCGCTTTTCGACACAATGCGTTACTTTGTACTTATTCCAGCAGTCATTTACCTCACGCTCCATATAAAGACATGGCGCGAGATGGTCAAGATTTTCAAGGGGCGCGCCTTGAACGTCATTCTCGGAAAGACAAGCCGCAACATGTTCATAATGGCACTTTTGCTGAGTGCAGCCATTGTCGCCGCCAAAATGGCAATGACGCATTTCAGTTTCTAAACTATCTTTGGACTCGGTGTACGGGCGTTAACCCCGATTTGGTATAAGGATATTCGCTATGAGCAGATCTTTCGTGGGTCGCGCTGCTTTGGCATGCGCCGCCGTCGTCACATTCAGCACCACTTTGTTCGCGCAGACCGACAGTACGCTCCGTCAGTTGGCAGAAGCCCGCGGGCGCTTTGTCGGTGCCATTTTGAATTCCAACTGGTTCAGTTACGGCCTCGGTGACGATGCCGAGATTTACGAAAACACGCACAAGTCGCAGTTCAACATCGTGGTCGCCGAAAACGAGATGAAGTTCGACGCCACGGAACCCAAGCGCAACTCCTTCAGTTTCTCGAAGGGCGACAAGCTCATGGCATACGCCGCCAAAAACGGGATGCAGGTGCGCGGGCATGCTCTCGCTTGGCACAGCCAGGTTCCGCAATGGGTGCCTGAACTCGCCGCGAAGGTGGAAAAGGAAGGCGGTTCCGCGAAGGATACGCTCCTCGCCGTCCTGAAGAACCACATCGAAAACGTGGTGGGCCACTACAAGGGCAAAATCCGCGAATGGGACGTAGTGAACGAAGCGATTGACGATACGCAGCCCGCCACATGGCGCTCCGGCTCGAGCCAGAATCCGTCCGTATGGTGCAAGTACATCGGTCGCGAATTCATTGACTCCGCATTCACTTGGGCACACAAGGCGGACCCCGACGCAAAACTTTATTACAACGACTATTCGCTGGAATGGGGGCTCGCCGCTGGTTCCAAGGCGCAGTTCGCGGTGGATTCCATCGGCAAGCGCTTGAAGGCCGCCGGCATCTACATCACGGGCATCGGCACGCAGACACACATTTCCAACTATCACGAAACGACTCCGCAGAACGTGCAGGCACTCGTGAAGGCATTGGAAGCGGAAGGCCTCACGATGCAGATTACGGAACTGGACATCGGATTCGACAAGAAGGACCCGACCCAGGCCGATTTCGAAACGCAAGGGCATCTCTACCGTCAGTTCATGGACATCTTTTTGGAAGCCCCGAACACGGAAGCGTTCGTCATCTGGGGTTTCAGCGACAAGTACAGTTGGCTTGCCGACCAGTACAAATACTGCGGCTTGATTTTTGACTCCAGCTTTGCCGCAAAACCCGCCTACGACAGCCTCGTGGCAAGCCTCAAGGCGCACAGCGCAGATAAAGTAACCAAGGTTGCCGATGCGAAAACGCTCACCTGGGAAAACACATCCCCCTTCGGGAACGCAACCTACACAATTGTGGATTACAGCCAAGCAGGTGCGGAATCCCGTGGTGAATGGAGCGGCGACGTTAAAAACGGAAATGCAAAATTCGTAGGCGAGGCGCTCGCCGGGAAGACTGGCTACATGAACGTCCCGCTGGCCGGCTGCGACCAGAACGCCGATTACTGCGGTTACCAGCACGCAGTCTATACGCTCCCGCAAGACGTGATCGATAGCAATATCCTCTCCAAGTGCGAAACCTTGCTCTTCACGACTTACGGCACCACGGGCAGCACCGCCTATGTGAACGTAGGCATGAACGAGCCGTGGGTCAGCCTGCAGAACGGCCGCCCCGTTGCATCCAAGGTTTGGAGCGGCATGACCGTCGATTTGCAAGTCGTCCGTGATTCTTCTTTTAAACCAACGCAGTTGACCATCAATAGCAGCGACCTTTCCGCGCTCTACATCGCTAAAATCGAAGCCGTCGGCTGCCCCGACTCAAGCAGCGTGCCCGTAAGCCCCAAAGACACGACAAAGAAGGACACGAGCGTCGCCTTGCACGAAAACTTGCGCTTGGGCGGACCGTTCAACGCCACGGCAACGTCGCAATTGGAAGTTTTCGACATGCAGGGGCGCTATCTCGGGCAAGTGATGCGACAACGCGGCGAAAATTTCGTCGAAGCCATGCAGGCGAAGTTCAAGAAGCCGGGCGCCTACCTTGTGCGTAACGGCAGCGAAATGCGAAGAGTGAACGTGAAGTAGAACTCGGCATTTTTACATTTGTGCGGCATTTTTGCGTTGAATTACGCAAACTGGGTACTAAATCGGCACACAACCCCCGTTTAGTACCCATTTTTTTTAGTTTATTTGCATCCCTGTTTGGCATTTTCAAGCGGAAATGGGTACTAAATCGGCATGCTACCCTCGTTTAGTACCCATTTTTTAGTTTATCTGTACCCCCGCTTAGTATTTTCAAGCAAAAATGGGTACTAAATCGGCACTCAGCCCTCGTTTAGTACCCATTTTACAATTTTTTGAGGTAATTAAGTTTCTACTTTCTGACTTGGGCGATGTGCATTCCGCTCGTTTTTCCGCTGCTGTCGCTGCTGTAGCGCATGATGTACATGCCATTCTGCAAGCCTGATTTTACACTATTCCAAGCATCACCTACCGAGCCGGCCTTCACATTCGCAGACTTGATCAGTTGCCCCTTCATATCAAAGATTTGACAGCGAACAAGGTTTGTGCCTACGCTGAAAGCAAGATTCTGCGCAATAGATTCCGAGCCAGAAGAACTTGACGCAGGAACCGAGGCGCCGGAAGATGCAGATTCTGTTGCGCTGGAAGCAGGAGCTGCAGCAGCGTCCGTAAACTTGATCCAATCCACGTTGATGTAGTCATTATCAACCGTCAAGCGGAGCGTCTGCTTGCCGGCAGCAAGTTCCAACTCGCCCGCCTCCACTTCGGAATAGGTTTCCCAGTCGCCCTTCGAAGGGATTTCCTTCTGAAGCTTCTTATCACCAACGGAAACAGTCACAGAAGAAGCCGTGGAATTGCCTGTTGCGCCGTTAATTGTTACTTTGTACTTGCCAGCGGCCTTCACATCGAGCGTGTATTCGAAATAATCACCGGCAGTCGTGTAGCCAAGAGCGTAGCCGTTGCCAGCCTTCACAATGCCAGCATCATCGCTGCGGTAACCCGTTGCGTCGTTCTTGCCATCGGCATCTTCGTAGGCGTAAGTGTCGTAGTTTTCGGCTTCGAGCGTCCCAGGGATTTCGATGGCGCCCTTGAACGGCTTCACTTCGATGGGTTCGCCGGAAACTTCAAGTTCCAACTTCATGAAGTCGATGGTGTAAGTGCCATCGGAATTAGGCTTGACTTCCTTGCCCTTCTGGCTCACGGTCTTGCCCTGGGCGTTCTGAATCTTGACGCGCAGCGGCACGGAAGAAGGCATGTGTTCATGCGGAGATGTCCAAGTGACCTTGAAGCCCGTAGAAGTATTCGTCGCAGTCGCCTTGTCGATGGTAAAATGCGCACGCAAATAAGCGCCTACCGTCGAGAACGAAGCCACCCACAGATTCTTCTGCACGGCGTATTCGATAAGCGTCTTGATGTCGGCGGCAGAAATCACGTCCCAGTTTGCAGCAACACCGTGGTTCAGTTGCACATGCCATTTGCCACTCGCCGCCTGGTCCAAAGTGCTCTTGAAACTTGCGACATTGCTCGTGCCCTGCCAATAGTGGGAATCAATTTGCATCCAATCCGGCTCCGTGTCCCAACCGGTAAGACCACTGCCACCGCAACCGCGGTTAATGAAATGCTGTTTGTTGATGGCGTTCTTGACATTCGCATTCTGAGCACAGTACGGCGTCGCCAAGGAAGTCGCCTCAAGGCCCATGCTCCTGAGTTTCGTCGCCGCATTGTCGATTTCCGAACTCGGGTTCCCTTCCTGGGTCAAGTTCTTGTGGTTGACCGTGTGGTTCCCGATTTCGTGTCCTTTCTTTGCGTAATTCAAATGGGGCTGCGAATTGCTCGCAAAGTCCATCGTCCCCGTGCAAACAAAGAACGTCACCGATACATCCGGCATGTTGTCGAGGAAGGTCAAGTTGTTCGTCTGAGAATGGAGACCATCGTCAAAGGTGAAAGAAGCCGCACTCGGATGGCCGTTCCAAGGAACTGTGGCAATCGGCCCCGCGAAGGCGGAAACTGCGGAAACGGCGACAAAGGATGCGGCAAAAGACAATGCCGAAAGCGATAAAAATTTAAAACATTCCATACATAAGGAATTTTAGATTAAAAAATACCATGAAGCGCATTTTTCAAAAAAATTATTATAGACAAAATGGCAAAGAAGGTTTCCACATGAAAACAGATTAAAGACCGTCAACAAGCACAACCAAGTCCGTCCCCGCCCATTTACACTCAATTTTAAAATTTCAGCGACATACCCCCAAAAAAATATTATCTTAAAGTCTATGGCAAACGTAGGGATGTTCGCCATAAAAAATTACCAGGAGGATTTCATGAAAAAATTATTCGCTGCTATAGCCGTTGTGGCTGCCGCCAGCATGTTTTTTGCATGCACAAGCAAAACAAAGAGTGAATCCGTCAAAATCGGAATCATCAATAACCCGCCAAGTGAATCCGGATACCGCACCGCCAACGTCAAGGACATGGAAAACGTATTCTCCATAGAGAAGGGGTACGATGTAAAAACTTTCTACAGTTTGAAAAACGATGAACAGCTCAAGGCGGCTTCGCAATTCATTGATGATGGAGTCAACTACATTCTCATTTCTGCTGCCGCCACAGACGGATGGGAAACCGTTCTACAAAAGGCGCAAGATGCGGGCACCAAAGTGTTCCTCTTTGACCGAATGATCAACGTTCCAGAAAAGCTCTACGAAGCAGCCGTCGTTTCAGACATGGCAAAGCAAGGGAACGTAGCGGTCGCCTGGCTGAAAAAACAGAACCTGAATGAGTACAACATAATTCACATTCAGGGTGCAATGGGCTCCGACGCACAAATTGGACGCACCGCCGCTATTGAAAACGAATTCGCCGCAGGAACAATGAAAAAAGTTGCCCAGCAGAGCGCCACCTGGGATGCCGGCGAAGCAAAGAAAATCGTAGAATCAGTCATCAAGTCCGGCGAAAAATTCAACGTAATCTATGCAGAAAACGACGACATGGCCAAGGGTGCCGTAGCGGCTCTTGACGAAGCGGGAATCTCACACGGAGTCGGAAAGGACGTCGTCGTCATCGGATTCGACAGCAACAAGTGGGCTCTCCGCGAACTTCTCGCCAAGAACTGGAATTACGACGGACAATGCTCCCCGTTCCAGGCCGCCTCAATCGAAAAAATGATCAAAACCGGAAACATTCCTTCGAAGAAAGTCATTTCTGAAGAAAAAGGCTTCGACGCAACAACAATTACAGAAGAAGATATCGCCAAATACGGCATCGGCGAATAAGTAGAAATTCTTTAAAAAGCAAAAATCCTCGGCTATCATATTGATGATTGCCGAGGATTTTTTTTGCGTATACTTTATTGAGCGCAGCCTCATTCCAAAGTAAACAGTTATCAGTAGACAGTTTTTTCTTAGTTTGGCGCTGGTGCGCGCAACTTCCTACTGTCTACTCCCTACTGTCCACTACTTATACAGCGGGTGCTTCTTGCAGAGTTCGATGATTTCCTGACGGATGGCCTTGAGGGCTTCGTCGTTGTCCTTGTTCTGCACGGTGCGGTCGATGATGTCGCCAACCTTGCGGGAATCTTCTTCGTCGAAACCGCGGGTCGTGATAGCGGCAGCACCGATACGGAGGCCAGACGGATCCATCGGCTTGCGCGGGTCGAACGGAATCGTGGAGCGGCTCGTGGAGATGCCGACCTTTTCGAGAGCGACTTCGGCTTCCTTGCCGGTAACGCCCTTGGAGGTCATGTCAATCACGACGAGGTGGTTGTCGGTACCGTCGGAAATGATCTTGTAGCCGCGCTTCATCAGTTCATCGGCCATAGCCTGCATGTTCTTGATGATGTTCTTGGCGTAGGTCTGGAATTCCGGCTGCAAAGCTTCGAGGAATGCAACGGCCTTACCGGCGTTGATGTGGTCATGCGGGCCACCCTGCATACCCGGGAACACGCCCTTGTCGATTTCTTTCGCGAGGGAGACTTCCTTCATTTCGCCCTTGACCATCTTCTGGATCATGCGGTCCTTGCACATAATGATAGCGGAACGCGGGCCACGGAGGGTCTTATGGGTGGTGGTCGTCACGATGTCGAAGTACGGCACCGGAGATTCGATAGCCTTACCGGCGATGAGGCCAGCGACGTGAGAAATATCGGCCATGGTGAGGGCGCCAACTTCGTCGGCGATTTCCTTGAAACGCTTCCAGTCGAGGTTGCGGCTGTAAGCGGAGAAACCGGCGAGAATCATCTTCGGCTTTTCCTTAAGAGCAATTTCGCGGACCTTGTCCATGTCGATGCGGCCGGTCTTTTCGTCGACTTCGTACTGAACGAAGTTGTAGAGCATGCCGGAGAAGTTCACCGGATGGCCGTGAGAAAGGTGTCCACCGTGGTCGAGCTTGAGGCCGAGGACCTTGTCACCCGGCTTGAGGACTGCGAAGTACACAGCGGCGTTTGCCGGAGAACCGGAAAGCGGCTGGATGTTCACGTGGTCGCAACCGAAGAGCTGCTTGCAACGGTCGATGGCCAAAGCTTCCATTTCATCAATCACTTCGTTACCACCGTAGTAGCGCTTGCCAACGTAGCCTTCGCTGTACTTGTTGGTGAGGACGGAGCCCATAGCTTCCATCACGGCTTTGGAGGTGTAGTTTTCGGAAGCGATAAGTTCGATGCCATATTCCTGGCGTTCGGCTTCCTTCTGGATGATGTTATAGATGGCCGGATCGGTCTGTTGCAGAGTAGATTTAAGCATTATGTGCTCCTTGAAATTTTTGCACGTAAAAAATAGTTAATTATGCGTGAACATTAAAGGTAAATATGGGGTAAAAAGCAAAAAATAAAGCATCTCGCCTATCAGAACTTGATCGGATAGAGCATGAACCAGTGAAACTTCGGATAGACCTGAATCGCCGGCGCCGGCAGCTTGAAATAGTTCAGGAACTTTATGACCTGGCGAGCAAGGCGGCTTTGCGGACGGAACGCTTCCAAGTCATAGTCCAGAGCCAGATAAACTTCACGACGTGGATGCTGCTTGGTCGTAAACATCTTTTCGTCGATGCTGAGGCCAATCGCGACGGCAAGCCAGCTCGGGTAGTACTTTTGCGCCGCAGCGGGAAGTACACGATACGGTTTGAACGAAGCCCAGAAAGTCTGGTTCACGTAGTCATCGGTAAAGATGCCCGTATCACTCTTGCGATAATAAACCTTCGTATTAATCCAGTAGCTCCATTTTAAGTCCACATACTTGAATATCGGAATATAGCGTTCCGCCATCGGGAAAAAGCCGCCAAGCGTTCCACTCAGCACGTCGAAAATGCTGAAGCCCCATTCCGGAGAAAAGCCGTCCTTGACATCAATAGCGACATGAGTCGCAAAGGCGGAAAGCCCCGCAAACAAGTACGACTGAAACTCGCTCGCACCGGCCCAGCGATAGCCCTCGTAAAATCCTTCCGCAAGAATCACACCTGCGCCAAAGTGCCCGAACTTGTCGAGATTCAGAGCGTAGTCAAAGTCGTTTTCAAAATGGAAATGACTATCCTGATTATCCCACCAGCCCTTGTCAAAGACGAGCCAAAATGCGGCACCGTAAGCGATAAGCGTGAGGGAGGCTACTCCAGCAAGTTTTGGCACCGAGATTTCATTCTTGACATCCGAGGAATCCTCGCTGCGGTAATCCCAGGTGGAGTCGCGCCAGGTCAGCGGGTCATAAGGAGACGCATTGGAATTTACGGCAAATGCGAAAAGCATTATCAAGAAGCAACGAATGAACAAAGAGTGAGATTTTGTCTGTTTCATTTTCTATTCACCTATGACCTTCACCAAAAAGTCTAACTTCTCCCAAAAATGACGCTGCAATTCTGCCCGCCAAAGCCGAAACTGTTGCTCAGCGCATATTTAAATTGATGCGAACAGGAGCCGTTCTCACAGACGTCCAAGTGAATCAGCGGATCCTTGTTGAAGACGTTTTTTGTCGCATGGAGCGTCTGCGAGTTGAGAGAGAAAATCGTCGCAATCGCTTCCAGGGCGCCAGCGGCACCCAGGCAATGTCCGAGCATGGACTTCGTCGAGTTCACCTTGATTTCTGTGCCAAAGACACTCTCGATGGCGCGGCATTCAGCGACATCGCCAAGCGGCGTCGAAGTTCCATGCGTATTGATGTAGCCCACATCCTGCGGCAAAATTTTCGCATCAGAAAGAGCATTCTGCATAGCCAAAGCAACCCCCTTTCCATCTTCGCGGGGCGCTGAAATATGATACGCATCGGCGCTCAGGCCCGTTCCTGCGACTCGGGCGAGGATTTCTGCGCCACGTGCCTTCGCATGGCTTTCGCTTTCGAGCACAAGAACACCAGCCCCTTCCCCGATGACAAAGCCGTCGCGGTCCACATCGAAAGGACGCGATGCCGTCTCCGGGGAATCGTTACGGCGACTGACGGCGTGCATGCTCGCAAAACCGGCAAGTCCCAGCGGATTCACCGTTTCATCGGCACCGCCGGCAAGCATGATATCCGCACGCCCCAGACGAATCTGGTCCACGGCGCTCGAAATGGAATGATTGCTCGTTGCACAGGCGGATGTGACGGAATAGCTCGGCCCCATCCAGCCAAGACGATTGCAGACTTCGCCGCTCGCCATGTTCACAATGGACATCGGGATGAAAAACGGAGAAACGCGATTCGGGCCACGAGTGGAAAGCGCCACAGACGCATTGTAATAATGCTCCATCCCGCCGATGCTGGAACCGATAGCGACACCGCTTCGAGCAGGATTTTCAAGGGCAGGGTCCACTTTCGCATTTTGCAGGGCCTGTCTCGCCGCAAAGATGGCATAAGTCACATAACGTGAGAACCGCGCCAAGTCGCGCTTGGAACAAAAATCATTCGGCGAAAAATTGCGAATTTCGCTTGCCATCTGCGAAGTAAATCCGCTCGCATCAAAACGCTGGATCGGTGCGACTCCAGATTTTCCGGCAAGCAAGTTGCGCCACAGTTCATCCGGGGCATTTCCCAAGGACGATACGCAGCCCATTCCTGTAACAACGACGTTTTCCATTTTGCGAAACAAAAATAGAAAAAAAGATTTTTCGGGGTAGATGCCAAAGCAAAAATCGCCCCCGCATTCGCAGGAGCGATTTCCGTTATGTGTTCTAAAAAGATTGCGAAATTATTCAGCGTGAATGTCGTAGGTCTTTCCGCCGGCGGTTACGCGATAGCGACCCTTGAAGCCGCGGAACTTGGCCACACCATTTGCATCGGCAACAGCAGTCGCCTCGGTGTACCAGACCTTGTGCCACAAGTCGTAAATGCGCTTTGCGGCGGGCTTTTCGCGACCGTCGAAGGCGACGATGCCACCGTTCTTGCTCCAGTGGCGGGCATCCCAGAAGCCCCACATCACAATGCCGTTCACCGCCGGATGGCTGAACATGCTGCGAATCGCCTTTTCGTAGAGATTCGCCTGTTCCTCCTCGGAAACATGGAGACCGTTATCCCAGGTACCTACGTCAAGTTCTGTCACCTTAATCGGAAGCCCAAGAGAAGCAAGCTTGTCCAAGCGTTCCCTGATGAGCCCCGGTTCAATCGGACGGGCACCGAAATGGCACTGGACGCCAATGCCCATGATAGGCACCTTGCGGTCGAGCATTCCCTTGATGACAGTATAGTAGCGGTCCGTTTCGCCGGCGGCGACCACATTGTAGTCGTTCAGGTAGAGAATCGCTTTCGGATCGACCTTGTGAGCCCAAATGAAGGCGCTGTCCAGGAGTCCCCAGCCGCACTTGTTGAACGTCCAGGATTCATGAATCGGTTCGTTCCAGACGTCGTATTCTGTAATTTTACCCTTGTACTCGTTCATGTCGCGTTCAATGCGGCTCTTGAGCTTTGCGGCAATTTCCTTGCAGCTGCCCTGGTTGCTGTAATGCTTGTCGAAGCCGTAGCCCTGGTGACTCCAGACAAGGGCGTGGCCACGAAGCTTCCAGCCGTGTTCCTGCGCGTAATAGACGTAGCGGTACATTTCCTCTTTCTTGAGCTTGCCCTTCTTGGGTTCGTATTCCGGCCACTTGAACTGGTTTTCGGAGACACCGTGCCAGAAGAGCTTCTTGGCTTCGGCGCGATACCACTTTTCGACGCTGTCCTTGCCATCGGTGTGGAAGTTGAGGGCGGTTCCGAACGGGAACGCATGGCGAATCAGTTTCACGCTCACCTTCTCGCCCGGCTTCGCCTTCACGGTAAAGTCCGTTTTGCGGAGGCTGTCAATGCGTGCATCGGCATTCTTGTACCAGGTCGTGTCCATGAAATCGGCCTTTTCGATTTCCACATCGTCAATCTGCATCCAACCCTTTTGCAAGCCTACGTGGAAGGTGACGTTGTTGAGCCCGTAGCCTTTCTGGTCGGCAAGGAACGTCATGGAGTAGGATTTCCACTTGTCCGTTAGCTGGAAACTGCCGCTTTCCTTTTGGCGGTAGTCCGGAGGGCCACCCTGTACAATGGCGTTGATTGGCATGTTGCCCTTCGCCTTGAAACGAAGCGTATAGTAAGCGGAATCGGCAAGGAACTTGGGCGGTTGCAGCTGCAGGCCCCACCAAATTTTCGGAAGTTCCTTCACCACGACCTTCGCGCCTTGAGAACCATCGACACCCAAGCCTTCAATGGCTATCTGAGTTTCAACTGTAGCAGGACCATCTGGATTGTTCCAAAGATACCAGCCGCCGTCACCGTATTCCATGTCGCCGTTATCCAAAACGTTATCTGCAAAAGCAAGCGATGCAAAGCAGGAGGCAAACAACGCCATACGGAATAATTTGGAATGTATCGATTTTTTCATCAAGAACCTCATTGGGGTGTATCGCAAAAATGCTCCCTAAAATTAAACTCTGAACCCGATAAAACAAAGAGCTGCACAAAACGAAAAAAGGCAAAAAGGTCCCGACTGTAGCAAGTGTTACACTTTCTGCGAGAAAAAAATCTTTTACACGCATTCCATTTCGCATACAACACACAAAACCATTTTTTCATTTCATGATTCAAATACTAAATTGTAGCCACTATGGTAAGGATTAAAAGCGAACCAAATCTTGTCTGGATGGACCTGGAAATGTCAGGGCTCTACCCGGACAAAGATGTCATTTTGGAAGTGGCGACCATCGTCACCGATGCGAACCTGAATATTTTGGCCGAGGGCCCCGTCCTCGCCATCCATCAGACCGAAAACATTTTTGAAGGCATGGACGCCTGGAATACGCGTCACCACAACCAAAGCGGACTTGTCGACCGCTGCCGTAAATCGCACCTGAGCATAGCCGATGCGGACCAGATGACGCTCGACTTTATCAAGCCTTTTACAAAGGAAGGCAGAAACGTGCTCTGCGGCAATTCCATTACGCAGGACAGGCGCTTCATGTACAAGTACATGCCGAAAGTTACAAGCTGGCTCAACTACAGAAATATCGACGTGAGCTCCGTCAAGGAATTGACATTCCGCTGGTACCCGAACCTGCCCGAATTCGAGAAGCAGGAAAAGCACCAGGCACTCGATGACATCCGCGAAAGCATTGCCGAACTCGCCTACTACCGCAAGACCATTTTCAAGTAATTCATGCAATATTACACCCCAAACTCCTTCCGCCAACGCCCCTACAAGGAGCGGATGAGAAACCGATGCGTCGCCATAGCCGTATTTATCGCCATCATCGCAGGAATTGCGCACTGCACCTTCGCGGGTAATGACGAGGAAACTAAAGAAAATACAGCGCAAGAGAACGCCCAGGAATTTGTCAAGAATCTCTCCGAAAACCTCAAGACTCTAGATTCCCTTTTCGAAGAACCTCAAGCTGAAGATATCGAAAATACAAGGGCGGCAATCACCGCTGCAGTCGCGCCAAACAACCCGCCAAGTCCCGAACAACGGGATAGTGCCCATATCAAAGCACAAAAAAATACTTTCCTAGCCGAAAAAATCGACTTGACGCTACGCCGTTACAAGCCCGATGTCGGTGTGTTCATGGTCGTTGACGCAAAAAGCAACGAGATTATCGCCTGGGGGGAAAGACGCGACGGAGCAATTCAGAGTAAGCCCGACTTCTTTACAAAAAACACCTTCCCTGCGGCATCCATCGCAAAGATTGTCACATTGACTGCGGCACTGGAGAGCAGGCGCTATTCCCTGAACACTCCGATTCCGATGATAGGCTCGCACCACAAGCTCTACAAAAGACAGCTTCGTGTTCCTGAAAAATACAGAGGACCTACTATGGAGTTGCAGGACGTTTTTGCAAAGTCGGCAAATCCGCCCATGGCGATTGTAGGTATGCAACTTGGCGCAAAGCGCCTTATCGCAGCATCGAAAAATCTGGGCTACAACATGAATTTTATGGGAAACGCACCCGAAATTTCCACATACGCGCCACCGGACACAGGCTATGCGCTCGCCGAAGTTTCCTGCGGATTTACAACAGCGACAACGCTCACGCCGCTTTTGGCGGCAGCCCAGGTCCGCGCCATACTCACAAAGAAAAAACTTGAAATTCCATGGGCCAAGGGACTAGCCCCCTACGCGCCTTCACGCCCCATCGCGCTGAATGTAAGCCAATTCAGCGAAAACACCTACTACGGACTCCGCGAGGCGATGATTCGTTCCGTCACATCGGGAACGGCACACAAGCAAATGTCGCGCAAGAACATGGCAAGGAAGAATCTCGAAGCACTCACCATCGGTGGAAAAACGGGTTCTCTCGACGGTCGCGATCCCAAGGGACGCTACGACTGGTTCGTCGGATTTGCACAGGCAAAACACGTTCCGGGCCAAGCAATTATTGTCATCGTGATGCAAGTCCACAAGGAAATCAAGTCACAGCCGGCAACGCAGGTGGCAGCGACCATCATCAACTACTGGGCGAACCAGAATCACCTCGGGGACTGATTTCCGCTTCAAAAATTTTAACACACAAAGAAACTTTCAACTAGTCAAAGGAAAACAAAATGGATTTAAGCTGGTGGAACCTGATACCGACCTATTTTGACGGGACAGCGATTCAAATAGGTTCATTCCCTGTTCGCTGGTACGGCGTCATGTACATTTTCGCATTCTTGACAGCCTACCTCACCATGTGGCATGTCAACAAGAAAGAAAAGCTGGGCTACACCAAGGACCAGTTCGACAGCATTTTCACATGGATTATCGCAGGCATCTTAATCGGCGCACGTCTCGGTTACGTATTCTTCTACAAGCCGGGCTACTACCTTTCGAATCCGACGGAAATTCTCATTCCGCTTTCGCATGACGCGCTCGGCTACCACTTCACAGGCATTTCCGGGATGTCGTACCACGGCGGTCTCATCCTCGGCATCGTCTTTACGATTATCGGACTCAAGCGCAACAAGATGAAAGTGTGGCCGTGGCTGAACCTGTGCTTTTTGGCAGCACCCCTCGCCTATACCTGGGGTCGTTACGGCAACTTCATCAACGGTGAACTTTTTGGAGAAGCAACGACAAGCGCCATCGGCATGTGGTTCCCGCTTGCCCATGACAGTTCCCTGCAGAATCCAATTTTGCATCACCCAAGCCAGCTCTACGAAATGTTGTTCGAAGGAATCATCCTCTTCACGCTTTTGTGGAACCTCCGCAAGATTCCGGCGCTGAAAGACAAGATGCCATGCCTGTACCTGATGGGATATGGCATTTTCCGCTTCTTCATCGAGTTCTTCCGCAAACCGGACGCACACCTCGGTCGCATCGATCTCTTCGGCATGAGCCGCGGACAGACGCTTTGCAGCCTCATGATTATTGCAGGTATCGTGTGGATGGTCATCCTCTTCCGTCGCGAAAAGCAGAAGAATACCGCAACAGAAGCTAAGGGAAACGGCTAAGAAAACGTCTTCATTTTTACAATCCATTGTTGTTGAGAAATAAATTTCTCACACCTTAATCAAAAAAGCGAATGTCAAAACTCGACACTCGCTTTTTTTTATTCATCAATAATTTTTTTAAGTCTGCCTCTAATCAATTCGAGCATCCTCGAAATAGGCTTTGATTATTTGCACATCGAATTAGCTTTAAACAGAGCATTTGTTTTAAAATTTTACTTCAGAAGTCCCTTCTCGAGAATTTCCTTCGCGTGGTAGGTGATGATGATGTCGGCACCGGCGCGCTTGAAGGCAATCATGTTTTCGCGGATGATGGCGTTTTCATCAATCCAGCCATTTTTGCCAGCGGCTTTGACCATGGAGTATTCGCCGCTTACGTTGTACACAGCCACAGGAACGTTGCTGATTTCGGCGGCACCGCGGAGCACGTCGAGGAAAGCGAGGCCCGGTTTCACCATCACGATGTCGGCACCTTCTTCCAAGTCAAGTTCCACTTCGTGCATGGCTTCGCGACCGTTGCGCACGTCCATCTGGTACGTTTTGCGGTTGCCAAAGTGCGGGGCGGAATCGGCAGCATCGCGGAACGGGCCGTAGTAGGCGCTCGCGAACTTCGCACTGTAACCCATAATCGGCGTATTGGTAAAGCCCGCGGCATCCAAGGCTTCGCGGATGGCGGTGATGTGGCCGTCCATCATGTCGGAAGGGGCGACCATGTCGGCACCGGCGGCGGCCTGCGAAACAGCAGTCTTTGCAAGGAGTTCAAGCGTTGGGTCGTTATCCACGTCGTTATCCTTGATGATGCCGCAGTGGCCGTGGCTCATGTATTCGCAAAGGCAAACATCGCAAATCACATAGATTTCCGGGAACTTGGCCTTGATAGCTCGAACGGCGCGCTGAACGATTCCATTTTCATCGTAGGCGCTCGTCGCCATTTCATCCTTGTGGTCGGGGATTCCGAACAGGAGAATGGACTTGAGGCCGAGCGGACCAAACGTCGCGATTTCCTTCAGAATTTCATCGATGGAAAAGCGGAACTGGTTCGGCATCGAAGGAATTTCTTCCTTGACACCCTCGCCTTCCACCACGAACATGGGGTAAACGAGACAATCGGCGCTGACGGAGGTTTCCGCAATCATGTTGCGGATGGTTTCATTTTGACGAAGACGACGAGGACGGAAGTGCATATTAGTTATGAGTTATGAATTATGAGTTATGAGTTGTATGTAAAAAGGGTAAAGGTGTCATCCCGAGCAGACCTTTTAGGGCGACGTCGAGGAATCTAAAAAATCTTGTTCAAGTTGTTCGAGGTCGTTTGCCCAGTCGGTTTGGATTTTCTGCTTGAGTTTCTTGGCGAGGCTCGGGGATTTGCCTTGCGTGGAAACGGTCACAGTGATGTTCTTGCCAAAATCCATGCGAGCGGGCACAATGAAATCGCCATCCAGGTAATCGCAGGCATTGTTCACGAGGATTCGGCGGGCGCGGGCATCGTTGCTGACTTGCGCATTTACCACCGGCTGGTCGGTGCAGATGAACACCATGGAAACACCGCGAAGGTCGATCGTTTCATAAGGGCGTTCAATCAAGACGAGAGACGAGAGACGAGAAACGAGAGATGAATTATCAGCAGCAAGACTCCTCAAGTCCGGATCAATGGACGGAGCGACAACGGTAATGCGAGCGCCTGTCGGCAACAAGGTTTTCACCTTGCGAAGCGCAATATGACCGCCACCTACGACGAGAACATTTTTGCAGGAAAGATTCATCTCGATGGCGAAGAGGGTCGAGGCTCGAGGTGCGAGGTTCGAGGCACGAGGTTCGAGGCACGAGGTTTGCGAAGCCACTTCCCCATTCACTTTGCAGACTTGCTTGGCAACCATGTCAGCAAAACCGGGCCATTCGCCAAGAGGCGGCAAAAGCGTAATGAGAATCTGCGGAAAATCCTTCTGGGCAGCAGCAACTATCGCAGGAATATCAGCCCTAGAATGCTGACCGTTCAAAAGCAAATACGGAAGGAGCGTCACCGATTCCACATCTTCACGCAGAACAGCGCGCAAGTCGGTATCGAAATCAGCCAAGCTCGTGCTAGCGACACGGGTGCCCGGCATATCGTGATGCAAGCGATCCATCACCGCCTCGAACCCGCGGTAAGCCCCAGGACGAATACAATTATGCGCAATGATCAGAACGACTTTCATAGGACGAAAGATAGAAAATAAGCAGAAAAGATGGCTAAAATCAAGTCAAACGCAGTGACAGAAGACAGCCTCCTTTTTGATAAAATTCAAAAAGACTGTATTCCACCTAGAAATTTTTTGGTTTGCACGTTGGAAAAATAAAGTCATTTATTTAGATTTAGTTTATTGTTAGGAGGATTATTATGAATACTTTTAAAAGCCTCCTTTTTTAAGCTCTTTTTTCTTATTGGCTGCTTGTTCTGATGACTCATCCAGTACAACTGAACCAAATTTTCCCGAAAAATCCACAGAACAGAATTCCAGTTCTGTAGACGGATCCTCAATAAACTCAAGTTCTTCCGAAAGCGCTTCACCTTCTGCCGAGTCTTCTTCTTCGGTCTTACCAGATACAGCGCATTCCGTGAACTCGGGGTTGACTGGCGAATTTACGGATTCCCGTGACGGCAAAACCTATAAGACGGTAGAAATAGGCAATCAGACTTGGATGGCCGAAAATCTGAACTATATCTATGGTGAGGAATCATCCTATGGATGTACTTCTGGTGCTCAAGATAGTTGCAACGGTAGTGGCCTCTATTATTCCTACGACGAGGCACTGGATGCAAAGAGGACAAAATGTTCTTTGGATTTGCTGACAGGAGATGATTTCTTTGAGAATTGCGACGTACCCCAGCCAATGCAAGGGATTTGCCCCGATGGCTGGCATTTACCTTCCAAGGATGAGTGGCTGACTCTTATTGCCTATGTAACGGGCGAAGAATTGGGTGATGATTTTCATGGCAGCAAGAATGCAGGCTATCTGCTAAAGTCGTCGAAGGAATGGCCTGAAGGTTCCTCAGGTAGCAATGCTTTCGGTTTCTCCGCCTTGCCTGTAGAAGGTCAGCAAGACTTGATTATCCCCAACTATAACGAATCATTTGAAGTTTGCTTCTGGGCGGGCTCGGTTGACGGACAAACCATCTGGCTCTCGCAGGATTTTTTCTGCATTGATGGAAATTCCGCGTATGTGTCTACATTTATGATTGATGGCTCCTTTACCGCAGCACCCGTTCGCTGCGTCAAGGGTGAAGGAAACACCAAGAGGAAAAAAGATTTGGGGTCCATTTCCTAAGTCGATAACGGTGTAGCCGCAAAGCAAGGTTGCAGACAACATAGACCAAGCCATTCAAAATGCAGAAAACGAAAAAAAGCTCCGGATTCATTCCAGGGCTTTTTTAATTTTAAATTACAAGATTAAGCGTAATGCTCCGCAATCTTTTTCACGAGGGAATCCATCGTCGTCTCGTCGCTTTCGATGACTTCGAAGCCGTACTTTTTCGCAGTAGCGGTTGTCATGCGACCGATGGAAAAGCAGGTGCGAGGTGCGAGGCACGAGGCCTGTGGTTCGAGGCATGAGGTTGCAGTTTCAACGTTTTGAGGAATATTCAAAGCATTCGCAAAATTTTCGACAGCGCTGGAGCTTGCAAATACGACAGCATCGGCGGTAGCAACGGCTTCGCGTTTCCAGTCGGGCAAAGTCTTTGCGGGGAGCGTTTCGTACACAATCCAGCGAGTCGCCTGCGGCAAAAGCGTCGTAAGCGTTTCGTCGGCGAGGTTGCCTTGCAACAGAAGAGTCGAGGCTCCAAGTTCGAGGTTCGAGGATTGTGCAATTTTTGCGAGCAGCTTGCCAAGGCCTTCGCCAGTGTGATCATCGGGAACAAAATCGCAACGGAGACCGCGTTCGAGGAGTTTCTTTTCGGTAATCTTCCCCACGCTCGCAATCTTCTTACCGGCAAGCGCGCGGATGTCGAGGCCAGCCTTGAAAAATGCTTCAAAGAAACTTTCTACGCCATTTGTACTTGTGAAAGCAAGGACGTCAAAGTTTGCAAGGTCTGCAAAGTTCACCGCAGCACCATCCAGCGAACCAACGCGCGGTTCGACGCTGCGAGTTTCTATCATCGGGGTTTCGATGACTTCGGCGCCGAGGGCCGTGAGTTTCGCGGATATTCCGCTCGCCTGTTTTGCAGCACGAGTCACCACAAGGCGCTTGCCAGAAAGCGGCAGATTCTTGCGCCAAGCAAGCTTATCGCCCAGTTCCACGACGCCGCCCATGATGGTGATGGCAGGTGCAGTCACGTTTTCGTGCACAATCGTCTCCGCCGCAGTATCAAGCGTGCAAGTTACTGTGCGCTGGTACGGAGTCGTCCCCTTTTCAATAAAGGCCAAGGGCGTTTTCGGATCCTTGCCGCATTCCATAAGGCAGCGGGCAATCATTTCCATGTTGGATATGCCCATGAGGAAAATCAAGGTGCCAGGACACTTCGCCAAAGCCGGGAAATCAAGGCCGGATACAGACGAGAGAGTGTTTCGCTCCGCCCGCAATGACGTATCTGTATCTTGATTCAGCGATTCCTGTTTACTGCTTACCAACCACTGCTTACTATCTTCTTTCTCATGCCCCGTAATAATGTGAAAGCTCGTCGCAATTCCGCGATGACTCACAGGAATTCCCGCATACGCAGGCACAGAAATTGCAGAAGTCACGCCAGGCACAATTTCAAATTCTACGCCAGCATCGACAAGCTCCAAAGCCTCTTCGCCGCCGCGACCAAACACGAACGGATCACCGCCCTTGAGGCGCGCAATCGTCGCACCGGGCTTTTCCTGTGCAAACTTCACCAAAAGCTTATTGATTTCAGATTGTTTCACCTTGTGATGTGTCGGCATCTTCCCTACATCCACCATCTGCGCCTTGTCGCTACAAAAAGCGAGAATCGAAGGCGATACCAGACGGTCGTAAACGACAACATCCGCGCGTTCCAAAATGGACTTGCCCTTAAGCGTAAAGAGTCCCGGATCGCCAGGACCCGCACCAATCAAATAAACTTTGCCGTAATTGTTCATCGTTCTTAATCTTTTGCAAAAAATTTAAGCCAGTTGCACCTTGATTTTTTCCGCCAACGAAACTCCAAGCGCCTTGGAAATTTTCACTGCGTCGGTCGCCTCGCAATCCACCATGCAAGAATCCTCCGCACGAAGCAGCCGCTTGCTCGCCTCATCCCAATAGATGCCGCGAATTTTGAGCAAACGAGAGCCCACAACAGCACAAGAATCTTCATCCGCATTTGCAACAAATTCCGCGAAACTCGCTACCGGGAATTGACAGCCCGCATCCAGCGCCTTCAAGAACGCCATTTCAGCAACAGCGATGCAATAAGTCTCCGCATGATTTGCACGAGCAAGAATAGCAGCGACATCCGCGATAGCATTCGCCGCATTTTCTTTCTGCGATTCCTGTTTACTGTTTACCAACCACTGCTTACTATTTTCCAACCACTGCTTACTATCATTCAGCGTCTCAATCGCAAGAATCCCCTGGCCACTCGCCGGAAGCACCTTGTCCGTATTGAAGTATTCCGTCACCTGGTCCGCAAGCCCCATACGTTTGAGACCCGCAGCAGCAAGCACGACACCATCCAATTCAGCAAGCTTGGCAATACGCGTCTGGATATTTCCACGAATCGGAACAAACTCTATATCCGGACGCAGCGATTTCAACTGCACAATGCGACGAATGCTTCCAGTACCCACTTTTGCACCAGCAGGCAAATCCATAAACTTGACGCCCGCAGCGCCACCGCGACTGATAAACGCATCCCGCGGATCTTCGCGCTTTAAAACAGCAGCAAGCTTAAACTCCGGCAGCACCTCAGCAGGCATATCCTTGAGGCTGTGGATAGCGATATCGGCGCGACCTTCCAGCAAAGCAACTTCCAGTTCCTTGATGAACACGCCCTTGCCGCCGAAACTCGCCAGCGACTTATCCAAGCGACGGTCTCCCTCTGTCGTCATAGAAACCAGTTCATAGCTGAGGCCCGCTCGGCTTTCGTCCACATTCGCTCGGCACTCATCACCGTTCGCTCGGTTTTCATCAGCATCCGCTCGGCACTCATCAGCATCAAGGCGATTTGCAGCGACAATCGCGTCGGCCGCCATTTTCGTCTGAGCAAGCGCAAGCGCACTTTTCCTTGTAGCGATGCGCAGCTTCATTTTTTCGCCTCCGCACGCTTCAAACAATCCAAAAAAGCAGAAGTCTGCAAAGCGGTATTCGCATCTTTCACTTTGTACAAATAATCGTTCGCCATTTTCTTCGCCAGGCGCACATACATCATCTTAATGCGGTCCTTGTCGCTATCGCAGACATCAGGGAGCGAGCGCAGCAATTTTTCACATTCCGCATCCGCAGTCTGCACCATTTTTTCGGCAAACACATGAATATCCTTAGCAATGTCATCCATGCGGTACCACTGCAAAAATTCATCGATGCCCTCCTGCAAAATCTTCTGCGCCGCATCAAATTCAATCATGCGAAGCCTGCGATTCTCGGAAACAATTTTTTCAAGATCATCGACACAAACATATTCCACATTCGGAATCTCGCCGATGGACGATTCCGCATTGCGCGGACTTCCAAGGTCAATGACAAGCCGCCGAATCCCCGCCGACGATTCCGCAGCGACTTTCGCAGAATCCGCGACACCAGCCACATCCGCCGCAGACAACGATTTCTCGTATTCCGCCCTCGTCACAATCGGCTCTTGGCACGCGCTACACAAAATGAGCACATCGCACTTGCCAATGACACTATAGCGGTCTTCAAAAGGAATCGGCGTCAGCACATCCGCAAACTTTTCCGCATTCGCAAAAGTCTTGCTGCTCGCAAAAATCTTCGTCGTATTCTCCTGCACATACTTGAGCATCAAGGAGCCCATTTCGCCAAGACCGACAATGTAGACAGAGCGACTTTCCAAATCGTCAAAAGTCTTCTGCACCTGTTTCATCGCCAAAAACGGAATGTTGCAACTGAGCTTGCTCAAGTTCGTTTCCGTCTTGATGCGCTTCGTCGTGTGGATGGCGCTCTGAAAAAGCTTATTCAAGCTGTTGCCCGTCGCATTCAACTGATGCGCCGTCTCGTAAGCTCTTCCAATTTGGTGCAAAATCTGATCTTCGCCCATGGCCACCGAATCAAGCCCTGCGCACACGTTCATCACATGATGCGCCACCTCATCGCCCATCTTGGTGTAAAAGAACTGCGCAAAACTCGCGTAATCCTGCTTGGCAAGGCCACACACATACCGCACGAGTTCCGCACAATCAAGTTCGCGGTCGCTCGCCACGTACACTTCAGTACGATTGCATGTCGCGAGAATCAAAAGTTCATCAAAAGGTGAATTCTGCAGAGCCTCGGTTTTCACATCCATCGAGATGTAAAATTTTTCGCGAATTGCGATTTCCGCCACCTTGTGGCTCATACCAGCCATGTAAATCTTACGCATGGCTGCAAATGTAGAAATTTAAATATTCGAATCAATCCATTCGTAGCGCTCTTTCATCCACAGAACCATCGCTTCAATTGCCTCTTCATAGGAATCGTACGGATCCTTCAGCGCCCAATTCTCCGTATTCCGAATGACAGGCCAACGCTTGTATTCGTTTTTCACGACCTTTGCAATATTTTTGACATAAAGAGGAATACTATCAATCAAAGCCCTGAAAACGTCACGATTCTTCAGCCAATATTCGCGAGCCTCGCTCTCCACAAGGGAGTCGTTAAAAATATACTTGTTCCACCTGTACCTGCGAATATACCATCCGTCAGATGATTTATTTTGTTCATAAGAAGCGTTTCCGAAAGCCAAATCAAAATCCCAAATCGGCCCAAAGTGAATCGTCTCGCCCTTCGCCCATGTAAAAAAGATGCTCCTTCCGAAATTTCCATCTTCATTCTTTGAAAATTCTTGAATCCAGTAATACAACAGGTAATCATCTAAATCAAGCCATTTCTCCATTTCATTTTCGCTATAATAATCCTTATTTTGTATAAAATCTTCAAATTCATTGATATGTTCAAGAATCAATTTTTCCGAATTCTCGCTTAAATTTTTTGGAGACTTTATATGAAACAGATAATCCATACTCGATGTAATAGATGGCGGATCAATCTTCTTTGAACTTTCCTTTTCAACCAAAAAAGTGTAATCGTTCTCGGCAATATTCACCCGATTCTTTGCAACCTTTACATTTTCAGAAAAAAGATAAAGCCCCATGTATTTCCGATTCAAGTACAATTCAACAAAATGGACTCGCGGCGTGTAATTCGCAAGCAACCACTCCGACAACCTGCACGCCATAAAATTCCGAAGATGCGACTTGTCTCCAAAATTCCCAATCAAGACCCAATCGCGATTTTTCGGCATTCCCCAAAAAGACTCTTTTTTTTCAAATTCAAGCTTCATGCCATATTTCGGCATTTTGAAACTTGAATTGCCTCGTCCACGAACCGTCAAGGAATACACATCACTTTCCGGTTTATTTCCCCCGTAAATCTGCATACGCGCAGGAATCAGCGTTTCGCGGTCGCGAATCTCGGCAAAGTCCTCCGTTTCGATAACCACACGAGGCACATCCGCATAAGGATACTCCGAATCATCCATCGGCAAATACTCAGGAGACGACTCCGTCGCTTCCCAAAAACATCCGCAAAGGGAGCAAAGCAAAAGCAAGCACAAGTATTTTAGAGTGATACGGAACATATAAAGTCAAGTAACAATATAAAATACTTTTGAAGAAAAATTCTTATCTCCCCTTCTTAAAATTCTCGGCTTGTTCAAAGATTTCCCCGTAGACTTCGTCGCGTTCTACGGGCGGGTAGCCGAATTCATCAAGAAGAATTATCAAGTCCACTTTCAGGGCAGATTTGATGTCGTCGCGTTTGTCCCAGTCCGGGTAGGCGGCTTGTTCATCCACAAGTTCCTTGACGCGTTTTGAAAGTGCAATCAGTTTATCTTCCGGGTAAGTAAAGTGGTACTTGACGCACAGCGATTTTAGAATATCATGAAAGGCCGTTTTTTATATTTCCTTTTTCATGACCGCCAGAAAACTTTTACGGAACTACCGGCCTAGCCGGTAGTTTTCTGTTTATACAAGAAAACCGGACGCTTTCGCGTCCGGCTTTCAAATTCGAAATCAAAGCGAATTAATTAGCTTCTTCCGGATAAACGGAGATTTTCTGGCGCTTTGCATCGAGGCGTTCGAACTTCACAGTGCCGTCAACGAGGGAGAACAAGGTGAAATCCTTGCCCATGCCGACATTGTTGCCCTTGTGGAAGTGAGAACCGCGCTGACGAACGATGATGTTGCCAGCCTTAACAGTTTCGCCCGCATACTTCTTAACACCAAGATACTTGGCGTTACTATCGCGGCCGTTACGTACGGAACCTTGACCTTTCTTATGTGCCATGGATTAAGCCTCCTTAGCTTTACGCAGAGAGTTCTTCTTAACCTTAGCCGGCTTCGGAAGGCCCTGAGCGATCTTTTCCTTGCGAGTGAGAGGCTTGTTCTGAGCCTTCTGCTTGGCAAGGGCAGCCACGCGAGCGCGGTTGCGGGTAATAACTTGAGGATCAGCGACTGCGGATTCAGCACCAGAGCGGATTTCCGTGACGAGCACCTCGGTATAGCCCTGACGATGACCGTTACGACGTTCGTAACGAGTACGACGCTTCTTCTTGAACACGATGACCGTGTCTTCCTTGCCATGGGCGAGAACTTCGACCTTGACAGCGGCGTCATTCAGGACAGGGGTGCCGACTTGCACTTCTTTTCCTGCGAAAAGAAGGACGGACTTGAGCTCCAATTCAGAACCAACAGCGGCGTCGATGCACGGAACCTTATAGGCTTTGCCGACTTCGACTTTATACTGGAAACCACCTGCTTCAACAATAGAATACATTTTGTAATCCTTTTTAGGTTGCTATTGGAGCCACAAATTTAGTTAAACTTGAACATATTGTAAAGATGATTGTTGAAAAAAAGTGGATATTCAGCGTTAAATATGAGGAATTGAGTCATCCCGGCCCCAAGCCAGGATCTATTTTGAGCATCACTAACGCAGCGTTAATCCGCAGCTGGAATACGCAGAAAGCCCCGCATTTTCATGCAGGGCCTATGCGGTACATTCAGCATCATGTTCGGTTCGAACGGACTTTCTGGTTCCCGCAAGGAGAACCATGGATCACCAAGCGCTAAAGCGCAAGTGACCAAAGCCCTGCGACGAAGAGGATGACGAGAAGGAAGGGCCTAGATGGCAAAACGCAGCTTGGCTGAACTTCAGCTACTTTCCCTGAGCGGCGAGCTGCGCCTCGAGCGCCTTGATGCGAGCTTCAAGCGCAGCATTACCAGCCTCGAACGTCTTGATGCGGGCATCCTTGGCAGCATTATCGGCCTCAAGTGCGGACTTGTCAGCTTCAAGCGCGGCATTGTCAGCTTCAAGCGCGGCATTGTCAGCCTCAAGCGCGGCATTGTCAGCCTCAAGCGCAGATTTGTCAGCCTCAAGTGCGGACTTATCAGCCTCAAGTGCAGACTTGTCGGCTTCGAGAGCGGCGACCTCGGCTTCGTGCTTCTTGCGTTCCTCGGCGAGGACCTCCTCGTCGTGTTTCTTGAGGAAGTCGGGATTGTGCTGGAGGAAATAGGCGCGTTCTACGTTCTTGTCCCATTCGGTGTGCATTTCGTCGAGGTACTCCTTGAGTTCCTCGACTTTCAAATTAGAAATTTGGGATTTCAGGGGCAAGAGCTCGAATTTTCCCTAAACAAATGCCGCAAAGTGCCTTTTTGCGCTTACGATATACGCAATAAAAGAAAGATGAAAAATGTTTGCGGTTAGAAACACGCTTGCTTGTAGTTTGTACGGACATGCGCGTTTCCTCTTCAGGCGGATACACGCTAAAAAGCCCCGCATTTGCATGCAGGGCCTAGATGGCAAAACGCAGCTTGGCTGAACTTCAGCTACTTTCCCTGAGCGGCGAGCTGCGCCTCGAGCGCCTTGATG
>JAZLIJ010000297.1:0-16801 GCA_045617325.1 Fibrobacter sp.
CCTTGGCCGCGACTCTCGACCTACGCATTTGTGTTAATTGTTCATTGCACAGTCGCTACGCTCTTGTGCCAAAAGCACGCAAGGTTATGAAGCAGCAAAATGCTTGCATTTTGATATTTCATAACCGCAGCTGCGAACGCCTACGGCGTTCAATGCTGGTCTCGGTCATGTCCAAGCAACAATGCGCAAGCGAATCAAGCAATCGTAAACTCGTTTACGATTATTTGTGAGCGCAGCCATGGACGCTGAAAGCGTCCACCTTGGCCGCGACTCTCGACCTACGCATTTGTGTTAATTGTTCCCTAACTACCAGTCACTATTTCTCATATTTAATGCTGAAAAATTCTACATTGTGAACATGGAAAAAGCTGCGTATTTCATTTCCGACGCTCACTTGGGGATTGATCCGCCAAGATGTGTCCTCGACCGCGAAGCGAAACTAGTCACTCTGCTGGAGTCCTTTGTTGGCAAGGCAAGCCATGTCGTCTTTGTCGGGGATTTGTTCGAGTTCTGGTATGAATACCGCTACTATGTGGTTTCAGCGCATCTGGATTTGTTCCGTGTCTTGTCGGAACTGGTGCGCGCGGGGACTGAAGTGCACTTGCTGCAGGGAAACCACGACTTTGCTTATGGCAGTTTTTTCCCAGAAATGCTGGGTGTGCAGGTTCACAAGTCACTTGAATTGGAAATTCAGGGGAAACGCCTGTTCTTTATGCATGGCGATGGTGTCGCCAAGTCGGATACGGGGTACCGCGTCTTGCGCAAAATTCTGGATTTCCCTTTGAACCGTTTTCTTTTTAGGCAGATTCACCCAGACTGGGGTATGGGACTTGCGCGTTTTGTCGGTCGTAACAGCCGAAAATACGGCGAGGACAAGATTATTGCGTTAGATGAATATTTGGAATGGGGAAACGAAATTCTTGGACACGGCTATGATTTCTGCATCCATGGACATCATCATATTCCCGGCATTTGGAAAACCGCGAATGGAATTGTGGCGTCTCCAGGGGAGTGGATAAAAAATCCCACCTATCTCCGGATGGAAAAAGGTGGGATTGATTTGCTAACACTTTGATATAGGCTTATTCAGTGCCGTTGTTGACGTGGCTTTCTGATGCTTGGACTAGTTTCTTGCTGGAATTTTCGCCCCAGAGGGCTGCGACCAAGTCTACACTTGCAAATTCCTGCATGTATTCTTCGACCCAGCACCAATGGTGAACTTCGCCTTTTTCATCGGTGATGGTCCAGTCCTTATGCACCGAGAAGGTCATTTTTTTGACTTCAGGGGTGACGAAAGGATCAGATGTTTTTTCCGGTTCCAAAGTAATTGTCCAGGATCTTCCCTCGGTACGCTTGTAGACTGCAATATTTAGCGCCACTACGATAATGAGGGTGATGATGCTCCACTTGTAATTCTTCTTCGTCAGCAAGAATATCAGTAACATTACCAATAACGCACTGAGAATACCGATATTATAGTGGTATGGGTAAAAAACTTTGAGAACTTCAATCATCTTTTAGCCTTCTTATTTGCTTTTTTTTGCTGCCTTAGCCGCTGCCTTTTGCTGTGCAATGAGGGCTGCGACACTGAACGTCAGCACATTCTTGGAAACAGAACCTTCGGTACGGAAGCTCTTCTGCGGAAGGGCGATGCCGTGCGAAGAAAGAGTGCCCATGAAGGATGCATTGGCGTGGCTTGCGATGGTACGGACGTTGATGAAGCCTTTGTTCTTGCTGAATGTCAGCTTGAAGGTCTTCTTGGCGGCATCGTATTCGGCTACCATGGTCTTGTTTTCAACGGTGTCCAGGGCGTTTTTCGTGTTGTGGTCGAAAATGATGGTTCCGCGTGTATCGATGGAGAGCATGGTCTTGTTGCCCACAGCGTTACGACAGGGGAGAATTTCCCAATCGCCCTTCTTCTTGGAACCCTTGGCGGTAAACACGTACCTGTTGCCGTCTTTTTCCAAGGTGTAGGCTCCTGTTGCAATCTGAAGTCCAATTGCATTGAAAGCTCCCTTGAAGTAGAGGAACTTGGACTTGGAACCGATGACACCGCTGATGAAGCGGAAAGATGTAGACTTTGGAGTCTTGATTGGGGTGATGGCGATACGCTTACCCGCTGTATCGACTTCCACATCTACGTAGGGACCGACATCGACGGTTTTACCATCGGCTGTTTCCTGCTTCGTGGCCATTTTGTCAAGCTTGAGGGCCTTGACGACTTCTTCGGGGAATCTGATGAATCCGCGAATATCCATTTTTACGGTTATGTTTTCCATTTACACCTCTTTTATATGTTGTATTAGCAATAAATTAAACTAATTTTTCTTAAATGCCAAGAAATATAAGAAAAAAGGAATATTCTGAACCGAATATAACTATTTTGTAAGCAAAAAGCTGATATTTTGTATGATTTTTTTTCTTTTTGATCTAAAAAATTATTTTATGTTGATTGCTTTTGACAACATTTCGTCCAGATTTTCGGTTGTTCTCTTTAAAAATTTTGATTTTGTTGTAATCTGAACGACGGCTTCTGTTCGTTTGTCGTTTTTCGCCCTGTCTGCTAGGATTGATACCTGATCCGGGTGTCTTTGCAATATTTCTATAGGTAAAGCGACATTAGCTCGTATTAAGAATTTGGGGTAAAGTATACGGTATTTGTCGCTGATGGCGTCGGCTATGCTTGTGACAGGGTCGATAAGGATAATTTGGTTTTGTGCGTTTATTTGCTTTGCCGCAAGGAGTGCTCCTGTTCCGCGTCCTGCGATGAATTTGGGGGCGGAGCCGTTAATTTGGGTTGCGCATTCTACGATGGACTTGGCGTCGGGTTCGAATGTTTCCTGCGAGGGCGTTCCTTTGTTGTCGCCGCTTCCGCGGTAGTTGAATGTTACGGCTGAAAAGGCTGTCGGGGTGCCTAGTTCTGCTAGAAATTGTGCTGCGTCTTCGTCTGCATCGGGAAAGTAAAGTAGTTGTGCCGCTTTGGTGTCTCCGGAGCTCCAGCCTTCGAGTATGGCGCCGTCCTCTGTGGTGCATGAAATGTGGCGCGCCGTCTTTTGAATCGCTTCGCGTGCTTCCTTGTGCGAAATGGCTCGCGGGAACGCGTTTCTGCGCTCGGTGAGGGCGAGGTAGAATACCATGCTCACGTAAATTAAAAGAAGAATGCCTGCGTAGCGCAGGATGCGTGATAAGGTGCCTAAAGCGATCTTCTTGAAATTCATGCTGCAAAAAATAAAAAATTTGAGAAGCCCTGTGGGCTGGATGCCTGTTTTTCGTCCCTGTGTGCTTGAAGAAAAAAAGGACCTTCGGTGGAGTACAGCCGAAGGTCCGAGGGATGGGATTGGGTGTTCTCTGAAATTAAACAATTTTTTGAGAGAAAATTCATTTTAAAAATAAAAAGTGTTCACAGAGTGTTCTTTTTTTGCGTTTTTTGTAAAATAGGGCTAAATTGGAATGTTTTACAAAAAGTGGGGTGTTCCCAAAAACAAAAAAAATTATTTTTATTTCCGATGAACGTATACGCCTATTACAATTACCGCAAATACTTGCAGGACTACTATGAATATCGTAAGTCCGTCCAGAGATATTTCTCTTACAGGTCGTTTGCCAAGAAGGCCGGTTATTCCTCGTCCGGATTCTATCTGGACCTGATCCGCGGCCGAAAATCGCTAACTCCCCAAATGCTTCCCAAGTTTATTGCCGCCCTTGGCTTGAACGAGAGGGAAGGCCGTTACTTCACGCTGATGGTGGATTTCACCCATGCGACGACCGCGGCTTCGAAACAGCAAATTTTTGACCAGATGTCGGCGCTCTTGCCGAGAACGATCAAGTCACTTGCGAAAAACCAGCAGGAGTACTATAGCAAGTGGTACTATGTGGTTGTGCGAGAGGCTCTGGCCGTATTGAACATTAACGAGAAGAATATCCAGGAGCTTGCGCTGTTCCTGAATCCAAAGATTTCGCTTCCCCAGGCGAAGCAGTCCATCCAGTTGCTTCTGGATCTCGGACTTATCGAACTTTCCGAAGACGGTTTTTATCGCTCTGTGAACAAGGCCATTACGAGCGGCAGCGAAGTGGCCCCACTTTTCGTTCATCAGTTCCAGAAGCAGATGATTGATTTGGGAAAAAATGCGCTGGACTATTACAGTACCGAGCGCAGAAATGTATCTTGTATGACGATGAGTGTTTCTGCTCAAGGGTTGGAACGGATTATCAGCAAGATTGATTTATTCCGTAAGGAAATCGTGGACATCATTCGCTCCGACGAAGGGGAGACGATGGTGTGCGAAATGAACATCCAGTTCTTTCCATTGAGCAAGGAAAAGATGGTTCTTCCGCCGGAAACGGAGAAGGAGGATAACGGATGAGGTTGCGTGATTTTTCTTTGATAGGCCTTTTTGTCGCTGCTTGCGGCTTGCTTGTCTCCTGTGATTCGGGAAACAAGGTGTCCGGTACGGTGACTGACACTGGGAATACAATTGCTGGCGTTGTGAAGCGTGCTGACGGAAAGTTTGCCGCTTCTGCGATGGTGCGTATGGCGCTTGAACCGGACGAGGCTGATTCTCTGCTTGAAGTGAACTATGTGGAAACGCTGACGGATTCCCAAGGTGTTTTCTCGTTTGATTCCGCCTTGGCAGATACGTTCCAGCTTGCTGTTATTGATGCAAAACATGGTGAAGTTTCGTATTTGCCGCGTATTGCCGCGAAATCAAGCGAATTGGATAGTATTCGGTTGGAAAAGGCGGCTGTGTTTAGCAGCGTGCTTTACTACGAAGATGTTGGCGAACCGTCCATGGCAGTCGGGTCGCACTTTAAGGTGTTCTTGCCGGGAATGCCGTTCTCGCAGAGCGTCTTTGCGGGAGACTCTTTCTCGATGCTAATTCCTGCTGGATCTTGGTGGCTTTCGTTCTGTCCTGGGGATCCGCAGATTGTTGCTAGGCTTGAAAATTCTGGTGTTGCCGATTCGTCTATTTATCGTCGGTGGGCGATGGACGACGATGTCAAGGCTGGCGATACTTTGTCTAAAGGTCCCTTCCTTTGGAGTTCAACTGCGGAAATAGATACACTGATAAAGGAACAGGAAAAGAAGGTAGAAGAGGAACTGAAGCAGCCTTATATTTCTGGTGTCGTAAAATGCGGAAAGTCCGCGGGAGCGTGCTCCGACGTGCAGGTCCATGTGATTACGGATCTCTACGGTTTTGACTTTGTAGAAGGCGATTCCATAGAATATAAGTATGAAACTGTTACGGATTCGAAAGGACGCTGGTGGTTGCCGCTTCCGAAGGAAATTCCAAATGACAGCTTCCGTGTAGAGTTCCGCAGGCCCAAAACGGATTCTTCGATGACGTTGTCTGGAGTGAGCCGCTATGTGACGGCTTCCGAGGTCAAGAAGCTGAAGGATACGCTGGATGTAGGTGAAACTGTTCTTGCTAAAGCCTCTAGTCTTGTGAGCGGTGTTCGCGTCGTATTGTCCTTGGGTGGCGAGGAAAAAGACGAGGATGGGACGGATTCATTGCAAATTGACAACTGCATGATGAACAGTGTCGTTGTGGGAATCAAGGGAACGTCTCATTTTGTACGCGAAGTCACCTGCAACATGCTGGAAATAGATGATGTGCCGGCAGGAATCCAGGATATTGTTCTTTATTCTGGCGATGTCAAGGTGGTGAGCAAGCTGCGTGAAACGGAGGTTCCCATGGAGAGGTATGTGGTTGTGACGCATGTTGAACTCCCTGCTGGTGACACTCTTTCGCAGCAGTGGATGACTTATTCGCCGTTGACTTTGAAAAATTCAGATTTTTTTGAAAAATAATTCAAAAACACCCTTGCAAAGATTTGGATTTTTTTCTAAAATTGTGCGCACCGATGAGCTATGGTGTAACGGTAGCACAACAGATTCTGACTCTGTTTGTCTAGGTTCGAATCCTGGTAGCTCAATTAAGCCTCTCCTACCCCGGAGGGGCTTTTTCATTAGCTTCTTTTCCGAAGGGTGTTTCGAAGTTGCTATTTTGCCGATGTTTCGTAGGATTAGGTATTTTGCATGGAATTTTTTGACTACTTTGAAAACGTGTATGGAGACCGCTGGCCTGAACTTCTTGACGCGCTAAAGGGCGAGGGGCAGCCTGTCAAATTGCAATTTGGGGAATCCCTGGAACCGTATTTTCTAGATGAAGCGTCTGTCTTTGCAGCGGGGGCGCTTGATGTGAAACCCGGCGATGATGTTCTTGATATGTGTGCTGCTCCTGGCGGAAAGACTTTAGTTATTGCGTCTATGTTGAAGGGATTTGGCTGCTTGCAGAGTAATGATCGTTCTCCTGAACGCCGTACTCGATTGCGCCATGTTGTCGAAAATACGCTCCCGGAGGCTTGGCGCGGTATTATCAATGTGACTGGCTACGATGGTATGAAGTTTGGGCTTCATAAAAAGGAATCCTATGACAAGATTCTTTTGGATGCGCCTTGCTCCTCAGACCGCCACGTCTTGAATTCGCCTTCGCATTTGGAGGTTTGGTCTGTAAAGCGGGTGAAGCGACTTGCTGTGGAACAAGGTGCTCTGCTTGCGTCAGCCGTGGATGCGCTTCGCCCTGGGGGAACGGTTGTTTACGGTACCTGTGCCTTGTCTCCGCTTGAAAATGATGCGGTTGTTGCGAAAATTTTGAAGAAGCGACCGTCTATGGAAGTGATACCTGTTGAAAATATTCCTGACGGAGCTGATCGTACTGAATTGGGTGTTCATGTGTTACCTGATCGCGCGCGGGGATGTGGTCCGATTTACTGTGCGAAAATGCGAAAAAGGGCTTTTTGATATGGGATGGCGCATAAATTCCATTTTGGAGTAAATCCGTTAAAAACGCCTTGTGAATTGTAATTCTAAATTGCTATATTTGGAGCACTGAAATTGGAGATTTTATGGCTGCGTTAGCTCTTTCCGCTGAAGAATTTGATAAGGTTATCTCTTGTGGAAAATTGGTGCTTGTTGATTTTTGGGCAACCTGGTGTCGTCCTTGCTGCATGATGGGGCCTGTCGTTGATGCTTTGTCGAGTGATTTTGATGGGCAGGCGGTTGTCGCGAAAATCAATGTGGATGATCCGGGTGTTTCGGATATTTGCGCAAGATTTGGAATCACCAATATTCCGAATATGAAGCTTTTCAAGAATGGTGTTGAAGTCGGTAACATTGTGGGTGCTGTGCCCAAGGCTACGCTCAAGGGTGCGATAGAGAAGCATCTTTAGAATTTTCTGCGTTGAATATGTGGAAATAGGGGTTAGGATCTAGGAAGAAGAGTGGCGCCTTTGGCGCAGGGATTACTTTGAAGCGAGATGCGTTAGAGAGACTCAAGTGAGATTCTGGCTCGGAGGAGTGATGACGTTTTTCTAAAGAGTGTATTGTGCAGGAAGCCTGTCTCGTGGGTAAGCTTAGCATCCTCCAACCACAAGCCGAACGCATTTCCATCTGCCAAATTTTTTCATCTTTTATTTCCCTGTACATCTCGCTTTTGCGAACGCTTCTCTCGCAGGTAAACTCTACATTAATTCTATATCTCGCATTCGCTAAAAGCGCCTTCTGCAACAAAACAAAATTCTTCTCTTCTCGCCCTACGCATTTGTGTTCATTGCGCAGTCCCCCGAGTCAAGCTCGGGGTCCCGTGCCAACAGCATACAAGGTTATGAAGCAGCAAAATGCTTGCATTTTTATTTTCGAGCGCCAGGTTTGGCGTTTATGCCATGTCCAAGCAACAATGCGCAAGCGAATCAAGCAATCGTAGACTCGTTTACGATTATTTGTGAGCGCAGCCATGGACGCTGAAAGCGTCCACCTTGGCCACTTCTCTCGCCTTACGCATTTGTGTTCATTGTTAATTGCTACTTTTATCCCATGCTCACAAAAAGATTAATTGTATGCTTGGATGTTCGTAACCGCAAGGTGACGAAGGGTGTTAAGTTTAAAGGCAATATCGACATCGGAGACCCTGTGGAAATGGGGGCGCAGTATAGTGCTGATGGTGTCGATGAGCTTGTGTTTTACGATATTACGGCGAGTGCCGAGAATCGCCCATGCGACATGGAGATGATTCGCCAGATTGCAAAGCGCGTGTTTATCCCGTTTGCAGTGGGTGGCGGTATCCGCAACTTGGACGATATGCACGAGGCTCTTCTGGCGGGTGCAGAGAAGGTCAGCGTGAACAGCTTGGCCGTGCTCCATCCGGAAATTATTGCCGAAGGCGCTAGGGCTTTCGGTCGCCAGTGCATTGTGCTTGGCATGGATGCGAAGTTCGTGGGTGTCTCGGAGAAGATTCCGAGTGGCTACGAGGTGTTTATCCGCGGTGGGCGCCAGGCGATGGGTATTGACGCACTCCAGTGGGCGAAGAAGGCCGAGGAACTGGGTGTTGGCGAAATCTGCCTCAATTCCATCGATACCGATGGCGTGAAGAACGGCTACGAACTGACGATTACCGACATGATTGCAAAGGCCGTACAGGTGCCCGTAATCGCGAGTGGCGGTGCAGGAACTCCTGCGCATATCGTGGACCTGTTCCGCAAGACGAGCGCCGATGCTGCCTTGGTCGCATCCATGGTGCACTTTGGCGATTACACGGTTCCTGGAATCAAGGGTGAAATGCTTGCCGCAGGAATCCCTGTGCGCAAGAAGATGAACGGCGAGGTTTAAAATGAATCCAGAAGTTGCCGTCAAGATTTTTGAAGCGGGCCGCAATGCAGGAGCCGACTTCGTAGAAATTTTCGAAGAGGAAACGCGCAGTTCAAGTCTTGGACTGAAGGACCGTCAAATTGAAACGGCGACTGCCGGTACGGAATATGGCATTGGCGTGCGCTTGCTGTATGGGACCGAGGTCCTTTATGGCTTTACTAGCGACGATAGCGAAGAGGCCTTGGTCCGGCTGGTGAAGACTCTTGCGTTTGGGCGCATTGCGGGTAATGCCAAAAATGCCTCGTTCGAGTTTGCTCCTGAAAAGCGCATTTGCGACTTTGACATGGCTGCCTACAAGGATCCGCGACTGCTGGGGCAAGCGCTCAAGCAGGATTTCCTGTTCCGTGCGGACAAGGCGGCGCGTGCGCTTTCTACAAAGATTGCGCAGGTCGGTGCGAGCGTTTCGGATAGTTGCTCCTCCATTACGCTCATGAACAGCGAAGGGTTGCATCTGGAAATGACGCGTGGTCGTCTCCGCGTAAATGTGAATGTAACGGCGACGGATGGCTCCGAACGCCTGACGACGCACGAGGCTCCTGGCGCCTTGGGCGGTTATGAACTTTTGGCGAACTATTCTCCGGAGGCTCTTGCGACGGAATGTGGTGAGCGTGTACTGCGCATGCTCGATGCCGGTTACATTAGCGGCGGCCAGATGCCTGTCGTCATGGGCAACGGCTTTGGCGGCGTGATTTTCCACGAGGCCTGCGGACATCCGCTGGAGACGGAATCTGTGCGCCGCAATGCAAGCCCGTTCTGCGGAAAAATTGGCGAGGCGATTGGGCAATCGTGCCTTACCGCCATTGACGATGGAACGATGGATGGCGTGTGGGGAAGCCTCAAGTACGATGACGAAGGAACTCCGACGCAGCGTACGACGTTAATTGAAAATGGAATTCTCAAAACTTACATGAGCGACCGTATCGGTGCTGCCGAAGTGGGAATTGCCCTTACCGGAAGTGCTCGTCGTGAAAGCTACAAGTATGCGCCGGTAAGCCGCATGCGCAACACGTTTATTGCTCCCGGCAAGGATACGCTTGACTCCATGATTGCAAGCGTCGATAACGGTCTCTATGCAGCCCGCATGGCGGGCGGTTCTGTGAATCCTGCGACTGGCGAGTTCAACTTTGCTGTCGATGAAGGCTATGTTATTCGTAACGGAAAGATTTGCGAACCGGTGCGTGGCGCAACGCTTATCGGCAAAGGCCACGAAATCATGCCGCGCATCAGCATGGTGGGTTCCGATTTTGACCAGGCGGCGGGCGTTTGCGGCGCTAGTTCCGGTCACGTGCCTGTGACTGTCGGGCAGCCTTCCATCAAGGTGGACCAGATTCTTGTCGGTGGACGCTAGTTTGCGTATGCAAAAGAGACGTGTTGTCGGCTTGGATGTTTTCAGAGTTCTTGCGGTTTTTATCGTATTCCTTTTCCATTCGCAACTTTTTGTAAAATGCGAATTCGGATTTTTCGATAATTTCGTTCGCATGGGAGCGGTCTTCATGACTGGCTTCTTCATGCTTTCGGGATTTGTGTTGCATTTGACTTATGGCGAAAAGAATCTTGTACAAATTGGCAGCCTCAAGAACTTTTATTTGAAAAGACTGATAGGCATTTTGCCTATTTATTATTTTTCGAGTATCGTCTATATTCTTCTTTTGGGGGAAGAATCGCTGAAGGAAAATCTGTTGCTTGCGCCCATAGAAATACTGGGATTGCAATCGACTTTCTCCACCTTATTCAATGTTTCCCACAATGACGGAACCTGGTTTATTTCTTGCCTTTTAATTTGCTATTTCGCGTTCCCGTTTTTCCAGGAGATTTCCAAGCAGATTCAAGCCCGTGCAAAAATTATCGCCATTATTTTGTCTGTTCTTGTCTTGAGCTGGGCGCCTGTGATTGTGCATTTTTTCCGTACGGAATCCATTTATGAAAATCCGTTTTTTAGGTGCCTTGAATTTTTGATTGGGGTGCTGCTTTGCTCTCTGCGTCATGATGAATGTTCCAGAAAATTTGATTTTTTGCAGCGGTGGAAATTTTTCTTTGTAGAGTTTGCGCTTTTCTTTGCGGCGATTTCCTTGGGTGTTTGGAAGGGAATTGCTGTATGTAACTTTCCGGTTTATAATTTTATTGTGGCGCCTGCATCTATTGCCATGATTTGGTCGCTTTCCGGTGTGGAGTCCGATGCTTTGGCGAATTCAAAAACGCTGCAATTCGCCTGCAAAATTTCGTATGTCTTCTTTTTGGCGCAAACGTTTTGCTGGTTTTTCGCTTTCAAGTTTCGGGAATTAACCGGCATTCATAGCGGCTTTTTGAATTTCGCGATATCCTTTGTGGCTTGCACCTTGATATCCGCTTTTACGCATTTGGCCGTGGAACGACCGGCTTCCCTTTTTTTGCAGCGTAAATTGATAAAATAGTTGCTTAAAAATTTTACATTCTGGGGCATTTTTTATTGTTTTTGGCGCAAAACGCCTTTTATTTTGTTGCTTTGTAAAAATGCTTAAATTAGATTTCTTGTTATGAGTAATTTGCGGACTTACGAAGAATTTGTCGATGCGACTCGTGTACGTACGAATCAAATGCTGAATCGTATTTTGTGGTACTTTCTCGCTGTTGGGCCTGCTGTCACTTTGGGAATCAGGGTGGGGCTGTTCAAGGAAATTGAGTACCAAAGTTGCCTTGTGGTAACGTGTATTATCTTGGTTTTGGCTTTTATGCATTTGATGCTTTGTAAAAGGCTCCCCAATTCAAGCTTGACTAGCTATTTCGCATTGGTTTCTTTGGATGTCCTGCTTGTCTATATGGTGAACTCCCATCTGGGTATTTATCTTACTTATTGTCTTGTTCCGACGTTGAGTCTTTTGTTTTGTGACCGCAAAGTGTTTCTTGTTGCTACAGGAATTAATTTGGTTGCAATGGGTGCTGGCACGTACATGGTTTCGCCATTCTTTGCCTCTCATTCCACATTGTACCCGATTTCAATGGATTGGTTCATTAACATTTTTGGTGGCTATGTCGTTGAAGCGTTTGTCATGTTCCTGGCGGGTTCAACTGCATGCCGGTTTGCGACGGGGCAATTGGAAAAACTTTATGAAAATCAGCATGAGTTGAGAAAAAGAGAAATTCAAATTTCAGACCAGTTGGATATTCTGAAGTCCATGTCTGAAATTTATCAGATTCTGAATCTTGTGGATTTGGAAAATGGTGTTGTATCTGCCATGAATGAACTTGACAAGGTGGAAAAACTTTCGTTAGGAAGTGAAACCCGTTCTTGGTCGAATAGAAAAATTCTTGAAACTGTACTTTTTGAGTATAGGGATGCTTTTGCTGCTTTTTCTGATTTGAGCACTCTTCGTGAGCGAATCAAGGGCAAGAAAAGCATTACGTTGGAAATTCAGGATTCGGTATCGGGCTGGCTACGTTGTCAATATATTTCTTTAGGCGAAAATGCTGATGGTCTAGTGGACAAGGTTGTTTATACCGTTGAAAGCGTAGTTGAAGAAAAACGTCGCGAGGAGAGGCTAATTCGCATTTCTAATACGGATGAACTGACTGGGCTTTACAATCGCAGGTCTTTTGAAAGTGAAGTGAAAAAATTGGAAGCAGAGGGATTGGATTATAATTTTGTCATATTCTCTATTGATATTAATGGGCTAAAGGAAGCGAATGATGCTCTTGGACACGATGCTGGTGATGAACTGATTCATGGTGCTGCATATAGTTTGTTGAATGTTTTCGGTAGTATCGGGAAAATTTATCGCGTAGGGGGAGATGAGTTTATCGTATTGTTGAGTAGGCTTGGCGATATTGCGGATATTAAGCAACGTCTGTTGAGAACTGCTGCAAAATGGAGCGGAGACAAGGTTCGGAATTTGGATTTCTCGGTGGGATATGCTTGTCGGTATGATAATCCGACTGCGACATTTGATGAACTTGAACGCGAAGCAGACAAGATGATGTATCGTGACAAGGAAATTTTCTATAGTCAGCGAGGAATGGATCGACGAGGTGTTCAATCTGCTTATACTGCGGTTTGTGATTCGTATGAGAAAATATTGAAAATAAATTTGGAACAGGACACTTTTAAAGTTGTCAAGATGAACGAAAGCGAAAGGCGAAATGCTGCGGGGTATAGCGACAAATTTTCTGAATGGTGCAGGAATTTTGGCAATTTGGGCTTTGTACATCCGGGGGATTTGCAAGAGTATTTGCTGCTGACGGATATCGGTTTTTTGATGAAGTACTTTAGTGTTGGTGAAAATGGCGATAGGTCTCAGTCTCTGAAAATTTTCTATCATCGCAAATATGGAGAAAAATTTTGTAGAACTCTTATGGAAATCGTTGTTGCCGAAAAGAGTGAAAATTTAAATGAATTCTTTTTATATGTGAAGAATATTGATCGGTAATCTTCATTTCGTTCCTGGGTGACTATTTTTAGCAAGGTTATGACGCAAGTGCTTGGTTTTTGGCTATTTCCTTGCTTACCAATCTGGAACCGAGGACGATTGGATTTATAATCGGTATTTTGGATTATCAACAATACTTTAATAAAATGAAACCAAATTTTTATACCTTTCCTTGAAATGAAAATAATGTATATTTGAATATATGTTCATGTATTTGAAATAAGAATAAGGCGAAATTTATGGCAAAGGTTTCTGTAGATACCTTGTTCGAACTCTCTGAATTCTTCAAGTTCTTTGGCGATACGACCCGCATTCGGATTATTCATATTCTGATGTCCGGAGAAATGTCGGTGAGCGATATCGCCGAAAAATTGAGTCTTGAACAGTCCGTGGTGAGTCACCAGCTGCGAATTTTGCGGACGGCGAATCTTGTGAAGCCGCGTCGCGAAGGGCGCAAGATGTTTTATGCCTTAGATGACGATCATATTGGCGTTATCTTTGAAACGGGGCTTTCGCATATCCTCCACAAGAAAAAGGGGATGTAGAAAATGGATGCTGTGATGAATTTTGCGATGATGTTTATTGATGAGTTCGTGACGCTTTTTGCCGAGATGGCGCCGTTCCTTTTGCTTGGCTTTTTGCTGGCGGGCGTCATTCACGTGTGGATTCCGAATCACTTGTACATTCCGAAGATTTCAAAGCCCACGTTCATGTCGGTTTTGTGGGCGGCGCTTTTTGGCGTGCCGCTTCCGATTTGCAGTTGCGGTGTGATTCCGACGTCGATTGCGATTCGGCGTGAAGGGGCGAGCAAGGGCGCAAGTGTGAGTTTCTTGATTTCGACGCCTGCGACGGGCGTGGATTCTATTTTGGCGACGTACTCTTTGCTTGGACTTCCGTTTGCGATTCTGAGGCCGATTGCCGCTTTTGCGACGGCGCTTTTTGGCGGCGTGCTTACGAATGCCGTGACGCGCGGGGAATGCACTGAGAAAGGAAAGACTGTTGATGCGAAAGTCGCTAATTCGCTGAAAGTTGCGGATGGGGGATGCTGCGGAGATGTGTCTAGTGAATGCCTCGGGGGCGCTGAAGGAAAAAGTTGCGAAAATGCGGAGGAAAACCGTCGCGGGATTGAGGAGGAAAAATGTGGCTGCGGTGAAGCTGCTGCAAATGCTGCCGAAAAATGCGGCTGCGCCGAGCATGCTCTTGCTGCAAAGTTATCTGTTTCGCACCGCGTAAAGGAAACGCTCCGTTACGGCTTCGTGGATATGGTTTCGAATGTGAGCAAGTGGCTGTGCATTGGTCTTGTGCTTGGTGCGCTGATTGCAGCGTTTGTGCCGAATGACTTTTTCCTTGCGTTGCGCGAATACCCGCTGCTGTGCATGCTTGCGGTTCTCGTTTTGGCGATGCCCATGTACACTTGCGCGACGGGTTCCATTCCTTTGGCGCTTGCTCTTGTGGCGAAGGGGATTACGCCTGGGGCTGCTCTTGTGCTATTGATGGCGGGCCCTGCGACAAGTATCGCGAGCATGCTCGTGGTCGGGAAAGCCTTCGGGAAGCGCACTTTGGCGGCGTACTTGATTTCTATTGCGGGCGGCGCGCTTTTCTTCGGCTTTATCGTCGATACGTTTTTTATGGATACATTCCTTGCGGCGATGCTCTCGGGTGGTTCTAGCGGCGCGGAATCCCATGGGCATGCTGCGCTTGGAATTTTTGACTATGCGAGTGCGGCGCTTTTGGCGTTGCTGATGATTTATTCGAGGCTCCCGTTTGACGCTCAAAAGTCGCATCACTGCGAATGCGGTTGCGAACATGGAGAATGTGGCGAAGAACATTGTGGATGTAGCGAACACGATCATGCTGGGGCCTGCGATGCGAATTTAAAAACTGGCGAAGTCGCATTGACGCATACGTATCGGGTTCTCGGCATGAATTGCAGCCATTGCAAAATGTGCGTCGAAAAGGCCGCCATGAAACTTGATGGTGTAACCTTCGCTACCGCCGATATCGCAAAAAAGCAACTCGAAATTGAAGGCTCTGTTGAGGAAGCGGAATTGAAGGCTGCCATCGAAGCCGCGGGCTTTGAATTCGGCGGCAAAGCGTAGCTTTGGGAGAAGTCGGAGTGGAAATCAGTTCTTGAAAACATGAAAATTGCCAACTTAACGATGTATTTTCTGAAAAAATGTTAAATTATACTGTCTTAAATGCTGTTTAACGCGATATTTTTGTATATTAATGGTGGAGGACTGCCATGAAAATATTCCGTAGAGAAAAGTATCTTGAAAAAATTAGGGGCTTTTACCACGATACTGGAATCATCAAGGTCATTACCGGCATCCGTCGGTGCGGTAAATCGTGCCTTATGCAAAGCATTGTCGATGAACTTCTGGCAGAAGGTATTCCCGCAAAAAACATCGTGTACCTGAATCTGGACAAAAGAGGTTTCAAGTCCATCAAAACACCAGAGCAGTTGGAAAAATCCATCGATGGTCTCTGTACGACCTCTGGAACAAAATACCTGTTTATTGATGAAATTCAAAACGTGACGGGCTTCGAGGAGGTTCTCAACGCCTATCGGGAAGATGAAGAATATTCCATTTTCATCACCGGTTCCAATTTCTACCTGCTTAGCGGCGAACTGGTTACGAAACTCACCGGTCGCTATTTGGAATTCGAAATGTTTCCTCTCACTTTCGAAGAATATCTTGAAATGAAGGTATTCAAGAAATTGCCCGTAAGCCCTGATGTCACCGAGGAACTAGACCGTTACATCATGGAAGGCGGATTTCCTAAAACATTGGACTACTCAAATACTGAAGACAAGCGCAGGTATGTACAGGGAGTCATTGCAGAAATTCTAGAAAAGGACATTCGAAAAAGAACGAAGCTCAGAACCATTTCTGTATTCAATACAATTCAAACCTACATCATCAACAACTTCGGTTCGACAACCAGTCTAACAAACATTCTGAGCGATCTGCGTAAAGCAGGAAGTAACATCACTCGAGAAACGCTGAACCGTTACATACAAATTTTGTTGGACGCAAAGATCCTCTGTAAGTGTGGTCGTTTTGATTTGAAATCACGCAAGTCCATTGCTGGCGAACAGAAATATTACCTGTCAGATTTAAGCTTCTATTTTGCCACAAATACAGACAACAGAATCAATTACGGCCCAGTTCTAGAAAATATCATCTATCTATACGCAAGGTCAAAAGACTACTCCGTAAGCGTGGGCCGAATCGGAAAACTTGAATGCGACTTTATCATGAGAAGCCGGGAATCTCAGTACAGTTACGTTCAAGTTGCAATGACTATCATGAACAGCTTGGATACGGAAAATCGTGAATACAAACCTTTGGAAAGTATTCGTGACAACTACCCCAAATATGTCATGACGCGGAACGACATCATCCAACGCCGCAATGGAATTGTCCATGCCAATATCGGAACTTTTATAAAAGAACACAAAATGTTTACTTGAGAATTCTATTGAAAAAATGAATTTTGTCTTACTGTTGATTGCTTCAATTTTTGAAGTGGGCTGGCCGCTAGGCTTTAAATTGTCCGGACTTTATCCGAACCATTTTGCGGCGTTTATTAGTTTGTCTGTTGTTAGCATGGCGCTGAGCGGACTGTTCCTTTATTTGGCGCAGCGCGGCATTCCCATTAGCACGGCATACATTATCTGGACGGGCATCGG
>JAZLIJ010000298.1:0-1543 GCA_045617325.1 Fibrobacter sp.
TTGGCATTGGCTTGTGAAGGTGAAAAAAGCAAAGTTGGAAGATGTGTTTTCTGGCTTTAATATGGACCAGTCAGTTTATGGGACTCCATATTTCTTGGGTACGGAGGATAGAAAAATAATGTTCCAAGCGGATTTGAGTGACAGACCTGCTTTAGCAGTTCAGAGAGATATTTTCGTATTTCAATCGCTTGTCGGTTGCAGATGCGGGGACTTGTACCGCTTCACTGAGGAAAATATCGTTGGTGGAGAGTGCTTGCAGTATGTCGCCGGGAAGACCAAGAATAGCAGTGGCAAACTTTTGGTGATACCTTTGCATCCTGATGCGAAAACTATCATTGAACGCTATCGGGACAGCAGTAGGAAGTCTTTACTGCCTTTTATCAGCCAACAGAAATATAACGATGCCATTAAGGAGGTCTTTAAGGCTATCCCGGAAATTGATTATACGGTGATGATATTAGACCCTGTGACAAGGTTGGAAACGAAGAAACAATTGCATGAAATTGCAAGCAGCCACATGGCGCGACGAAATTTCTGTGGCAATCTTTATGATGCAGGATTTAGGGATTCCGACATTTCGGCAATGAGTGGCCACACGGAAGGGAGCGTTGCAATTTCGCGTTATCGCAAAGTCAGCGATGAGACGAGGCAGAAGATGATAGATAGCCTGTAGAATTGCAGGATTTTGATGAAAAAAATAGAAAGCCGCCAAAGGGGATTGGCGGCTTTCGCTGTGTTAAACTTTGCTCATTATGGCTAAGTGAGCGTGCAAATATAAGTGTTTTTTGAATTGTGCTGAGGGTGTTTTCGCTGAAAAAAAATTAAAGGAGAGGATTGTGTTATGAAATGCTATTGCATGGGGTGTTCTTCATTGGGGCTTTGCCCCATCGAGAGAGCGACGGACTGACGAAGGGGCGGCACGCACCTTTGGCAGACAGGCGAAAGACGGACAGGCCGGCGAAGGGGAAAACCAAAACAAAAACTTTTCCGGCTCGATGGATAGCGGTTGCCATCTTGTAAAATGGCAGCGTGTTTCTTCGCTATCCATCGGGGCGGAAAAGTAGCTGCCGCCAGCGTTGCGGATGGCGCGGGGATGGCGGCGATGGCGCACTGGCGGCAGCGAGACCGCGCCAAGGGACAAAAAGAGAGCCGCACGGATTGGCGCACGGCTCGGAAAATTGGTTTTTGGTTTTCAGATGGTTCTCATCTGTTTCGGTTGCAGATCCTAAAGATTAGGACCAGGAATGAAGCGATTAGGATGATGGCGGCAATGGCCAAAAGGTTCCCGTTCCCGCCTTCGCGGGAATGACGGCGGGAATGACGGCCATCGCTGCGCTGCTCATCGTGGATGACGACTTGGGCGAAATGGATGGTGTCGGTGAAGCGGATGGGGACTTGCTCAGCGTGGTAGCTGACGGCAAGACTGTCCTGACGCTTTCCGTCCCTGCCGATTTTGAAGCTGCCTTTGGCCGTCGGGATGGTGATGGTGTCGCCCATCAGCAGCGGGACGATGGAAAAGACTGCGCTGTCGGCGACCGAAGGG
>JAZLIJ010000299.1:0-2738 GCA_045617325.1 Fibrobacter sp.
CCTGCACCCTCCCCATCGTTGCGCGAGCGCCAACTTAACGGTTCAGCCATAACCATGCAAGCATGGTTGCGCCGTTCACCTTGTCAAGTTGTGGCCGACGCTTTATTCTCACAACAACAGCCATTCTTCGTTTTAATTGAATAAACATCTTGCTTATGGCCATTTTATTGCGTTTTATCCATTCGTCTTTGTTTTTGCAACTTGTTTTGCCACGGACTTTATCCAGTGAGCCATTTTATGCAATCCAATATAATTTTTTTCCTAACATTTAATAAGGATGTTTGAAAATTTGAATACTTGGAAATTCTTATTTGCTCCCTACAAAAATTTGTAATTCAGATTATAATGGAACAGGAATGCTTCAATTTTTTCTGTGGGAACGTTCAGCTTTTGTGATAGACTGTCAAGCAAATGGATGTATTCGAAGTAATCGTTTTTATTTTGCTTCCAATTTGTTCTGCTGAATTCTAAAAATTGATTCTTGTTGAGTGAATCAACGATTTTTAAATCAAAAATTTGGCATTTCCGCGATTCAAATGAAACGTTGAAAAAATACAGTAGCTTCGACCATGTGGATGGCCCGAGTCCCTTTATCTTTGCAAATTGGGACAATATGTTTTCTGCTTCCTGTTGAGGTAAGTCCTTGTCTTGAATTTTGTACAACATTTTTTCAAGGAAGTCAATGTCTTTGAGTGCGCTTTCGATGTTGTTGCTTCTTCCGCCGTTCGGGAATCCCCACATCAGAATTTTGACAATTTTTATACGCGTATCGGGTTCCTTGAAGATATCTTTCCTGGATATTTCGGCGATTTGACTTTTCCTAAAAATGGAACCCTCGATGTTTTTCTTGCCTATGTACGAAATCCTTTGCCATACATCTCTTTTGACAATGGCGGATTGGTATTCTACTGGGATTTCGTTAATTAACTTTGCGAATTTTTGAATACTTTCCATAGGTTCAAATGTTCCTTGCTTTATAACGCAATATAAAAATTCTAATAGAAATCCCGCCCTCTCTATTTTTCTATATTGCCGTTAGAAATTTTGATGGAAGATAAGAACGTTTCTCTCGTCTCTCGTCTTTCGTCTCCCACCTGAAGGTGGCCATGCCCACGTAAGCGCTAAAGCGCTAAGTGGTCAAAGGTCGTCTCTCGTCTAAAAGGTAAAAACATGAATATTCTCGTAGTCGGTAGCGGCGGCCGTGAAAATGCAATCGCCCTCGCTGTAAAGAAGTCACCCATGTGCGACACTCTCATTTGCGCCCCGGGTAACCCGGGCATGGCAAACCTCGGCAAGTGCATCCCCGTGGATGTCGCAGACCCGAAGGCAATCGCCGACCTCGCTGAAGCAAACAACATTGACCTTGCCATCATCGGCCCGGAAATTCCGCTGGTCGCCGGTGTGGTGGATGAATTCCGCGCTCGCGGTCTCCGCGCTTTCGGCCCGACGGGAGCTGCCGCTGCTCTCGAAGGCTCCAAGGCATTCAGCAAGGAAATCATGAAGAAGTACAACGTGCCGACGGCCGCCTTCGAGACCTTCACTGATCTCGCCTCTGCCAAGAAGTTCCTCGCTGAACACCCGGCTCCGATCGTCGTGAAGGCGTCGGGCCTCGCCGCAGGCAAGGGCGCCATCGTCTGCATGACCGACAAGGAAGCCGCCGACGCTGTCGAAGAAATGCTCGGCGACAAGGCCGTGTTCGGCGAATCCGGCAAGACGGTCGTGATTGAAGAATTCATGGACGGCGAAGAAGCCTCCATCTTCGTTGTTTCCGACGGCAAGGATTACACCATCCTCAGTTCCGCACAGGACCACAAGCGCGTGTTTGACGACGACAAGGGCCCGAACACCGGTGGAATGGGCGCCTACTCTCCGGCTCCGGTCGTGACTGACGCTCTCCTCGACGAAGTGAAGAAGACGATTATCGAACCGACCCTCAAGGGCATGGCCGCCGAAGGCAAGCCTTACACGGGCGTTCTCTACGTGGGCATCATGGTCACCTCCAAGGGACCGAAGGTCGTGGAATACAACTGCCGCCTGGGCGATCCGGAATGCCAGATTGTGCTCCCGCTTTACGACGGCGATGTTCTCGCCTTGTTCGATGCCGCCGAAAAGGGCGAACTCGCAAAGCTCGGTGCCCCGAAGGCTCCGAAGGGTTCCGCTGCAATCGTCGTGCTCGCCAGCAAGGGCTATCCGGGCTCCTACGAAAAGGGCAAGGTGGTCACGGGCATTGAAGAAGCTGAAAAGAACGGTGCACAGGTGCTCCACGCCGGTACCAAGATGGTCGATGGCAAGTTGGTCACCAATGGTGGTCGCGTGTTCGGTGTCGTGGGCCATGGCGCAACGCTCCAGGCGGCTCTCGACGTGGCTTACGAAGCCTGCGAAAAGGTGCAGTTCGAGGGCAAGTTCTACCGCAAGGATATCGGTAAAAAGGGGCTTGCCCGCTTGAACAATTTGAACAAGGAAGGGCTGCGCGGCCTCGCTTCGCGGCTCATTTCAAAAAGAGGTTTTATGTTTAACTATAAAGAAAATGCAAAGGTCGGCATCGTCGCCGGCAGCAAGAGCGACCAGGAAGTGGTCGATAAAATCACCGCCGTGCTCGATAGCTTCGGCATCGTCTGGGAATTCAACATTCTCTCCGCGCACCGCACTCCGAACGCTACTGCAAAGTATGCCAAGGAAGCCGCCGACCGTGGTCTCCAGGTCATCATCGGTGTCGCAGGCCTCGCCGCCGCCCTCCC
>JAZLIJ010000300.1:0-1460 GCA_045617325.1 Fibrobacter sp.
CTTGTCGGAGACGCTCATCAGGCAGTTCTTCATGTTGCTCTTCACCTTGGTTATCAGCTGGATGCCATCGACGAACAGTTCCCGGAACAGCTCTTTTGATATGTAGCCCTTGTCTCCGACCAGCAGCAGCGCGACTTCACGTTCCAGCTCCACGAACCTGCTGTACGACACGGTCTTAGGGAACAGGTGTGTCCAGTGCCGGCAGACGAATTCAAGGTAGAAATGCTTGAGGCAACGGTGTCCGCCCAAGTGGAAGGCGACGAGAATGGTGATGACCTCGGCATCCGAAAGGCGGTTGGGCTTGTTGCGGCGGTGCTTCCAAAGCGTTATTTTTCACCGTTTCGCTGTAAAACTTGCAGAAATCGTCTGCCAGGCAATAAATTTCCGTAATTTTGTCCTCCGATAATAACATAGCGTGTTTTTTTGTTTACTTTAACACTACAAATATACGAAAAAAATCGCTATGTTATTCTTTTTCAACCATTTATTTTATATCGAACTCACGTTAGTTTCGAAGTGAAACTTGTGTCAGATACCGTGTGGCTTTCCATCGACCAGATGGCGCAATTATTCGGAAGGGATAGGAGTGTCATTGGCAAACATGTAAGGTCTGTTTTTAGCGAAGGCGAGTTGACCAAAGAGTCAGTTTGGGCAAATTTTGCCTATACTGCCGCTGATGGCAAAACCTACATGGTTGATTTCTATAATCTGGATTATTGGTGTCCGCTAAAAGTTTAGCGGACAGCCGAACTATTTTTTTCTGTCCCTTTCTCTTGAAAGAAAGGAACCAAAGTTCAAGGCGAAAAGCAATGGCCCAACTCACGACAGACTAAGTCACTGACCTTCAGGTCGGGTAGGGGGCAAAGCCCAAACGTAAACGGCCCTCCGCGAATGTCAGCGACTTAGTCTGTCCTTTGCGGGCGCTGCCCCGCTTTTCGCCATTCCAGCCGCACCCGCCCCGGTCAAGTTTTCAACGCTTCAGTCGCAGTGCTTTTTTTCTTGGAATTGTGGTGATTACGAAGTTGCCGAAAAGTAAGCCCCCTTTTTGTCAGATGACAATAAGCCGCTGTAATTTCTTTAGTTACAGACTTTGTCTTATTTTTTAGCGGACAGCAATAAATCTGGATATGATTATTTCAGTAGGTTACCGGGTGAAATCGAAACAAGGCGTCGTGTTTCGGCAGTGGGCAAACGGAGTACTCAAGGAATATCTTCTGCGCGGTTATGCTGTCAATCAACAGTTCGCTGCCATGCAACGACAAGTTGATATGCGCCTTGACGAACAGCAGAAAAGGATAATGAAAATCGAAAGCCGGTTGCAATTGCAGCAGCAGCAAATCGATTTTTTCATCCGCACCAATCAGCCACCCATAGAGGGTGTCTTCTTCGAAGGCCAGATCTTTGACGCCTACCGTTTTGTGGAGGAATTGATAAAGTCGGCACGGCAGGACATCGTGCTT
>JAZLIJ010000301.1:0-29669 GCA_045617325.1 Fibrobacter sp.
GAGTACCTCGACGAAATGCACACCGAATGGGACAAGAACGTAGAACGCGCCTATTTCCTCCAGCACAACCCCGACTTCCTCAGGAAGTACAGCGAGGAGGTCCTCGCCGAGGAACGCAAGAGGCACGAAGCCGAGTTGTCCGCACTTGAGGCCGACAAGTCCGCACTTGAGGCTGACAATGCCGCGCTTGAGGCTGACAAGTCTGCGCTTGAAGCTCGCATCAAGGCGCTCGAGGCGCAGCTCGCTGCTCAGAAAAGGTAGCTGAAATTCAGCCAAGCTGCATTTTACCATCTAGGCCCTGCATGCAAATGCGGGGCTTTTTAGCGTGTATCCGCCTGAAGAGGAAACGCGCATGTCCGTACAAACGACAAGCTAGCGTGATTCTAGCCGCAAACATTTTTGCTTTTCCTTACTAATGCATCTCGAAGATGTAAAATAAGCAATTTATGTTGTTTGTATATGGAAATTCACGCTCTTGCCCCTGAAATCCCAAATTTCTAATTTGAAAGGCGAAGAAATGAAGGAGTACCTCGACGAAATGCACACCGAATGGGACAAGAACGTAGAACGCGCCTATTTCCTCCAGCACAACCCCGACTTCCTCAAGAAGTATAGCGAGGAAGTCCTCGCCGAGGAACGCAGGAAGCATGAATCCGAGTTGTCCGCACTTGAGGCTGACAATGCCGCGCTCGAAGCTGACAATGCCGCCAAGGACGCTCGCATCAAGGCGCTCGAAGCCGACAATGCTGCTCTCGAGGCTGACAAGTCCGCACTTGAGGCTGATAATGCAGCCAAGGATGCCCGCATCAGGACGTTCGAGGCTGACAATGCCGCTCTTGAAGCTGACAAGTCTGCTCTTGAAGCAGACAATGCCGCCAAGGATGCACGCATCAGGACATTTGAAGCAGACAAGTCCGCTCTTGAAGCACGTATTAAGGCTCTCGAAGCGCTTCTCGCTGCACAAGGGAAGTAGACAGAATCGAATTCGCCGTTTACGCCCCTTCCTTCGAGCCCCTTCTTCGTCATTCCCGCATAGGGCTTTGGTCACTTGCGTTTTAGCGCTTTGTGATCCATGGTCCTCCTTGTGAGGATGGGAATCCCGCTTTCATTCAAAAAAATGCGAGAAGTTCGGTCAAGCCGAACATAACGAAGAAAAAAGCATTGCCCTGCACGCAAATGCGAGGCTTTCTGCATAAATCTTATCGAGCCACTCTCGACATTTTAATTCGAACCAATAAAAAGCAGAATGAACAAAAACCTATTCACTTCATCCGAAAAAGAAAATGGAAACTTCCGCACTCTGCGCAAACCTGCTTGAATACAGCGACAATTAAAAGGTGACGAACTTGTCTGCAATCAAGACCACCGTCGACTTGACAGCGTTGAAGGTGTAAGTCGCAAGCGCCAATTTGCAATCCTGCATCAATTCGCTAGCTTATTTCATGCAATTCCCGATAACTTTGATATTATGGCTACAAGACTATTGTTTGTAGTAAAAAAGTAAACTTCGTGGACTTGAAAACCATTTTTTGCATTTCCTATTTCTACATCCGGAATTATGCTTTTAAGGGAGTGCTGTATGCCGAATAAAATCCGCCTAGCCTTGGCTCTGCTGCTTGTGTTGTTTTTCTCGGAAGTTGGCTTTGCCACGATAACCCCATCGCAACCACAAAATGGCAACGGTACGACAGACAATCCCTTTGAAATTACCTCCGCAGCCGAACTCTACTGGCTTGCGAGCACGGTGAATGATGGCAAATGTGCAAGTACTGTAAACAAATATGTGCTCACGGATGAAATTGGCGCTTCGAAAGTGGGTGCGGATGGAACTTACAAGGGGACCGCTCCTGAAAATGTCTGGACTCCGATAGGAAATCGTTCAAGACAATATACAGGTGTTTTTGATGGCGATGGTCACACCATTAGCGGTGTGTATTTCAATAACGCTAATAAGGATACCGTTGGATTATTTGGAGTGTTGCGCGCTGGTTCTGTGAAAGGTGTGGGTGTAACCGATTCATACATTCGCGGTAGAAATTGTGTCGGTGGTATTGTTGGATTTAATCTGTCTTTATCAAATAATGCTGTCACTGACGTTTATAATGCGGGTCTTGTGAGCGGAAACAATTATGTAGGCGGTATTGTCGGTGGAAATCAGGGAGGGAAGTTTTTTTTACTCGAATTTCTTGCACCATTCGGGCACGACTTCTGTTGCCTTGCCTTGGATGACAACGTCGGTGTAGGGGTCGCCTACGGGAGCTTCCAAGTTGAGGCATGTGACTTTGGCGCCGCAGCTTTTGGCGAAGCTTTTGAAGCCTGCCGCTGGGTAGACGACGCTGCTTGTGCCGATGTAGGCGAATTCGTCGCAGTTCTGCAATGCGTCCTGGATTTCGTCCATGTACAACGGCGTTTCACCGAAGAATACGATGTCCGGGCGCACGCTTGCGCCGCAGATGGGGCAGCATGTGTCCATGGTTTCCTCGCCGCGGAATTCGAACTCGTGGCCTTTTTTGCAGCGGAGTTTCATCAAGTCGCCGTGCATGTGCAATACGTTCTTGCTGCCGCCGCGTTCGTGCAAGTCATCGACATTCTGCGTGATGAGCAGGAACTTGTCGCCGAGGCGCTTTTCGAGTTCTGCAAGCGCAATGTGTGCTGCGTTCGGCTCATGCTGAGGAAGCCCTTTGCGCAAAAAGTTGTAGAAGTCCTTGACGCGCTTGGGGTCGCGGCGGAGTGCTTCGGGCGTGCATACGTCCTCGATATTTTCGTGTTCCCACATGCCGTCATTGCCGCGGAATGTGCGGAGCCCGGATTCGGCGCTGATGCCAGCTCCAGTAAGTACGACGAGTCTTTTTCTCATATTTTCTCCTTATGCTGCGTTATTTTGCGATAGCGGCAAAGAACAATGCTTCCGAAAGGATGCCGTGTTCAAAGTCGGGCAGGTAGAGGCTTTCGTTTTCGCCGTGGGCGTTGCATTCCGGATCCTCGAGACCTGTGAGGAGAATGGGGATGTCTCCGAAGGTCTTGCGGAAAAGTTCTGCGCCTGGGATGCTTGCGCCGCAGCCGATAAACTTCGTTGGGCTTGCGTAGGCTTCCGTCATGGCGTCGCTCATCTTCTTGAAGAACGGATGTGTCGTGTCGGTGACAAACGGATTGGCGCCATCTTCCATCACGACGTCAAATTCCATGTTGTTCGGAACTTGCGACTTTAAATAATCCACAAGCATCTGGGTGCATTCTTCTGCGTCCATGCCGGGTGCAAGGCGGATTCCGATGCGGGCATAGGCCGAGTCTTGCAGAACGTTTCCTGCGTTCTGGCGGGAGCCTACTTCCATCGTGCTTACGATGATGCTTGGACGTCTCCACAGCGAAGTCAAAATTTCACTTTCGGGTACGGACAATTTGACGCAGTCCAGGACGCCGCCGTCATTTCTGAAAATCTTTTCCGTCATGCCGAGGCTCTTGTATGATTCCAGTTCCTCGGCGGTTGGCGGAATGAGTTTATCTGTATAATGTGGAATGAGTATGTTTCCGTTTGCGTCGGTGAGGCTTGCTATCATGCGGCAAAGCGCCTGGCCAGGGTCTGGAATCGGCCCAGACCACGAGCCGGAATGGAGCGGTGCCTTTGTGGCGCGGAGCGTGACGCAGATGGCGCTCATGCCGCGAAGTGTCGTCGTAATTGAGGGCGTTCCCCTGGCGAAGTTTCCGAGGTCAGCGACAATGACTGCGTCGCATTTCAAGAGTTCCGCATTCTTTGCAAGAATTTCTGCGAATCCGGCGCTTCCGGATTCCTCTTCGCCTTCGATGATGAACTTGAGGTTCGGTCCCTTGTTACCGAGTGCTTGACGAATTTGTTCAAAAGCCGCCAAGTGCGTGATGATGCCTGCCTTGTCATCTGCGGTGCCGCGTCCGAAAATGCGGTCGCCCTTGATGCATGCTTCGAACGGTTTTGTGTTCCAGAGGCTTTCGCGCATGGGCGGTTGCACATCGTGATGGGCGTAGAGCAGGATGGTCGGCTTGTCCGGAGCCGTCAGGCTTTCGGCGTAGACGGTCGCGCGTCCACTTGGCGGAAGCAGAAACTGGATGTTCGTGAGGCCTGACTTCTGGAACATTTCCTTTACGGCGTTGGCGGAATCGAGGACGAATTTTTGGTCAAAGTTGTCAAAGCTGATTGATGGAATGGCGACTAATTTCGAGAGCATTTCCAAGTAGCGAGGCGTGTTCTCATGGATGCTGTTTTTGATAGAATCTTTCATAAAAAATTACCCTTTCTTGTTATTTAAAATACAAATATAAAACAGGAACATGTGTGATTTGCTTTTGTTTTTTCTATTTTGGGGTATTGAAAAATGAAAAAATGGAGTTGCCTCATGGGCCAAAATTGTGTGAATCATGAATACCGTATGCGTGTAAACGACCGAATCCTTGAATTGATTCGTTTTGTTTTTCGCAAGAATCCTGAATTTCGTCATGACTCGTTCAAGCATGTGGCTCGGTTTGCCCCGATGATTCCATTGATGGGGGCGCACCCTGATTTGAGCAAAAGCCTGAAGCGCGTGGTCACGTTCAAAGATCATTGCAATCCGCTTTATTTGGGTTGCCCGATTATCCTTGCTGCTGGTGCGAACAAGACGGCGCAGCGCATTAGTGATTATGCGAATGTCGGCTTCGGCGGCATTTCCGTGGGTACGGCGACTCGTCATTTCCGTGAAGGGAATACTTACAGGCCGCGCATCGGTTTCCTGGAAAAGGATAGGGCGATTCACAACAGCATGGGGCTCAACAACGAAGGTGTCGAGGTGATTGCTCGTAGGGTTGAACAGCAGCTGAATGCCGCCCATCGCGTTGGTCTTTGCGTGGGTATTTCCGTTGCCGAAACACCGGGGCTTACGGACAATGATGAAAAAATCAAGGATATTGTTGAAAGTTTTTCTATTGCCTACAAGTCTGCAGACTACATCGAAATCAACTTGAGCTGTCCGAATACCGGCGAGAACCGCGTTGACTTGGATTTGTCCTTCACCGAAAGAATCTTCACGGAGATTACAAATTTTCGCAACAGCCAAAAAGAGCGCAAGGCGATTTATGCAAAACTCAGTCCCGATATGCCGGAGAATCATCTCGCGACCATCATGGACATGCTTGTGCGCGTGGGCGTGAATGGTGTCGTTGTCGGTAATACTTATCCGACAAAGAAAATTGAAAATCTCCCGGTGAGGGCGAAGTTTAAAAATTTGACGCCGCTGCGTGCCGATGGTGACTGCGGCGGAATGTCCGGAAGACCGCTTTATATGAACATGGTCGAAAAGGTTCGCTTTGTTCGCGAACATTATCCCGAGATGAGCGTTATCGCTTGTGGCGGCATCGACCATGGTTTTAAGATTTATGATTTGCTCAAGATGGGTGTGGACGCGGTGCAGTGCTATTCCGTTGTCGCTTTCCGCTGGATGGCAGCGCATGCCATGCGCCGTGAATTGCTGGAAGCCTTGGTGAATGAAGGCTACAATTCCGTTACTGATTTTGATGCGCATCGTTCACGCTAATTTTTGAGGAGATTATGAACAAATTTTCACTTGTCGCGTTGTCTTTGGGCTTTGCCTGTGCTTCTGCGTTCGCAATGCCGTGGCTTGGGCTCACGTATAAGAAGGCTCAGTACGAAAACCATCTTGCGCTGCAAGTCTCCGGTGTTCATCCTGGGTCGGGGTGCCTTGCCGCGGGCGTCCTTTCTGGCGACCTGCTCATTGGCTTTGACGGAAAAAATTTAGAGAATATTTCTCAAATTCAGAATGTGCTGAAGCAGGGTAGGAAGGGGCAGAAAGTTAAAATTGAGGTACTGCGCGATGGAAAGAAAATTCCGATGACTGTCGCTCTCACGGATCGTCCGGATGATATTTCCAGCCTCACCGGTTCTGCGATTGGCAGTAAAATTGCTGAATTCGGAAAGAACTTTTATCAAAATGCAAATAAACGCCAGGCGAAGCCTAAGGCTACGCTTTTGGACTTCTGGGCGACTTGGTGCGGTCCTTGCCGCCAGACTCTTCCTGTGCTTGCGAATGTATATAAAAAATACTCCAGCCGAGGGCTGGAGGTCATAGGAATCGCTTCTGAAGGGGAGAGTACCTTAAACGACTTCTACATGAAGCAACATGCTTCTCCGTATCCGCTTTATCGTGATGCTGATCAGGGAATGTGGAGACGCTATGGCATTCGCTCGGTCCCGACGCTTATGCTTCTAGACGAGAACGGATATATCAAGCGTGTGTGGAGCGGTGCGCCGTCTCAGGCCATGCTGGAAAGTCTAGTCCTTGAGGTCTTGAACGGCTCCGATAAGTGATTCTTACTCGCCCTTAGACTGTTCCTTGAAGATTGCTTCGTATTCGCTTTGGGAAATACGCTTGTAGCCGGTTCTGATGTTTTCGAACTGGTAATAGGCGGAATCACCATCGACGACCATGAAAAATTCCATGTTGAGGGAGTTCTTACCGCGAAGCGTATCGTTGGAAATGGATGCTTCCAAGTCGCCATTGAGATTGCGGATAATGTAATCTGTAGCATTGTCTGCGCTTTTGGGGAGAACTTCGAAAATGATATTGGCGTCACCCTTCCAGTAGCCGGTGAATTCGGGATTTTTGCTACTGCAACCGAAGAATGTGAGAGCCAAAAGGGAAAGTGCGGTAATAAGGATTTTCTTTTTCATGCCTTTAAAATAGTATTTTTTGTTTAGAAAAATGCGTTATCTTTATCTTACCGCTCCGATTCTTGCCGTTTTATGTTTGGTTCTCGTTTATCTCGCGATTGAAAACGATCGTTCGGCGCGTGCCGCAGAGCAACGCCCCAAGCCTAGAGAGGTTGAAGTTGTGTGGAATGCCGAGGAATATCTGCGGCACTTGAATCTTAAAAAGTTCAATTCCAGCGATGTGCATCAACTTCTCTTGATGCGGACAATGCAAAAGCCCGGTGTCTATCTTGAAAGTTTGGTGCCTGCCATGGATACGGCCGGAATTGAGATAGTGAGTGTTTTCCATTCGGTTCTGGGTGATGATTACACGCCTGTAATCACGAGTGGCAACGATTGGCCTGACCATAAGAAAAATTCAAAGCACTATGAAAACAAGGCTATGGATTTTAGAATCATCATGATTCCTGTGGAAGATCGCAAAAAAATTGTTGAACTTGCGCAGGAACGTTTAAAGGGGCGCTTCCGCGTCCTCTGGGAAAAAGGCGCTGCGGAACACTTGCATGTGGAAATGATTGACTAATGATGCTGCGTTAAAACTGCGGCGGAGCCGCCAAACTTCACCCTAACCACCAACCACTAGCCACCAACCACTACCTACTTGCAGCAGCGGAATCCGACGCTCGGGTATTGGTTCTGCGGATAGAAGCTGAACTTGCTCTCTGTGCATTGACTGCCGCTGTTGGTGTTCCAGGCGCCGCCTGCGACAAGGAACTTGTCCGGATGCTGCGGGCTAGTTGTTGACGTCCATTCCCAAAGGTTTCCGTTCATGTCGTACATGCCGAACCAGCTGCGACATTGATCCTTACGACCGCTGCGTTTTACTGCCTTCGTATTGGTATTGCATTTATTCTGCCTATAGCTGTTGCCGTAGGAATATTTCTGGTTGTCCTTTCCGCGGCAGGCGGCCTGCCATTCGCTGATGCTGCAAAGATGCTTGCCTGCGTTCTGGCAGAGCTGGGCTGCTTCTTCTTGCGAGACCATGTCCTTGGGTGTGGCGTCCGCTTCGTTCGGATATTCGTAGGCGTCAACACAGACCGTTTTGCCTCCGACGGGTACTGGATAGGCATTCTTGCCGCAGGTGTTGTCACTTGCCATGTCGTATTTTGCTTCTTCCCAGGCGGTCCTGTTGCCGACGGAATCCATTGCGTAGAAGAATACGGAGCCAGTCTTGTTGTACATGATGGATTTGCCTGCTTCCTGCGGATTCAGTGTGTCGCCGATGGAGAGGAATGTCTTGCACTTGATTTCGTCGCACTTGACCTTGAGCTTGATGGGTTCGTAGTAGCGACCTGCCGGAGGTGTAATTTCTGCTGTGGGCGGAACCTGGTCTGCGGCGCGGAGGCTATCTAGATGTTTCAGCTTGTTCAGGGAATCGATTCGGGCCTTTTCGAGTGCTGCAAGGCTGTCGGCGATGCGGGCGAGGCTGTCTCTGCGGGCTTTTTTCAAGGCGGCGAGACTGTCACGGACATGCCGGAGACTGTCGCTGTTGAGACTGTTTTTGTTCGCTAAAGCAATTGAATCTGCAATGCGGAGGCTATCTGCGATGCGTTTTCTTTCCATTTCTGCTAGGCTATCTGCGATGCGCTTTTTTTCGAGGTCAGCGAGGCTGTCCGCTTTGCGCTTCTCAAGGTTCTTGAGGCTATCGAGAATGTGCTGTTGCTGTTCGGCCAGTTTCGAAAGTTCTTGTTTTTGGTATGCTTCTTGTTTAACTTGTTCTAAGTGACATTGTACGATGAAAAGACATGCTAACAAGAGAAACATCAATATGAGAATGGCTATGTTTCTTTTCTTGTTTTTCTTTGGTGCTTTTTCTTGATTCTTATCTTGATTTTCCATAATGCCCTTTTCTTATTTTTCCAAATTTTGAGTTTCTGATTCGCTAGAGTCTTCTAAAACGTAATCGTTAAAAAGTTCACGCCAATGGCGAATGATTTCGGCGCGGAGCTCCTTGATGGTGAGACCGCGTCTTAGCGTATTTCGATAAGCCGTTGAAATTTTCCCGGTTTCTTCGGAGACGACGATGACTAATGCATCGCTTTCTGAGGCGAGAGCCTTTGCGGCTCTGTGGCGCATGCCGTAGCCTGCATCACCTTCGGCGTTACCCGTTGGCATCGGCAAGATGCAGCCCGCGGCGACAATGGTTCTGCTGTTTACGATGACGGCACCGTCGTGCAATGCTGAATTGGGAAAGAATAGAGCGCGTAAGAGTCGGGTGCTGATTTTTGCTTCGAGAAGTTCCCCAGTGTCCACGTAGTTCTTGAGGCCGACTCGTTTTTCGAGGACTATCAATGCGCCAGTCTTTGTTTTGGCCAAGTCCTGTACTGCGCTGCATATTTTTTGAGTGATGTCGTCAAGTCCGCTTGCGTGGAAGAAAATATTTTTGAAGTCAATTTTACTTACACTTTGTCCGATTCGCGTCAAGGCGCTTCGAATCTCTGGCTGGAATAGAATCACGATGGCGATAATTCCGAGAGTGGCTAGGTTACTCAGCGTCCATACGAGTGTGTGCAATTCCCACCATTGGGCGATAAGCCAAGCGAGAATCAGGAGAAATGCTCCAAAAATCATTTGGGCCGCGCGAGTTCCGCGGAAGAGCAAGAAGATGTAATAGAGAATGACCGAGATAAGGAGAATGTCCAAAATATCGGCCATGCGGACATCGATGATGTTGAACAGCTTAAACAGTACCATAGGACTTCAGAGCCTCCAGGTAAAGTAATGATTCTTTTGCTTCCTTGACATCGTGAACGCGGAGAACGCTTGCTCCGCCGAGAACGGATAGAATGCCTGCCGTGACGGTCGGGATGAGCCTGTCGCTTTGTTCAAGACCGGGCATTTTTCCGATGTAGGACTTTCGCGATGTCCCGACGAGAATGGGGTAGCCGCAGTCGAGAAATTTTTCGACGCTTTTGATGAGTTCGATGTTGTCTTCGACTTTCTTGCCAAAGCCAATCCCCGGGTCAATGCAAATCTTTTGTGCAGGAACGCCTGCGTCGAGAAGCTTTTGCGCAGACGCAAGAAGTTCCTCGCGGACTTCCTCGATGACGTTTACAAATGGCTTGAAGTCATTCTGCATGTTGCCGAAAGTTCCGCGCATGTGATTGAGAACTACTGAGGCTCCAGTCTTTGCAACGACTTCCGCCATTCGCGGATCCATGCTGCAAGCGCTGATGTCGTTTACGATGTGAGCGCCAAGACGCATGCATTCTTCGGCGACGCGGCTTTTGACTGTATCGACGGAGATGTAGAATTTGCGGTTGCCTGGATTGTCCAGGTCTTCGGAAATATTTGCAAGCTGCGCAAGTGCTTCAACGACAGGGCAGACGCGGTCGAGTTCTTCCTGTTCGCTTACAGGGGTGCTTCCTGGGCGGCTGCTTTCGCCGCCGATGTCCAGAATGTCGGCTCCTTGCTGCAAAAGTGTAACGGCGTGCTCGTATGCGGCGTCGGGCGTATTGTGCGTCCCGCCGTCAAAGAAACTATCTGGCGTTACATTCACGATTCCCATTAACAGCGGCATGCGGGAGGCGGGAATCGTGTCGTTCCCGATTCGCCATGCGATAGCGCGTGTTTGATTGAGAATTTCGTGGAGCATTTTTGTCAATTCTTGTCGATGGAGTCCGTCGCGGTCTTGTTGTCGTGAGCGGGTTCGCCGTTTGTGGCTGGTTTCGGTTCGATTTCTGCGATAGGCGCATCGGTAACCGGAGCTACGGGCGGTTGCTTGCCTGGGTCTGGAGGTGGCTCGTCTTCGCGCTTCTTCTTTTCGGCGAGTTCTTCCATGGCCTTGTACTGGCGGCTCTTCTTTGTGCCTTCGAGCTTTTCGCCAGCCATCACGCGGTCGATTTCTTCGCGGTCGAGCACTTCGAATTCAAACAAGGCTTCGGCAAGGTCGATGAGCTTGTCCTTGTTTTCTTCGAGCATTTTCTTGGCGGCTTCGTCCATGCGCTTGATCAAGTTGTTCACGGCGTTGTCGATCTTTTCCGCCATCATTTCGGACATTTCCTTCGGCTTCGAAATTTCCCTGCCGAGGAATACTTCGCCATCGGCGCGGCTGTAGCATACAGGCCCGATTTCTTCATCGAAGCCCCATTCCGTGACCATCTTCCTTGCAAGTTCCGTTGCGCGCTGGATGTCGTTCGAGGCGCCCGTGCTCTGGTGGTTGAAGAAGATGAGCTCGGCGAGTCGCCCGGACATCATGATCATGATGCGTTCTTCGGCGTACTCGCGGCTGTAGCTTACCTGGTCCCTTTCCGGGAGGCTCATGGTGATGCCAAGCGCGCGTCCGCGCGGAATGATGGTAATCTTGTGCAGCGGATCGCTGTGCTTGCACAAAAGCGTCATGAGGGCGTGGCCCGCTTCGTGGTAGGCTGTGTGGCGCTTTTCCTCGTCGGTCATGAGGAGCGTGCGGCGTTCGGCACCCATGCTGAGCTTGTCGCGGGCTTCCTCGAAGTCGAGCATCGTCACCTTCTTGTTGTTGAAGCGGGCGGCGAGGAGGGCTGCTTCGTTCACGAGGTTTTCGAGGTCGGCACCAGCAAGGCCCGGAGTTCCCTTCGCAATGGCGGAAACATCCACATCCTTGTCGAGAGGCACTTTGCGCTTCTTCAAGTGAACCTTCAAAATTTCTTCACGGCCCTTCAAGTCGGGGAGGCCCACGACAATCTGGCGGTCGAAGCGGCCCGGGCGGAGAAGAGCCTTGTCCAGCACGTCCGGACGGTTCGTGGCTGCAATCAGGATGACACCTTCGTTAGCGGCGAAGCCATCCATTTCCACGAGGAGCTGGTTCAAAGTCTGTTCGCGTTCATCGTGACCGCCGCCAAGCCCTGCACCACGCTGGCGACCCACGGCATCGATTTCGTCGATGAACAAAATGCACGGAGCGTTCTTCTTGCCTGTTTCGAACAAGTCGCGCACGCGGGATGCGCCCACGCCGACGAACATTTCCACGAAGTCGGAACCCGACATGCTGAAGAACGGAACACCTGCTTCGCCTGCAACGGCGCGGGCAAGCAAAGTCTTACCGGTACCCGGAGGGCCGACGAGCAAAGCGCCCTTCGGAATGCGGCCGCCAAGTTCGTCGTACTTCTTGGGGCACTTCAAAAATTCGACAAGTTCCTGCAAGTCCTGCTTGGCTTCGTCGCAGCCGGCGACGTCCGTGAACAGTGTTTTCTTCTTGGAATCGTTCAACTGTTTCACTTGGCTCTTGCCGAAGCTGAACGGATTCTTGCCGCCGCCGCCCATCTGTCTGCCCATCATGATCCAGAAGAAGACGATGAGAAGGACTGCGGGGAGGAATGCGACAATCGTATCGAGCCAGGTCGAAGATTCGTGGATGACCTTGACTTTGACATTCTTGTAGGTTTCCCAAGCGGTAATCTGCTCGTTGCTCACTTCCAGCATGTGGCTTGTGAATTTGCGAGAATTGTTCTTGTTTGGTGCATGGGTGAATTTGGACAGGAATGTCTGTTTCTTCTGCATTTCTGCAATTTCTTCGTCGGAAAGCTGGTATGCACCTTCGATGATGATTCCGTCGGGCGTTTTTTGAAGCGTCAGTTCGGTGATGACTTTTGTCGTATCACCCATCATTGCAAGAAATTCGGTACGGGTAATGTCCTTGGATTCATCTTTCCCTGTAATGGGGAACAAGACGAACAGCATGAGTAACATGATGAGAACGATAATGAAATTTCGGTTCTTGAACGGGGTATAGGGCTTTTTGGGTTGTGTCATTATAATCCTTTAACTAATTCCATTCGCAAGATACAAATTTTGTAGCCGCTTCGGCGTTTTCAAATTCGCAAATCCAGACTGTATGGCCGAATTTTGCGATGGAACGCTTGCGATAGGCTGCACGGAGGGGGATTCTTGTACTTGCGCTCTCCTTTGGGGCTTTAAAAAAGTCTATGGGGAAGCGGAAGCCTTTTGCAGAAAGCCACAGGCGGAACATTTCGGAGAGGTCTGCGTTTGTGTGTTTTACGAGAATTTTGCGGAGAACTTTCTTGTTGAGGGCGATATGCTTTTCGGGGAGGCCCGCGGGAGTATTTGCTGTGTGGCTGCTTGCGGGTTCGGAAGTTGCGGGTGTGGCGAGTGCGGGGGAGAAGAGTGCTTCGGCTGCGGCGAGAATCTTGGCGTAGGCGCGGTCGGCGAGGCTTGCAATGTGGCAGAGTTGCGCTGTTGCACCTGGTTCCTGTAGCTCTAAGTTCGGCAAAAGTAAGTGCCGGATTCTGTTACGAGCGAATTTTGTGTCGCTGTTGCTTTCGTCTTCGCACCAGGATAAGCTGTTTGCTATGGCATATTCGTGGAGTTCCTCGCGAGGGATACTGAGGAAGGGACGGTAGAGAATAGACGATAGATTGCTGCTTGCATCGGCATCTTGTTTATGCGAATTCGGCGCGTCTTGACTTTTCAATTCCTGCTTACTGCTTACCAACCACTGCCTACTAAATTCCTTTCGTCTTTTGTCTACAGTGGGCGAAGTGAGCGTTCTATCGTCTAGACACCGGGATTGCTGAATGCCGTGGAGCCCTTCGAGAGTCGTTCCTCGACGGAGACGGAGGTACATGGTTTCTGCTTGGTCATTTGCATGATGCGCCGTGACGATAGCGTCTGCTAGGTTCTCTGATGCAAACTTGAGTAGCGCTGTGTAACGGGCATCGCGGGCGTTTTCTTCCAAGGACCCGTCACTTGATTTGAGCAATTCTCCATCCAGTTTTTTTAGGAAAAATGGAATGCTTTTTTGCGTAGCGAAATTTTGTACAAATTTAGAGTCTCGGTCGGCGGTTCCTTCGCGAAGTCCGTGATGCACATGGGCAATTCCCAACCATTCAAAGCCCAAAGCCTCTTTGTTTGTGACAAAGTAATGTGCCAAGCAGATGGAATCCAATCCGCCAGAAACCGCAAGCAGCAGACGCTTGAAACCATGCTTCTGTATGGCTTCGCGGAGGGTTGCTTGCAGAGATAGAATCATTTTCTAGTATTCGTCGTATTTGGCGTTTGCGTTCAGAAAATCGATGGTTTCCTGTGTCAGAAGACCATACATGCAGTTCTTGAATTCATCGCGATTGTCGTAGCTGAATCCATTTACCGGACCGTCTTCATAAAGACTTTTTTCGTCACCGTGGTCGCGTTCGCTCAGCAAAAGTTCTTCATCGCCTGCAAGGCATTGCTCCTTGGAGATGAACCCCAAGCTTTCCTGTAAAGTGCAGGATTTGCCGTTGGACGTGTAGATGTTGACGTAGTTCATTCCTGTATCATCGAAATGGCTCGCATCGGAGAGCGTAAAGGTCTGGGTGTTCAACCTGATAATGTTTGAATCGACCTGGATTGCGCCTACAGCCACAAGCGAATCCACTGTCAAAGAACCCATATCGTATTTGAGTCTGCTGATGAAATGACCAATGTTGATGTTATTGAATTGGTTTTCGTAGGCTGTCCTGTCAATTTTATAAATGACTGTATTCGAGTCTTTTGTGATAATCAAGTCTACTGCAATTCCTGATAAATGATTTATGTAAGGACCGCATTCGATTTCTTTAGTTGCGATATCTCTTTTGCATCCAGTTTTTTTCCATGTGCCGTAGATGCCGTCGTGGTTATTGCTGATAGCCAAATCTTCGTAACGGTAGTAATAGTCTTCGGGGTCGTAATCGCTAGGATTGGGGCCAATCCACAGGGAATCCCCTTCAACTTTGATTGAGTTGATGTTATCTTCAAAGAGGGTATCCTGTTCCCAGGCGAAGGTGCCGACATGGATGTCTGCGCTTGGATGGTAGAAACAGGAATATGTATTTTGATAAAGAAGTCCTGCCGCTTCATCGTATTTTATCGGGGTTGAAAAACGGTATCCTTCGCCGAGATTCTTGGCTGAAGGGTCGTTTTGTGGATTGCTTACGTTATCATCGCTACAGGCGAAGAATGCGATTGCTGCTGCAAATGCATTTGCTAATTTAAGGCTTGTGAAATTCATATTTCTTCTTTGCGAATTTTAATGTGACAAAATTTGATGCAACAAAAAAGACGAAGAATTGCTGAATGCTTTTTTCGTCTTTTAGATGTTTATTTTGGGAGGCTTTTTTATTTCTCGCACACCTTGAAGAAGCAACTGCGAGCGCCTGTGTGGCAAGCGACTTGCGGACCTTGCATGCGCACTTTGAAGAGAAGCGCGTCTGAGTCGCAGTCCGTGGCCCATTCGACGACGGTCATCACGTTGCCGCTCGTGTCGCCCTTGTGCCAGTATTCCTTGCGGCTGCGGCTCCAGAAGACCATTTCTCCACATTCGTGAGTGCGGCGAAGAGCTTCTTCGTTCATCCACGCCATCATGAGAACGTCGCCCTTGTCTGCATCCTGAACGATAGCGGGGGCAAGCTTCACGCCGTCCACTTCCACTTCGAACTTGATTTCTTTGATAAGTTCTTCGAATTTCATTTTATTACCTGCGCGATGCGCCTCGTCTATCCTCTCACCTGGCCGTTGCCGCGGAGCACCCATTTGTAGGTGCAGAGGCTTTCGACGCCCATCGGGCCACGGGCGTGGAGTTTGTCGGTAGAAATGCCCACTTCTGCGCCGAGGCCGTATTCGCCACCATCGGCAAAGCGGGTGCTAGCGTTCACCATCACGCTGCTTGAGTCTACGTTTGCGACAAAGTAATCCTGTGCGGTTGCGTCTTCTGCAACGATTGCTTCGGTGTGGCCGCTGCTGTACATGTCGATGTGTTCGCAAGCTTCAGCGACGCCATCGACGAACTTGACGCTCGACTTGAGGGCGAGGTATTCGTGGTGGTAGTTGGCATCTTCACCGATGTCTGCGACATTCGGAAGCGCCTTGACGCATTCGGCGTTGCCGAAGAACTCGACGCCCTTGTCCTGGAGCGTCTTGACGAGGCTTTCGATGACTGCTTTATCGAGGTGGCGGTCGAAGAGGACGCATTCCATGGCGTTGCATACGCCGGTGCGCTGCGTCTTCGCGTTGATTAAAATGTTGCGGGCTTTTTCAACATCGGCGGACTTGTCGATATAGACGTGGCAGATGCCGTTGAAGTGCTTGATGACGGGAATCTTGCTCTGTTCTACGACAGCGCGGATGAGGCGCTCGCCGCCACGGGGGATGACTAAGTCGAGGCAGTCGTTGCGCTGCAAAAGCAGAGATACGAGATCGTGGCTTGTCTCCTGCACCAACTGCACTGCATTTTCGTCAACGCCCTGTTCGCGGAGGGCGCTGCGGAAAATCTCGGCGAGGAACTTCGCGCTGTTCAGGGATTCCTTGCCGCCACGGAGGATGACCGCGTTACCCGCCTTGAAGCAGAGACATGCACCGTCAATCGTTACGTTAGGACGGCTTTCGAAGATGAAGAATACGGCGCCGATAGGGACTGCGACGCGGCTAATCTTGATGCCGTTCTTCAGGTCGCGGCTTTCCAAGACGCGGTTCAGTGGATCGGTGAATGCAGCGATTTCCTCGGCGCCCTTGGCCATGGCCTCGATGCGCGCGTCGTTCAATGTGAGGCGGTCGATCATCGCATCGCTAATTTTCCCGGTGGAGGCTTCAACGTCGAGCTTGTTGGCTTCAAGAATGGCCGGCTTGCTTTCGCGGAGGAGGCTTGCGACGCGGTTTAACACGGCGGCACGCTTTTCTGCGCTGAGGGTGCGGATGGTGCGACTGGCTTTTTTGGCATTTTTAGCCAAAAGGTCACTATAAGTATTCAAATCAGTATGTAAATCGTTCATATTCATCAATATAGAAACTTGATTTTTGGCCCGTGAGAATATATTTTAAAAAGACAGGTTTGTTTTTACCCTCGACATTAAAGTTGTAGTTGCGGGGTATCGGACTTGGGTGCTTTGGCTCGGCACGAGGTTTTCGTGTCGGGTCTTTTTTATTGCATTTTTTTGGATAGAACTGTTTATTGTTGTTGTGGTGTGAACGTTTTTTTTGATTTTTTTTTGAAGGAAAATCAAAATTTTGAAACAAAATTTGTAAAATAAAGTTTGTAAAAGAAACTTTATCATAAAAAATGTTCGTAAAATAATTTTTGAGTACTATTCTAGTATTCTAAAATAAACTAAATTTTTTTAATAATTGTAAAATGTACTTGTAAGAAATTTTTCACACAAAAAAACGAGTTGGATTTGTCTGGAGTGAAAATGAATTTATCTTACCATCCATTGGGTAATCTGTTGGGTTATTCATTGGGGGAATGTCTGCGCATGTTCTTTATGCGGGTGTTTTATGTATGGCGTTCTGCTACGGTGAATTTGGAAGATGGTTGAGTTTAATGGAAATGTCTGGTCAAAAATGAAATAGACAATCTGTCCAAATCGTGAATGGACTACAGAAGGTGGCCCGTCCTTAAAAAAGTTTGAAAATAAAAACAATCAATGTTCCGATAAACGGTTCAAGAGGTAAAAAATGCGTTCTAACAACAAGAAGAACAAGAAAAATGTCAAGAATTTCTCTATAGAGGCTCTTGAACCGCGACTGTTAATGTCTGCGACTCAGGATGACGCTATCTCTGACGCTCTTAACAGCGACCTTTTGAGCGCTATTTGCTCGGAACTCCAATCTCACGACGATGAAATTTCCAATGTCTCGAAAAATGACAGCGCCTTGAAATTTAGCGATGTCATCAAAACGAATGACGCTTTGACTTTGGGCTCTTTCAGCGCTGCTGAAATCGGAACGGGGACTGGTGAATACAAGGTGGAATTCGATTCTAGTGTCGGCGTTGATGCGCGGCGTAATTTGACGAATCTTGAGGTGGATGGAATTGACGGGCTTACGCTTAAAAATTTGAATTCGTCGAGCATCTCTTCTGAAATCACTTTGGACAATGTTGTAGTCTCTGTTCGAGAAGATGGTTTCGGTGGTTACGACGCTTCGATTAAGGAGTTGAATGTCAAGGATGTCTCTTCGAAAATTGTCGTCCATGAAGCTGAAAATTCTGTCATGGAAGATGACTTGCTTATTTATAGAGAAGTTCGGGATAACGGGTCCGATGATGATGTTGTCATTGAATCCCGATACAGCGATAAAAGTACAAGCTTGAGCTATGACTTGGAATTTAAGATGGAAGGCAAATCCGGGGGGTATGCCAAAGCGCACGATATTTTTGAAGTCAATAGTGCAAATTCCGAGGGCGGCCTTAGGTATGATGGCCTGACATTGGAGGATGAAACTTGCGACGATAGCGTTAAACAGATTTCAGGTATCTTTGGTCTGATTTCAACGGCCTTTGAAAAGCGACCGGCATATTTTGAATCCTTTATGGATGATGGCGCTGCTTTGGATGCGGATCGCTTTGTGGATATTGTAAAGCATTTTGCTGCCTTGGAAGCTTTGGCGAAGCAAAATGATATCGTTGATTTTGCCTCCGTTTTGAAGAACTCTAGCTTGAAGGATTATTTTACGGCGACAACTACTGAAAATGGATTTTCGTTAAGTCGTTCTTTGGATGCAAAGGTTGTATTTAATGATATTAATGTAGACGCTTCGGTCGAAATTGCCATTGATTTTAAAATTGAAAACAAGAAAGTTTTTGCGACAAATGTGAACTTTAAAACTGCTGTTGCAGATAATCAGACCATGCTGCTGGATTTGGGTATGCTGAAAAGCGAAGTCTCCGTCGGAAACCTGGATATGAAGGTTAATGGATGCTTCAATTCGGCTGAATGTAAATATGAATTTGTCTTGGCAAATTGCGATGTTTATGGCGATGTGAATGTTTCGTATGAACGTCAAGACGGCTCAAAAGCGTCGTTTGTCGAAGAATCGGCTCATATAGCTTATGACAGACCGACTGGGGCCTGGATTCTTCCTGGAAATCTGGCTAAATATTCCACTATAACGAGTTCTTCAATTGTGAGTGAACTTAATGCGATATTCAGTACGGTGAATATCGCTGTAAAGAATGTTGCTGCTGAAAAGCTGGATACTTCGTTGATGTATAAATCCGGAGAGCAGAATTTTGATGTTCTTGATGATTCGATTGCGAATATCGTTGATCTTTCTAATATCTTTGAAGAAATTACTCAAAGTGTTACAAAGAAAGAAGTTGAATCCGGTAATGAAGTCACTGTCCCTGATTTCAATTCTTTTGGAGAATTGCAAGAGAAGCTTGGTTCGCTTTGTCAAGGAATCTATGCAACATACGATTCTGTAAATGATCTTGTTTACACCATCAATGTGAATACCGATTTAAATCTTAAAAGCCAAGATTTCCTGATGAATCTTGAAAAGGCGATTGAAAATGTGAATCTTTCGTCTAAGGCGAAGTTGACTATTTCTGGAAATGGTAAGCTCGGCTTTGCAATTAGGATTTCATACAAAACGGGTGACGTTGAAAAAACGGATTATTTGAAAAGCCTGATTCTGCATGATGAATCTGTGAAGAATGGAAAGGCCTCGATGCTCATTGAAGGCGGTATTTATGCAAATGAGGATAATGCCTGTTTCTGCTTAGTTAATGGTAGTGTGACTGAAAAAGTTAATGTCAGTGGGTTGCAGTCCACGTCGATTAATGGTATTGCAGATTTGTCCAATAGGTTGTCGTTGTCTGTCGGTGAATCGAGCGGATATAAGTTTGATTACTTGGATGGAAAACTTGTCGTATATGCAAATCATGATTTTGTAATTCAGGCTGGGGACGAAAATAAAGAAAATGAAGGTGTCTTCTCCCTGTTTGGATTGGGCAATGTGCAAGAAAAGTGCGGCTTGCTTTTCGATAAGGCTGCTGCCGTAATTTCTTTCCAGATGGGTGACGATAAAGTTGAATTTAAAAATGAGAAAAATCTTTCTGGAACAGGACTTGTTAGCGAAATCAATGAATTTTTGAATAAAGAATTGGGAACTGAAGAAACGCCTATTGGTTCTTATTCAAGCAAGTACGGTTTTTCCGCTATTTATTTGAATAAAGCGGAAAAGATTATGATTGTCTGTGATGCTGTGCAGGCTTCTGTTGAGAATTCCGTGAAATTGTTTAAACAGATACAGAATTGTCAATTTGTCTATGTTTCTCAAAAAATAGAGAAGAAGGTCCAGCCCGATGTGGATTGGACTGTGAACGTGACTCTTGGTGATGAAGCGGCTACGTTGAAGGTTCAGACCAATGGCATCATGGCGATGTCTGTTGTTGCGCAGAACCTCCTTTCGCAGATTGAGGACTTGGATTCGGATATTGGCGATAAACTTACAGTTGTTGTTTATAATAATGCAATTTGGTTCCTTTCAAATACTGATGACTCGCTATCTGTTTCTTATTCGATAAATCCAAAGAAAACGATTGCTAGCGAAACGGATTCTGAGAATGCGACAACAGGCGGAACTGTTCCTGTGGAGTGCGCTACGATTTCGGATGTTGCTGAATTCGGCATTGGTATCAATAATGAAGTTATCGGTATCAATTGCGATATAGACCTGGAGACGGATTCCATTGAACAGGTGGTTGAAAAAATCCAGAATCAAATTGATGCGAACACCACCTTAGTCGATGTCCATTTCTCTATAGAGGTGAAAGACGGCTACATTTATATGTCTGCGGACAGTGAATTCTCTGTTGCAGCATTGATGGGTTGCGAACTGCTCGATGTTCTTGGATTTGGAAGCCTTGCCTCCAGTGAAAAGACCGATGCCGACAACTATGCCATTAGAGGAAAGTACTTTGGATGTGCCGATAATTCCAGGTATTTCGATGTGAACCTGACTGAATTATCCTTCAGTTTAACTGGTTCGGTGAACTCCAAATTCGGGTCCATTGGTGTCGTTAAGCAGGAAAATATTGCTTCGGATAAAATTACGATTGTAAGCACCGCCTTGGGGTATGGTGACGTTTCTGTCGGTGATTACGTCTTGGCTGGAGAACATTACTTTAGAGTTGTTGGATGCTCTTTTAATCAGGAAACAAGTACAACTGTTGTAGAAATTGCAGTCAATGCGGCTGATGGAAAAACGACGTTCCAGAAGGTTTATGACAACGTTTCGCTGGACGATAGTGGAGTTGAAATTTTCATCAGCCACTTTGATTTAAATTCAAACTTTGTTGATGCTTCTGTTTTTGCAAATGGCAATATTGCTTTAAACGCTACTTACAATGCCTCGGATGATTCAACTTCTGGAGAATCCAATGGAAGCTTGAGCAATGTTCTGGAAAAGACACTTGTTGAACGTTCTGGTAAAGTAGACCTTGTGATGGCGGTCAATGTTGGGGACTACGAAAATGTGCAGGATATTGGTTCTGTAGATTTTGGTGAAGAATCAATTGACACTTCCAGTGTAAGCGATTGCTTGTCCGAAACATTTTTCTCCAATTTGAAAGGCTTTTCCGTGGATAGCATTTTGGAAATGCTGGAGAATTTCTCTACTCAAATCAAGAATGCCGTATCCGGGGTAGATTTTTCTGTTCCCCTAGTGAATCGAAATCTTGGAAATCTTGTGAAAATGGAACAAAGTATTTCACAGATTGCGGATCGCCTGCAATCCATGGATTTGAGCAGTGTCCAGTCTGTAGAAGTTGCCTTGAATAAGCTTTTTGATGAACTCCAGCTGTTGGACGGCTCGTTCAATGGAATTGCCTTGAGCGTTGATTCTCTTTCGAAAACATTATCTGTATCCTTGAAGCTTGCTGAAAATGTAAAGGAAAGTTACGCACTCAACTTCAATTCCTATTTATTTGGCGCGGCTAATATCGTTGTCTCTGGAAATATTGGTTTTGAATTGCAGGGAAATTTCAGCTACTCTGGAGAAAAACTTCAGTTTAATTCGACAAAACCGCTCAATTTGAATGCTGAACTCTCCATGAATGTGGATAAGCCTTCTTTTGACTTGGATATTAATATTCCTAAGGGTGAATTGAGTTTTGATCCACATTCTCTATCGTTGAAAGTTGGCTCTGATGGTGAAAATTTCTCTTATGTGGATGCCAAAATTCTCTATGAAATTTCATACGATAATTCTGTAAATACGAAGCAACTTTCTTATGGATATGATTTTTATGTCGATGGAAAACTCTACGTCTTGCTTGACGATTTCTGCTTAGGCGAAGTATCCCTTGGTAAGTACTGTTACGGGAACAAGGTTGATACCAAGGCTTTGTCTTGTAGGAACCTTGATTCAAGCTTCATTAAACCCACAACGAATTATCAAGTGCTTGTTTCCCCGAATGAATCTGTCAATAATGGCGATGAATCGATTATTGTAGCCGATTTTGGGAAGGTTTTTGATAAAGTCAATGCGCTGTCCGGTAGCTTGGTTGAAAGTAGTTTGTTCGATAAAATGAAGTTGGCTGTTTCCGGATTGGAATCTTTCCTGGATATCGTTGATTTGCAAATGAATGATGGACTTTCTAGGCAGATCAAGGAGATGCCTGTTGTTGGGAATACCTTGAGTGCGGGTGCTGACTTTATTAGCGAAATTCGGGAAAGCCTCATCGAGCCTTTGGCAAAACTTGTCTATTCTAATTCCGATTTAGATGCAAAGACCATGGCGAGCTATTTTGCAAAGTGGTTTGGAAGAATAAATGTTCTGGACAAGACAAATGGAGAAACGACCTTAAAGGGATTCTATGGTAATGAATGCCTGGAATCGGGCGACTGGGTGAACCAGGATCATGTATTCTATCGGGCCAGTGAAAATTCTGCCGAATGGTTCTTTACGTTGGGCGGTGTCTACAAGTATGGTGAAAATCTTGATTTTGATCTGGGTTATCCTGGATTGGGCTTGAAAACAAAGGGCGGCGTTGACCTTGACCTTGTCTGGAATTTGAACTTCGGTATAAAGATATCGAAGAGTGGCTTTGAAATGATTTTGCCTAATGGCGAAGAATTGAAGGTCGAAATTGTAGTTGACTTGAATGACGGTGAAGTCTTGTACGGCAAGCTTGCAGGACTTGGTGTTTCAATGAAGGCTAAAAACACTGAGGAAAATGCTAATGAAGAATCTAATGAAAAAAATCAATCGCCTGTTTGTGGTGGATTTGGCATAGATTTGGATGGTGCAAACTCTGATTCAGAAGGTGTAGCTTTAACTTCTATTGGAAGCATTCTTGCCCAGGCTCCAACTTTTAATTGGGATGCCCAAGTTGATTTGAAGTATTCCCTTGAAGTGGGTGTTGTTAGTGATGTGAGCGGTACTGTCGCTCGATTCCCAAATCTTGTAAGCGATTTTATATTTAAATGGAATCGTTCGGATTCCGTAAAGGAATGGTCGTTTAAAAACATTAACGTGAATGTTGGCACGTTTGTCATGAACGTCATTAAACCGTTTGTTGATAAAATTAACTCGGTGCTTAAACCTATTGAACCCATTATCGACTTCTTGACATCTCCACTCCCGGTTTTTGATGATTTGGGAATAAATATTACGCCTATAGACCTGGCTAGGAAGGCAGCGGAATTAAATGGCAAGAAAAAGCCCGCTCTGGACTTTATTTACGCCATGGGTAAGCTGTTGAATCTCTCCAAGACTTTGAATAATCTAGACCGCAATCCAATAACAATCGCTGATGTGTGTTTCATTGATGGCAATGATGCCAATTCCCAGAAAGCAATGAAATTCCTGAAAGGTACAGGAAAGTTAACTGACTTGATGGATAACATCTCTGCTTATCTCAAAAAGGCGGGCGGCGATATTTCTGAGTCGAATAAATATGAACAGGCTTTTGATAATTTCATGAGCAGAATCGATGTTGATTTTGGAGGTAAGGATGGTTTTAGTGTAAAGAAAGGTGAAAGCGAGTGGAAATTCTTCTGGAATGATGTGAATGACTTGTACAGGCTTTTCCTGGGTGGGGATGTTATGCTTGTGCAGTACCACATGCCTACGCTGGAATTTGATTTCAGTTTTGATTTCCCGACAATTCCCTTGTGCGGTTTGCTAGGTCTTGAATTTGGTTTTGAATTTAGCGCAAAAATTGATTTTACCTTTGGCTATGACACGTATGGCGTTCGCCAGTGGATTAATAGCGATATGCAGGATTCCAGCCAGTTGTTCAATGGATTCTACATTTTGAATGGTAAAGGCCATGAACTGGAATTTAGCGGTGGATTGAATATTGCCGCCAATGTGGGTGGTCATGTTGCCAGTTTTGGTGTCGGTGGCGGCTTGGGAATCCAGATTCAGCTTGATCCGTTCGATCCGAACCATGACGGAAGAATCCGTTTATCGGAAATGTCGGAAATTGTCAATAAGCTTGGAGCTATTTCCTTGTTTGATCTTCATGGAGGAGCTTATGCACAGTTGTTCGCCTATGTTAAAGTGCTTTTTGTCAAGATTCATTTTAACATCACAAGTAGGATAGAGTTCCTTACCTATGATGTAACGCATAAGATGTCTGCGGTCTTGGCTGGCCGGGATGGGGATAATGTTATCGCCAATGTGGGCAATCGTGCCGAAAATAGGGTGAATGGGAATACGGACAATCCGAACGAAAGTGTGACTTATGAGGTTGGCGGTAATTCTGTTAAATGGAGTGGTGGAGATACGTTGTCAGTTGGTGAAAAAGGTCAATTTATCATTAACAGCGGCGATGGCGATGATTCCATAACGATTAAATCAGTGAATGACACTTTATGTGAATTTAACATCGTTATTGATGCCGGCGAAGGTAACGACAACATTGATTTGTCAGAACTTGTCATGGCTGATGGAAAATACGTCTTGATTAAGGGTGGCTCTGGTAGAGACCGTATTAAGGGCGCTAAGGGCAAAAACGTTATTTTCGGTGATAGTGGAACGGTGGTTTACGATGCAAATGGAAATATTGTTTCTTGCGTGAGCGCGTATGATTCGATTCTTACGGGTGATGATTACATCGATTTAAGTCAAAGCAACAAGGATAGCATTGTTATCGGTGGTGCCGGTAATGATGAAATTGTTGGTGGTTCTAAAAATGATGTCTTGATTGGTGATTTCGGTAAGGTGGTCATTTCGGGGTCGGGGATGACCGTCTCTAGAACTTCGCTGAATCCGAATGGCGGCAATGATATCATTTATGGTGGTGCTGGTAATGACCAAATTTATGGTGGCGCTGGTGATGACCAGGTGAATGGCGGTGTCGGTGATGACGTTATTTATGGTGAAGATGGAAACGATCGTATTTGGGGCGGTTCCGGTTCCGACGAAATTTATGGTGGTGATGGCGTTGATTACATTGTTGGCGATACGGATTCTGGCAATTTGGAAAGCTATTTTGGTTCGTTCGTTACCGATGTCTTGACAAATGAATTCAAGGATGCCTATAATGTCAAAAATGCGGGAGATGTTAAGAGAGCCCGCAGCATCAAGAGTGCTAGCAATGTCAGGGAAACTGGAAATAAGATTACCTTGAGCGGATTTAGCAATAATGGTAATTGGGCTGCTCCTTCTCTTGCGGACAATGGCGATGGCGGTAGGGACATTATTTCTGGTGGTAATGGCCAGGATGTCATTATTGCTGGTGCTGGAAACGATGATGTTGAAGGCGGTTTCGGCAATGATGTGATTCACGGCGGTTCAGGTGACGACACTCTTCGTGGTGGCCTGGACAACGATGTGATTTTCGGTGGCCAGGGAAATGACCTGATTTATGGCGAATCCGGCGATGACATGCTGTATGGCGATGACTGGGATGCTAGTCGTTCGACTGTGGACACTTGGAATGGTGATGAAATTACCTATGGCTTGAATCTTGGTTTGGGTGGAAAAATTTCCAAGGATGTTTCTAATGCCGAAGGCGGAAATGACAAAATCTTTACCGGTTCCGGCAAGGACTTTGTGGATGGACAGGAAGGAGATGACGAAGTTACCATTGACTTGATGGGCGGTAATACGGTTGGCTATTCCAATGTGTTTGATTCCGGAAGGTCCCAAGGTGATGCGCTGATTGTCAACGGTACGAATTATGACGATACTATTTTAATTCGCGCTTCGGATGCGGGGCTTGGATTTGTCGCCTTGGTTCCTACAGATTCTTCGACTAATGGCGTAAAGAACGGAAACATAGAACGTGTGAATTTCACGAAGAATATGGATTACGTTCAGGTGAATGCTGGTGATGGTGATGATACAGTTGCTGTTGATGGAACTGTTACAGACACCGTCGTGAATGGTGGCGCCGGTAAGGATCGCTTCCAGGTCGGGCAGCTGTATAACTCTGCACGCAATGCAGGCCCTGCAACGAACATTACTCCTGATGACGCATTTAAAACCGTCAAGACGACAGAAGGCTATTTGAGCGATGGCGTCAGTTTGGACACTTCACTTGCATTGAATGGCGATGAAGAAGATGATGAATTCAATCTTTATCATGCAGCGGGTAGCGTTAATATGTATGGCGGAGCTGGTGATGATAAGTTTATCGTCAATGGCTTGATTCAAGAAGAGGCAACGGATGCTCATATTGTGGATAATGGACGCATCAATGTGAATGGTAGCGTTGGCTCTGATGAGTTTGTGCTGAATGGAACTCATGGCGATGATAAGTTTGCGTTGAGCAAGAATGAGCTCTTCAGCGATATCGCTACTGTGGATGCGGATGGCATTGAAAAGTTGAAGGTGAATGCCGGTGATGGCGATGATTCCTACACGGTTTTGGGAACGACTGAAGGTATCGCGGTTGAACTGAACGGTGGCAATGGAAATGATACCGTCTCTGTGGGCGGCTTGGAAGAGGGATTGACTTTCAAATCGTCTAATATTGAAGGCGAGGATAGGCAAATCTCGTTTGCCATGGGCGATGATCAAGATGGTGTGTATTCGCTCAAGGACCAGTTCACTGTCGTTGATACGACATCTCAGCCGGCCATTAGCCTGTTGGATGAGAATGGGCATGTGGTGTCTTCTGTATTGATGAAGGAAGGTGAATGTTCTGTAATTAGGTTGGGATATGCGGGAACCTTGAATGAATCTGACCGCATTGAGGTGACGGTTAGCTTGCCTCGTGTAGCGAAGAATGACTTGCAGAGTGGAAACCGTGGCCTTGGTATTGCAGCTGCGCAGGATGGTTCTTATTCCAGAACAATTACACTGTCTTTGGATAAAAATTCGAATGTCGCCAACTTCTACATCTACGCCTTGGCTGATTTCCTTGAGGAAGGTCTTGTTCCTTCTGATTTGGTGATCAAGTCGAAGTGGATCAGTGGCGATTCGGAAAAGACTTTGAAGCAGGAATCGCTTTCAGTGAATGTCGTTGACGAAGAATCTGTTGGTTTGGACAAACTGATTTCAAGAACGATGCAGTACAATCTGAATGAGGAGACTCAGGAGATTAAACTTGATGATAACCAAACTCCGCTGATGGTGTTTGCTGAAAATCGTGTGGACGCCCTTGTGGAAGGTGTCGATTATACGATTTCTGAATCCAAGCTGAATTTGTCGCCGGATTTCAAGAATGAACTTGCTTCGGGATTGCTGAAATCCTTATATATCCATTACAGAACGGACGCATTCGTGTTCAACGGAAGTTCGTTCAATATCGCTTATAGCGATGTTGAAGGTGATTTCTGTGTCAAGTTGAATGGCGATGTTCTTTTTGATAATGTCAATGATGCTAAAATTGCTGGACAGAGCTACTATTATCAAAAGAGTGGTTCTACGATTACGTTCTTCAGCGTGCTTTCGAAACGTCAAGTTACTGTTGCGGGGACGGTGAGTGTTGATGGCCAAGGTGTCAAGCCTGCTTTGAGTAATCCTGTTGATAAATTAAGTCTGACGGATTGCAGAAATCTCCTTGATATTTCGAAGAACAGTGCGAAAATTTATGAATCTACGGAATCGTCTGCTGCTGAAACCGATTCTTCTTCGACGATTGTGTATACGGTGAAGTTGAAGAATGAAGTTGCCGCGGGCCAAAAGGTGACGGTGCGCATATCGCTTGATAATACCTTTGGTATGGATGTTTCTTCGGATTCAGAAAGTTTTGTAAAGGACGATGATGGCTCTTATTTCGTCATCTTCGATGAAAACAACTGGAATACGGGAATAAACATCGTTATTACAGCTCTTAACGGATGCAGCGATGCTTCTAAGCAGCTTGGCAAATATGTTGATGCCTCTTCATTTATTCTTGATGATGTTGCAAGTTCTATTACTGCCAATGGCTATGGTGAAGCTGGTGGCTTGCAAGTCGCTGAAACGGTGATGTTGAGGTATCATCATATTTATACAGAGAACAAGTTGGATGAAAATGGAAATGTTGTTGCAGATAAGGTAAAGATTCCTGATGAAACGGATGCTTCTGTAATGGGCGAATCGTTGAACAGGGGCTCGACGCCGGAAAATGACGCTGATAATACGGATAGAATTTTCATAAATAACTATCAGTCTGAAGTGGATGCTGCAACGACTTTGGAAAAGAGTGCTGATGAAAATAAGTCTGCATCTGATAATTCTGTCTTGTTTACAACTCTTAAGAACGACCAACCGGAAAGCGACAAGAAGCATATTGAAGCCAATAACTTTGAATATGCGGAATATAATCTCGGTTCAGGAAAGGATTCTGTCGATATTTCCAAGACGCAGTATCGTGAAGACGGGTACCAGACGTTCGCCGTTGTGAATTCGGGTGATGGTGAAGATGTTGTCACGGTCTCCAGCTATGGTGAAAATGACGGCAACCTTGTGATTAATGCGGAAGGTGGCGATGACCTTGTTTCTGCAAAGGGTGATGAAATCACCAAGGAAGGCATGATTGTCTTTGGCGGTGATGGAAGTGATTCTATTGATGTGGATCAGAGTGTGATTGCCTTTGGTGACAAGGGTAACATCAAGTATGCAAAGCCTGATGGTTCTGTTGTGACGGAATTGGGCTATGATGAAAATGGAAAGCTTATCCGTGCGTCTATTGCGGTGGATGAAAATGGTAAGTTGATGAAGCAGACGGATGGTGTTGTTCGCGGGGCATCTTCCATTGAATCGGTTGGTTCGTTAAATTCTGGAGCTGACGTCATCACTGCTGACGGAACTAGAAGCGTTGTTGTTGGCGGGGATGGTGGCGATGTCATTTCTGTCAAGGGACAAGGCAACGTTGTTATGGGCGACAATGGTAAAGCCATTTTCCGTACGGATGAATCTGAAAATGCTCGATGGAATGACGATGTGAAGCCTGTTGTGAATCTGGAGTCTGCTGAAACTTTGGATTTGGGCAATGGTAGCGGAAATAACCAAATTACGATTGAAGGTAGTCAAAGCGTCGTGATGGGTGGTTCGTCTTCTGATAGTATCGTCATTTCGGGTCAGGAGGGTGGCAACATCGTCTTGGGCGATGGCGGTGCTTATCTCGAAAATGAATCGACGAAGACCGTTGAAACTCGAAACGACGACATCGGCGGTGCAGATACAATCTCGATTTACGGTGGCGACAACACGGTGATGGGCGGTGCTGATGCAGACGCAATCTCCATCGGTGAAATGGGTGCGGTCGCAAGCGACAACAACGTTGTTCTCGGTGACGGTGGCCGCTACGAACGCAATGGCGCATCTGTCGAAATCAAGACGACGAACGACGCTATCGGCGGTGCCGATGCAATCGCGATTTTCGGCGGCAACAACTCCGTGATGGGCGGCGCTGAATCCGACGAAATCTCCATCGGCGATGCTTCCCAGGCGGATAGCAACAGCAACATCGTCTTGGGCGATGGCGGTGCTTATCTCGAAAATGAATCGACGAAGATTGTAGAAACTCGAAACGACGACATCGGCGGTGCAGATACAATCTCGATTTACGGTGGCGACAACACGGTAATGGGCGGTGCTGATGCAGACGCAATCTCCATCGGCGAAATGGGCACTGTTGCGAGCGACAACAACGTTGTTCTCGGTGACGGTGGCCGCTACGAACGCAATGGCGCATCTGTCGAAATTAAGACGACGAACGACGCTATCGGCGGTGCCGATGCAATCGCGATTTTCGGCGGCAAGAATGTTGCCATGGGTGGTGCAGACAATGATGATATCGATATTGTCGGTTCTGTGAACG
>JAZLIJ010000302.1:0-2718 GCA_045617325.1 Fibrobacter sp.
TTTATGAAAGATGTATCTTTAGGTGCGTATACCGATGAACTTCTCCTGCACGAGGTGGATGGAATGACAGACATGCTGTACGAAAAACAAGGCTCCTACCTGCAGGGCAAGGCGGAAGGGCGTGCAGAAGGTCGCGAAGAGGGTCGTGCAGAAGGCCGTGAAGAGGGTGCTGACGCGAAGAATAGAGAACTTGCTAAAAACTTCCGTGACGATGGCGTTTCTCTTGAAATCATTTCGAGACGGACCGGCTTGACTCCCGAAGAAATCAAGGCTCTTTGATGACTTACGAAGTTCCAACTTCATGGATTCTATCGGCTCTTCGAACCTCCAGAAAGACTTTTCCTGGCACCGTCAACCTAGACCCTATCGCGTTGCTCCAGGGTGACTGAAGCGATAGGGGCTAAGGCGATGTTTCTGGCCGCAGTCATCCCGTGCTCCGACACAGGATCCCACTTGTGCATCCCTAAAGCATCTTGCTTCTGAATAATCCCCGCGCGAAGCGCCAAACTTTTCCCTAGCCACCAACCACTAACCACCAATCACCAACCACTAACCACCAATCACCAACCACTAACCACCAACCACCAACCACTAAATTCGCATCTCCAACAGCAAAAGTTGTTCATATTCCAAATTGGACTTTTATTCAAAAGGTTATTGTGATATATTGGTGAGGGGAGGGCTTATTTTAAAATAGTAAGTTCATCTGTATTTTTCTGGAAGGTGCCATTATGTCTAGAATCTTTGAAAAATTAATTGCAAAACGAGAACGCTTGACTGGAATAGCCAAGGGGGCTTTTGATTTTTTGAGGGATTTGGCTAACGGTCAATTTCGCGTTCCAGAGGGTGTAAAAAAATACTTTGGCAAGTTGAAGGGCTTGAGCCCGCTTCAAAAATTAGTTATCTTGACGGTTGCCGTCTGCTTGCCTGCGGGCTTTGTGCTGGCCGCTTTCTTGATTGGCTTTATGAAAGGCCGTAAAAAGAGACATGTCGCAAAAATCAGTTACTTCAAAAAATTTCTTAGAAAATGAGTGCTCCATATTTTTCCAAACGTTTGCCCAAAGATTTAGATCCGAGTCCGTTTTTCGCTGAACTTGAGGCTGCGAAGGCCGAGGTCCGCGCGGCGGAAAATTCTGGCAAGGTTTGTGACAAATTTATTGATATGACGGTAAGTTCGCCTTTGCGGGTGGGCTTACCTTTTGATTTGGCGCCAGCGGTGGATGCTGCTCGGGGCGACTTTGGCACTTGGGTGGCTGATGCCGCTGGTCGCAGGGAGTCTCGCGAGGCGGTGGCGGAATATTACCGCGAAAGGGGAGGCTGGTTTTCGTCGGAACAGATTCTCCTGACGGCGAGTACAAGTGAAGCGTACAGCATCTTGTTCAAGACGTTTTGCGACCCGGGCGATGTGATTTTGACGCCGATGCCGGGATATCCGCTTCTGGATACGCTTGCGCAGCTGGAACATTTGGAATGTTATCCGTATTTTCTGAAACTTATTCGTGAGAAACCGCTTCGTAATCTGGCGCAGTTGAAAAATCGAGAGTCGCAGCGGCTGGTTCAAAGTTCCTTCCGTTTTGTTATCGATACCGACAGCTTGTTGAGTGCGCCTGATAATGCGAAAATTCTGTTGCTTGTTTCTCCGCATAACCCTACAGGCCACTGCGTCAGCGAAAAGGAATGGAACGAAATTGTTACGTTTTGTGAACAACGTAATTTGATTCTTGTTGTAGACGAGGTCTTTGGTGATTACGCAATTGATGCAAAGGTCCGCCGCAGCTGGGAATTTTTGAGACGAGAGGTAGTTAGCAGTAAGCAGTGGTTGGTAAACAGTGAGAATGATGGCGCTACGTGCGAAGATAAAACTCTCGTGTCTCGCGCCTCGAACCTCGCGCCTCAAGCCACGCTTCCGAAGTGCCCGATTTTCTGGTTGAACGGACTTAGCAAAACAGTCGGAAGTCCACAGCTGAAACTCGGCTGGATGGCTTTCTACGCCCCGGAAAAGGACTTTGAGCCGATTCGCGCGGCTCTTGAATTTGTGGCGGATGCCTACCTGAGCGTGTCTGCTCCGGCGCAGGCGCTTGCGCGCCCTATGCTTTCGCATGCTGCGGTGTACGAGGCTGCCATTCGCGAACGCACCTCGACTAACTGGACCGCGCTCCGTGCGGCTTTCCCGAGCAAGTACTGCCCTGAAGTTCTCGGCGGCTGGTATGCTGCGGTGCGCCTCGGCGAAGATGACGAAGAATTGACGCTTCGCTTGCTTCGTGAAAAGCGTGTGCTGGTGCAGCCGGGATTCTTTTTCGACTTTGACGAAGACGGCTGGATTGTGGTATCGCTTTTGCAACCGCCTGAAGTTTTTGCAGAAGGCGTCCGTCGCCTGCGATCGCTTTAGACTATAAAACTGCTTTTGTGACTACAGATAAGGTTACCTCTAAAAATTCAATTTTAAAAAATTTGACAAAGTCCACTCCGCTTGCTCGTCAAAAGCTTGCAAGATGAATGGTGCAGAAAAATGCTTGCATTTTTCTATATCTGAGTCGCAGCAGCGGACGCCAAAGGCGTCAAATGCAGGCCCGTAAACGGTCCTGCGCTTTCCTCGCTTCGCTTAGTTGGTTGCGACACTTCGCGTTGGTTCAACAAGTTGCAAAAGCTGTGTCTCATCAATGCTCAAGCAAGCTTGCTCGCTGAGTTCGGCCTTTGCTTTTGTCGTCATTCAAAGTG
>JAZLIJ010000303.1:0-4956 GCA_045617325.1 Fibrobacter sp.
CGGGAAAGTGGCTTCGCCACTTGATAGTTGAAGGATGTCTTTTTCGATGAAACTTCGCAACTTTAGTTGCGCTAAAGTTTCACGAAAGAAGACCAAGAGTAAAAGTTCATCGGTGTACCCTTTAAAATTTACATCTTTTGCAAAGTCTTTGTCAAGAAGTCTCTGCGCTTTTTCTTCGTCGATGGTTTTGTCCTCTAAAACGTCGCGGAAAAGCCGCAGCATTTCTGCCCGCAAGGACATTTCACGCTTTTCGTAGCGTTTCTCTTCTTTCAGTCGATCTTCTATGCGGAAAAATTTCGTCATTTCCACGAGATACACATCGAGTTTTTTGAAAGCGTATTTGCGGTTCCGCATGAACTGGTATTGATGAAAATAGTCGTTAAGTTCCAATGGGAACTGATCATCCACCAACAGCGAAAGCACATAAATATGCGGCAAGTCGTAGCTCTGCGATTTTTTCACCTGGTTATTCACGATGCGCGATGTGTAGTAAACGAGCCTGTCCACAAAGAGCTCGTTGTAATTCTGCTGCACTTCGATGAGCACGGGCTCCTTCGCCTGGTTGTAGCCGTAGATGTCGAAAATTGCAGTCTTGTTGTCAAGTATTCCCGGCTGCTCCTGCACGCCCAAAGTAAATTCGGTTATCGCATTTTTCCCTGTAAGCCCCAGCATCGCATTCAGAAACTTGATGGTGCGCTCGGGCTTCCCTTCGTTCGCCATCAGCATCTTGAAAATGCCGTCGCTAAACGGGTAAACGTTCCGATAGATTTCTCTGTACTTAGGAAGATTTTCGGGATGTTCCTTGAGGTCGCGAGCCATAGCCCAGAACTGACTCTTATTCATCTTTTCTCCTTTCCGGCAGACAAGCTAAAACAGCCGGACATTGTTCGTGAACATAAAATAGTGTTCAAAAGTTCACTATAAATTTATATACGAATTTTGCTTTTGTCAAGAGATTCATTCAAAAAATTTTCGGCACTGGTCTTCCGCTGAATCGGAACTTTCTTGCTACGATACATTCTGCAAAGATTTTCGCCGAAGGTCTTACGAGCCTTGAACAAGTTGTCAAAAAATTCGAGGACACATCGGTTAATGCTTCAGAAAAGCTGAAAGCTATTTTCAAGGAATTCTAAAATTTTTTTTCGGGACCTCTTGACAATGAAGATTTTTTGACTTATTTTGTAGTGTACAAATGTGTAGAGAGTTGTGGCGGAATTTGTGAAAAATGAATGCGTTAGGATGTTAAAAGTATTGTGTTTTTACATTGTTTTGATTATATTTTAAGTTGAATTTAACATCGAGGTCGATATGGCAATGTCTGTTTTACAAATCCGTCTGGAAGAAGACTTGAAAAACGAGGTGTCCGCGTTGTTCGATAGGCTGGGAATGGATATTCCCACCGCCGTGCGCATCTTTTTCAAACGCGCTGTTGCCGAACGAGGCCTTCCGTTTGAGGTGAAAGAGAAAAAGTTGTCGGATGATGAGATTGAGTCTGATAGATTGTTGGTTGCGTTGCGCAAGGCGGGAGAAATGGCAGAAAAGAATGGTGCTGCCGATATGACGGAAGAAGAAATCGAAGCGGAAATCAAGGCCGCCCGTGCGGAAGGAAAAAAGAAAAAATGATTTATGCTGTAATTGACACCAATGTACTTGTCTCGGCTGCTATAGCGAAAAATAAAACTTTGTCCATTCCTTATGCTGTGTTCCGCAATATTGTTCAAGGAAAATTTAAACCTATTCTTGACGATGCGATTATTGCGGAATATCGAAAGGTCTTGATTCGAGCAAAGTTTAATTTAGATAAGAGCATTTTGGATGAAATCATTGATGTCATGATGGCTAGGTCCATCAATGAGCCTGTTCCTGAAACGAACGCAGTGTTGCCGGACATGGATGACATTATTTTTTACAATGCAGCTGTCGCCCATAAGGATAAATCCGCCTATCTTGTTACAGGAAATACAAAGCATTTTCCAAACTGCGATTTTGTTCGTACCCCTCGTGAATTTTTAAATATTCTTACTCCTGAAAGAGATGCAATGACGCTAAATGAAAATGATGAAATTTATGATCCTTCCGGCTTGCTGGAATTGTTGCGCAAGGCGGGGGAAATGGCAGAAAAGAATGGTGTTGCCGATATGACGGAAGAAGAAATCGAAGCGGAGATCAAGGCCGCTCGTGCGGAAATGCGTGCACGAAAGGCGTGATTGTTGAAAAGATGCATAAACCACTTCATGACATCTGTTCTTGCGTGGGCAAGCTCAATGGAAATGAGTTTGTCGGTATCCGTTGTGATGGGAATCCGGATGGCTGCGGTCTCGCGATTACGTTTCCGCTGGGTTATTTTGCAAATGACGGGGCGTTGCGTGACTTGCCCGAAGAGGAACTTCGCGAATGCGTCGTGAATCTTTTCGACGTGCTTTCGGATTCGCGGCTGACCGGTTTGCAGGATTCGTCCATTGATTCGCTTGATGCGCAAAATCCCGAAGAATGTTCGTTTCCGATGCAGGCGTATTTGCAAATCTTGCGCGATTTCATGGATCGCGGTTATTACTGTGAACGTGAAATTCAGTACAAGCAGGGCGCAAACGGAAAAATCAACTGGGGCAGAACCATCAAGCAGACGCGTCCGGTTTTGTGCGATGAAAATGTCGTCTACCTCAACCCGATTGCGCGCAAGCTGAACCTCAACGAAGATGAACTGATTACGCTTATTCATAAGTTCTGCGTCCACGAGGCGGCTTCGAAAATTGGGTTCATTTTCGGAATAGAGCCGGACGGTGAAAACCCGCTGGACTTTGATGCAGAAATGTTCCGCGGGACGCTTTTGCAGAAGCTCTCGCGAACGTTCAACGATCGCGATTCCATGCTTTTTCGCAATATGCTTTCGATGGTGGAATTCCTTGAAAAGGGACTTGCCGAAGATTTTTCCACGCCGAAGGACTTCTACTTTGGCGTCAACAATTTCGAAGGTGTCTGGGAGAAAATGGTGGATGGAATTTTTGGAAACCTTCTTGATGGCGAGACGAAGGATTCCTTCAATCCGCATTGCTCGTGGTCACTCCCCGGTGAAGAATCTCCATACAATACGATGCGCCCGGATACAATTATGCGGAGCGTTTCCGAGAGTGGCGAAAACGAGGTTTTTGTTGTCGATGCGAAATACTACAAGTATGGGGTGACGCGCGACAAACGCGACTTGCCGACTTCCGATTCCATTTGCAAGCAAATCGCCTATGCGGAATATGTCGAAGTGAACAAACATGTTGATGGTTGCCATATTTACAATGTGTTCGTGATGCCGTACTGCGAAAAATCGTGGTACGCCACGGAATCTGATTCCGCAAATTCTCAAGTTGTGGCTGCTGACATCGCTGTTCCGGACAAAGCTAAATCGTTTGGAATGCGTTTTGCAGGTTCCGCTACATGCGACTGGAAAAATTCCGATAATGCAAACGCGAAGCCTTATTACCGCATTGCGGGCATCATGCTGGATGTAAAATCCGTGATGCGCAGTTACGGGAAGAACGCCTCCGCTCAAAAGGAAATCGCGGAACTCGTCAAAGGCTGCGTTTAAAGCGAAAAATTCAAGTTGTCGCTAAATAATTCTCTGAATTTCCCAGTTTTGTCGCGTCTAGAATCGTCCTTGGAAAAAAATCTTTTTTCCTATATTTGGGGCGTTTTTTTTTGATTCTAAACTTTTGAAAACTAGCTGCGATGAAAAAAAATCTGAAACGGGAAATTGCGAAGGCTGACGGAAATTTGGGTGTGCGCTTAATTTGCTATTTCGGTGGCATGCTGATAATGACTTTGGGCGTGGCCATATCCGTGAAGTCCGTGCTTGGCGTTTCTCCAATCAGTTCCGTTCCGTACACCATCACCGTCGTGACGAATATGGATCTTGGGCTTGCGACGGCTCTTTTTTCCGTCGTCGCGGCTTTGCTTGAAATTCCTATTTTGCGAAAGAAATACAAGGTTTCCAACCTGTTCCAAATTGTCGTGAGCGTCATATTCGGGTTTTTCATGACTTCTTGCATGAAGCTGGTTCAGTTGGTTCCGGACCCTTCTGACTTTGGCGTAAAGCTCGCCTTGGCGTTTGGCAGCACGGCTGTCGTTGCTGTCGGAGTGTTCCTTTACGTTTCATCTAGGCTTGTTCCTCTGCCTACAGAAGGGGTGCTGATTGCCATTACTCAGATTCGGAAATTCAAGTTCGGGAGTCTGAAGGTCGCAGGAGACGTTACCATGGTCGCAATTTCCTTGGTGACGTGCCTTGTCGTCCTGGATTCGCTCGGAAGCATCGGCCTCGGGACGGTCATTGCGGCCATATTCGTCGGGAACGAGGTCAAACTTTTGTCTAAATACTTTAAGCCTACTTTGGACAGGGCCATGGGTCTGGAGCAGGTCTGCGCGTAATACGGCTGAGAGATTAGTCTGGAGCGATGCGTTGGAATTTTTCTTTCAACATTTTTCATGCGAATTCCGCCCTCTTGTTTTCCGCTTTCGCATTTCATATTTTCTTCACGTTATAAAATAAACCTATTCATTCGAGGACCATTCACGCTAAGCAATAAATTGCCAAGTGTTCATGCCCCTGACAGAGTTGCAAGTTTCTGCCAGGGAAGTCGAAAGCAGTCCGCATAACGGATGTCGCACAATGGGGAGGTTATTCCTTCTTGCGGTGTAGAGAGGCCGAGGGGATGAAACCATCTGCTCGCCCGTAATACAAATCCCATAAACTGACAAGCGATAAACTTTGACTCGCAGCATTTGCCGCGAGCATCCTCCTTTATTGTCGGGATTTGCCAAAGCGGACAACGTTCCTGAAATTTTACAAAAATTTTTCAAAAAAACGGGAAATTTTTTCGGCGTTCCGCCGTGTATATAGATGGGGGGTGTCGCAAGCCTCTCCGCGAACCGGCGCTTTCCGGGTACATGGGTGATATAGATGACGAAAAA
>JAZLIJ010000304.1:0-9163 GCA_045617325.1 Fibrobacter sp.
TCGTCCAGCACGCGTTCGTTAAAGCGAAGCCAGGAAAGTTCGCGGTTTTGTGTGCAACAGGTTTTTACCGTATTTACGTTTTTCATATTGTCTCCTTTTGCATCTGAGATACAAAGTAACCTTCACGAACACCGTACTTGCAAACAAGAATATCCTTGCAATCAAAGTACTTCGCGATGGTTTTTAAAATCACCATGCCCGGAACAAGGGTGTGGATTCGGTGAGGGGCCACCTTCAAAATCACATCCAGGCAAGCCTTCTTTTCTTCCTTAAAATGCTCCAGAATTTCTTTCAAATCCTTGTAGGAAATGTTTTCGCCATTCCCATTGAATAGGGAACGATGAAGTTTTCCGATATTGCGAACACTGCCTCCTACGCCGCAAAGAGTAAGACCGCGTGCGGAATCCGATAAACTAATGCCATCCAGCATTTCCAACACATCTCGACGAATTCGGTTCTGTTCCACCTTTGTGGGGATAATTCGGGAAACATATTTCTCGTAGCAATTCAAAGAGCCTATGGGCATCGAACAGGACTTGACAACCTTTTGATTCTTGAAATAGACCAGTTCCGTGCTAGCGCCCCCGATATCAACCAGCAAACCATCATCCACCTTAAAGCCCTGCCTTGCCCCGGCATAGCTAAACGCAGCTTCTTCGTTGCCACTTAGAATTTCAATCTTGAAACCAACTTCCTTCTGCACCCGATTTACCACATCGCGGGCATTACTAATCAGGCGAAGGCTTGCCGTAGCAATGGGCATCACCGACGTGACGCTGTAAGTTTTGCAAACTTCCTTGAAGTCCTGCAAAACGGAAATCAACTTTTCAATTCCTTCTTCCTGCAAATTGTACTTGCGATTTACATCGGAAGCCTTGCGATCCACATAGGCAGCGAGGCCAGCAACATTGCGTTTCTTGGCCACAAGTTTAAAGGAATGACCCTGAACCTGGTAAATACAGAGTCGGATGGTATTAGAACCGATATCGATAATAGCGTATTTTTTCATAGTGCATTATATCTAAAAACGCACTGTAAAAATGCACCTGCCACTAAGTAACAGGAAAGTAATTCCTTTGTAAAGGTCATGTGAAATTTAGGTGATTTTGCCCGTAAAGAATATTTTTTCGATAAACCCCTTGTAAATATACCAATCGGTATACTAAATTTACAACATACCGAACGGTATATATAATTTTCAAGGAGGTTTCCATGAGACCGAATCACATTTATCACGTTTTCCCGTTGGGAGCCCTACGTAATACCACCGACGGCGGCAATTCCAAAGCAAACATAAACGGCGCAGCCTACCGAAACATCCGCGAGCTCACTAGCCTCATTCCTCACTTGCAAAGTTTGCGGGTGGACTCCATTCTGCTGGGGCCTATTTTTAAGAGCGAGACCCACGGCTACGACGTGACGGACATGTACAATTTGGACCCGCGCCTTGGAAATAACGAGGATTTGAAAATCATGGTTCGCGACTTCCATAATGCAGGCCTTCATGTATTTTTCGACGCTGTCTGGAATCATTCCTCCAGGCATCATTTCGCTTATAGGGACCTGCGGGAAAAGGGGGAAAATTCACCTTACGCTGACTGGTACCGCAACCCGCGATTCAACACACCCAACCTTTGCGGCGACTCTTTTACGGTAGATTGCTGGGCTGGTTTTCAGGAACTGCCCGCCTTCAACTTGCGAAATTCTGATGTGGAGCGGGAACTGATCCACAATGCAGAATATTGGATGGACGAATTTGACATTGACGGAATTCGTATTGACGCTGCTGAAGATATGGACCTGGAATTTCTGCACCATCTTGCAGCCGCATGCCACCGAAAACGTCCCGATTTTTGGATGATGGGGGAGGTTGTTTTCGGAGATCCCAAGCGTTGGCTAGAGGCAGGCCTGAATTCCGTTACCAATTACCAGACGTATAAATCCTGCTGGAGTTCTCTGAATGACGGGAACATGTTCGAACTGGCTTACAACTTGAACCAACTTTTTGATGACAAGAGCGGAACCTGCAAGGGAGCAAGACTCCAGCTTTTTAACGAGAATCACGACACCAACCGCATTTACAGCCAGCTAAAAAATAAGCAGGACAATTTCGTTCAGCATTTACTGTTCTATACATTGCCGGGAGTGCCCACAATATATTACGGCGAAGAATTCGCATTGAACGCAACGAAGGGCGGCTGCGACGACTGGAATTTGCGACCGCCTATGCGCATAGAATCAGGGCACATTCGTTTCGATAATTACCCAAAGTCCGCGAACGCCCTGCCTGAAATGAACAATTCCACAAATCAGGAAAATCTTCTTTCAGAAATACGCCACCTGGCAAGCATCCGCCTAGATTGCGACGCCTTGCGTGAGGGTGGATACCAGCAGGAATTTGTTCACTCCCAGCAATTTGCATTTTGGCGAACCCACCAGAATGGAAACGCTTTGGTTCTTATAAATCAACAGGACGCTCCTGTACAATTCGAAATTGATTTGCGCAAGCACCTCACGCACGCGCAACAAGCGAACTCCTTAAAAAATCTGCGAGACCTTCTTTCCAACGATTATATCAAAATCAACAACAGCAAAATCACTGTCTTAATCCCGCCCAAGTGGGGCCGCATCCTTGTACCCAGCGGTATATAAAGTATATTTACATCATGAGCACCAAGGAAGTTTTATTACAGCAGGCATTGATCCTCTTCCGTAAGGAAGGCTACGACGCTACCGGCGTGCAGAAGGTCGCCGACGCTGCAGGTGTAGGCAAGCCTACGCTGTACCATTACTTCGGAAACAAGCGGGGCCTTTTAAACGCCCTGCTCACCGCCCATCTGGAAAACTTCTGGAAGGACTTTGAAAGCGCTGCGACCTACAATCATGACATCGTCAAAACATTGGAGCAAGTTGCCCGCATCTACTTTGAATTCGCCAAGAAGAATCGAGAATTCTACGGCTGGTTCATGAGCATGGCCAACACGCCAACCGAAGGTGACATCCACGACGAAGTCATGCCCCTCTGCGAAAAGCAGTGGACCACGCTGGCAAAACTTTTCCTTGCCGCAAGCAAGGATCACGGCAACATGAAAGGCCGCCACGAACGCTACGCCTATACATTCCTGGGCATCATCAACGCCAGCATCCAGGCCTATTTCACGGGCCTCATAAAGCTAAATGACAGGGACGTTTACGATACCTGCCATCAATTTATGCACGGAATTTTCTCGTAACCTTGCTACTCTCCCTAAAAATTCATATTTTTCACCTGAATCAAGGAGTCAATATGAAGAAAGGCTTTTCTTTAATTGAAATTATGGTGGTGATTGTCATTCTGGGCATCCTCGCTGCAGTAGGTGTGCCTAAATTGACAAATGAAATCGAAAATGCGAAGGTTGCTGCAGATAAGCAAGTGCTGAACGCGCTACATAAAGCAATCGCGTTAGCATCCGTGGAAGATAATTTTCACGCTCTTTTTGTCGGAACAGAAGGTAAAGCCAATGTGAAAGTCATGAGAGTTAGAGTCTCCTGGTCCGTTGCAAACCAGAACAGCGCGGGGAACGAGTTCCAGAAACTAATCGTCACCGAGCTCAAGGCTAACGCCGGTAAAGACTTTATCGAAGTCACCTCTGAAAAAACATCCTCCGGCGGAAATGTCGCTGCAATTTACAAAAGCACTTTGCTAAAGAAAAAGAAACTGGACATCATGATTCTCATTATGGACCATGACAACCATTTCAAGATTTGCGCGCTTGCTACAGACTCCGGCGGTAAAGCAAACCCTGTAACTGTATATACCTATCGAGGTAAGCCCGTTGCCGTTGGCGACATCCCCGGCGAAAAAGATTCCTGGAATGGGGTAACGTTTAAATACATCCCTCTGGAAGATTAGGTCCATTCTCAAAAATACTTTATACAAAAGACGTCTTGAATAAATTCAAGACGTCTCTTATTTTATACCAAAGTATTTATTTTATTCGTCTTTCACGCAACGAACGTAGCGGCGGCGAGCCTTGGGAAAATCGTTGCGGTCAATTTGCTTTGGCTGAATGTAGCGCGTGTAGACATTGGTTGCTGCAGTATCGGCGCTTTCTGTCGCACTCCAAACATGCATGCTAGCACCCAAATCCTTCCAACCAACATTGTTATTACCTTCAATGACATAATGATACTTTCCGCCAGGAATAGCTGAGAATCCATAGTCATCTGTCATAGGATAATCGTCATACCCCTTCCAGGCTCCATTTGGATCGCAAAGGCTTTGGCCTGCGGTAGCAATGCCGTTACTGGCATCCACAAAGTCGAACAAAGTTTGCCATTCTGCATCGGAAGGAATGTGCCAACCCTTGGGGCAAATGCCTTGATTATAGCTCGTATCGCTAATAACTCCATCCTTCAGCGCAGATTGCGTCTGATACTTTTCATCGATGCCCATTGCGGTAGCCCATGTGTACAAACGACCATAGGTTTCGCAGTTTTCAGGTTCATCGTTAAAGCACCAGCTAGAATCAATTCCAGTCGTTGCACGAAGATTTTCTGCCATCCACATCTGGTTGCCAATACCAACTGTCTTGTAAGTATATCCGTCGTAGTCTACGGTCCCTTCAACACGGTGGATTTCCGTTGATGAACTGGAAACGGGATCTTTGCCGTTTGAACCTGAACTTGAATTTTTGTCGCTGGAACTGCTTGATGATTTGAGTCGAGAGGCCTCTACCTCACTATCTATAACCCATTTCCAGGTGTGTGAAGTATCCTGGATGCAAACCATTGTGCTGTAGCCGTATTCAAGAATGGCGTTTTCGTTGCCTTTGTCGCATCCCTGGTTAAAATAGATCTCGCTTTTGTTGGCTTCTGTCCAGGAACTATCTTCGCGGCAGACGAAAGAGGTGTCTTTTACGTGAATCAGTGAATAGAGAAGGTCTTTGGTGCAGGCGTCCACGACGATTTCACCAAGGCATGCCTGTATGTCTGCATCGTATTCAACTTTGTTGCAAAAATCTATAATGGTGTCTTCGGAATTTGTTGCAGAACATCCGAAGAAGGATAAAATGGCAAGAGCCGGTATAGAAACTTTAAAAAGATGATTTTTCATAAGAAATCTCCTTATCATAATAAATGATACAATTGAAAAAATGTTTTTTTTCATACGAAACCTTTTTTTGTGCAAAAAAAGAAGCATTCCATATTACAATATGGAATGCTCTTGGTTTTAGATGAGGTGAAAAAGTTAAAATTCGCTCTGCTTCTGCTGTTTGGCGTCAATTTTACCGGCCGTTTTCAGATGGCGGTAAACTGCAGGGTGCCCTGCAATGCTATGGATGGAGAGAAGATTGGATGTTTCGGATACGGACACGCCGCTGGTTTCCGATTGACCTGTGAAGAGATGGTTCATGTATCCCATTTGTTCGTTCCTTTTTTGCGTCGCGACTTACTGCGCGAGGCTTACACTTTTAAGTTTTTTAGTCGTTCAGACAGTTCCATGTTGGCGGAGTAATCTACCGGGCACTCGATGATGCAGGGCACGTCCTGTTCGAAGGCTTCCCGCAGGGTGGGCAGCAAGTCTTCGGTGCGTTCAATGCGGTAGCCCTTCAGGTGCATGGATTCTGCATACTTCACGAAATCCGGATTGGTAAAGCTGATGGCGTAGCTGTCGCCGTAGCGTTCCTCCTGTTTCCACTTGATGAGGCCGTAATTGCAGTCGGTAAACACCAGCGTCACAAAGGGAATCTTTTCGCGGTAGGCCGTTTCCAGTTCCTGGCTGTTCATCATAAAGCCACCATCGCCTGTAACCGCAAGCACCTTCTTTTCGGGATTCAGGAGCTTTGCAGCAATGGCTCCCGGCACCGCAATTCCCATGGTGGCAAAGCCGTTGGAAATAATGCAAGTGTTAGGATGGTAGCAGTGGTACTGTCGGGCAATCCACATCTTGTGCGCACCCACGTCCGAAAGGAGAATGTCGTCTTCGCCCATAACCAGACGGATATCGTGAAGCACCTTCTGGGGCTTGGGCGGGAAGCTCTTATCCAAGTCATAGCGGGCATGGTCTGCGGCCATTTTCTCGCGGATGTACAGAGCCCATTCCGGATCCTTGGTGCTGGGGCAAAGCTTGCACAACTTTTCCAGAGATGCGGAAATGTTTCCGATAACTTCTTCTTCGGGCTGGTAGAATTTATTGATGTGGTTTGGCGTTTCATCAATGTGAATAATCCTCTTGTCGCCCTTGGGGTTCCACTTGGCAGGAGCGTATTCCACAACGTCGTAACCCACGGCAATAACAAGGTCCGCTTCGTCCATGATGTAGTTCTGGTAATCCTTCTGCGGGATACCGATGCACCACATGGAATAGCGATTGTCGCAGGGGATGACGCCCTTGGCCATCATAGTGCTGACCACAGGAATCTTTGCGGAAGAAGCAAAAGATGTCAGAGCCTCCGACGCATTGTTACGCACGGCGGAATGACCCACCAAAATTACAGGGCGCTTGGCCTCGCGAATGGCGGCAGCGGCAGCCTCAATGGCACCGTCACTGGCGTACACCACATTTTCGCGGTGATGCTTCAGCGGAGTCTGAGCCACTTCACCAGAAACTTCCATGGCGGCAATATTGCAAGGCAAGTCGATGAGGCAGGCACCGGGCTTTTCCATCTCAGCGTACTTGAATGCGATTCGGACAATTTCATTCACCGTATCCGGGCGGACCACCTGCTTGCTGCGCTTGGTAATCGGCGTAAACATGTTCACCAGATCCAGGTACTGATGGCTGGTCAAGTGCATGCGTTCAGTACCCACCTGGCCTGTAATGGCAATGAGGGGTGCTCCGTCGGAATTGGCATCGGCCACGCCAGTCACCAAGTTGGTAGCCCCGGGGCCCAGGGTAGAAAGGCAGACGCCGGCCTTACCTGTCAAACGGCCATAGACATCCGCCATAAAGGCCGCCCCCTGCTCGTGACGGACCGTAATAAAACGAATGGAGGAGCGCTTGATGGCCTCCATCAATTCCAGGGTTTCTTCGCCGGGAATTCCAAAAATATACTTGACGCCCTCACTTTCCAGGGACTTGATCAAAACTTCTGCGGTATTCATGCCCCACGTTTTGCAAAAAGCGTGCCATCTTTTTTGGGGGCAATATTGGGGCGCTATAACGCATTTTTTTGCAAAAAGAGAAAGATGAGCCAGGTATTCCCCGCACCTTTACAAACAATTTCTGTAAAACACACAAAATTTGTATCTACATAATGCTTACAAAAACATTTTTCCAAACCGGTCGCATTTTGCGACCCGCTCGTCGAACTCATTTTTTTATTCTTCACCAACTTGGTACAGTTTTTCCTGCATAAGTACAACCCTTTTATGAGAAACCGTTACTACCCAGAGATAAAACCTGGTACATAAATACACATCCTTCGTCGTATATTGGTTTTATATGGTCTTGAACAAAGGATTCTTGATCTGGAGGCAAACGAGTAAAACCCATCTTTTCATAATGCCCCATCAATTTTCCATTCGGGAGTGCGTACAAATACAAGGAATTTACACCGACCAACTCCGCAACCTGTTTAACCATAGGTACAACAAAATGCCTGAATATATAGCGTCCTAAATGATATACCTCAGGATGATTATGTCTGTAATTTGCCTCTGTAGCAAAATTAGAGAGTTCTATGGCAGGAAATGAAATGAAGGAATTGCCATCAACATGTTTCGTAATCAATCCTGTACGCAACGAAAAATAGCCCGCAAGTTCTTGTGAGAACTTGTCTTTCACAAGATATGTGCGATTCAAATGTTCAATTTCATCGGAAACGGCATAATGTCTTAGATAAATTTCAAGTCCCTTCGCATTTTCTGGAACCTGAAATTGCTCAATAAGCAATCCATTTATTTCGTTATCAAAAAGATGTTCTACAGAATATCCATCTGTGTCAAAAACCTGTGCAGAAGATATCATTTATTTTCCCTTTTCTTTGGTTGCAGCTTCTTTACGGTGCATTTCTGCAACTCGCTTTTCAAACGCTTCACAATCACGGTCCAATTCCGTAAAATCCGGGGGCGGCGTACGGAGAATCGTCCCAAAGAAGGGATCTGCATAAAGTCTTTTATAGTAGTCTTTGTCTAGTATCCTCATATTTTTAGCCTCACTTAAACCTTAAACGTTAAAACCATAGCCTATCCAGGCTACACTTATTTCGTTCTATTTGGGATGCTCTAGCTTCTGCTGTTGGCGGGGGCCTTCCCCGGCGTTACCTGGCGCAATTCCACCTTGCGGTGATCTCGCGCGCTCGAGCAGGTCGTGTTCCTGCCAGCTATCCAACAACACAAACCAGAAGGTTTATGGGCCTCATCGCGAATGCACGTACGGACTTAAAAGTCTATGTCGACTGTCATGAGGATTATCGAATTACATGAGTAAATATAATTAAAAATTTTGACAGTAAAGTGTCAAAAATTCTCTAAAAATGAAGATGTCGATGGTGTGAAACCTCAAAATACATTTTTTACCGCGGGCCTTCGTAAAAGGGATTATCCTTGTCCTCGGTAGAGTCATTCCCATTTTTCGGTTTGGGTGGACTTGGCGGTGTATAGATCATGAAAATAACCAAGCATACAAAAACGAAAGCTACACCAATAAATAAGCATAGCATCACATGCGCTTTTATGAATTCAACGACCATCATGAGCAGACCTATTACAAATCCCAAGGCACAAACCGATCCACAACCAATTACGGCCTTTTCAGGATTTTTATTCATTAGGGATAAGAAAATGGCTATTCCACCCCCAATCAACAAACATGGGAGAAAGTAGGCTACATACGCACCAGCTGCAGCATCAGCTATAGTTTGGTTTAGTTGATTCATTTGCTAAGTCTCCCTGACATGTTTTGGGTCAAAATTTTTGACAATCTGCTTTTTGTCACTTTACGCAAAATGCAGCGTAGAGCGGCACTGACTTGATGCCGTTTTCAAGGCCGAAGTTCTTGGCAGATATTCTAATGCTGTAAGGCGAATTGTATTTTTTCACGAAGGCGTTTAGGCTCTGTGATTTGTTATGCGTCGAGGCCTTGACTTCTACAGGAATGATGTGCCCGTCTTGACGAATGATGAAATCAACTTCGTTTTGGTTTGCTGCATTCCAATAGTAGGTTTCTGCACGGTTTGCC
>JAZLIJ010000305.1:0-2062 GCA_045617325.1 Fibrobacter sp.
AGCGATAGGCAGATAGTTAGAATGGCGCCCTTAAAAAACTGGCTGATGCAACCAAGGAACATTCCATTTAGCAGGTTGCTAAGCGAATTAATATACGGGATTCCCGGAACCAGGTAAAGGATGCTTGTAGCGAGAGCCACATTAGGTGTTTCTCCAATCTGAAAAACATAGCCGCTGGTGCCAATGACCGTAGAAATGGTAGCCGCCAAAATCGTACCCATTCTAAAATCCAGTTTGAACCGCGAGCACAAAGTTCTGCGCAAATAAAATCCGCAGGCAGTCGCCGTAGCCACAATGGCCATGGAAATAAAGTCCCCGTTGAACAGCCTGCAGAAAGAAGCGTTAGCAAGGCTCGCCAGCACAAGGACAAGATTTGGATGCAGCCTTTTTACCGCAAGAATCTTCTGGAACTTTTCATAGAAAAATTCGGGAGAATAATTTTCTGTCACCGTTTCCTTGGCAAGATGATTCAGCAAAATAATCCTGTCAAAGTCAAGGGGATTCTCCTTGATTTTCTGGTTGATGGTATAAGTTTTCTGTCGTTTATCATCTACAGCGCAAAGGAGAATGTGCTGCGGCAAGCCAGTCACTTCGGCATGAATTCCAAAGTGGGTCGAAAGGTACGCCACGCTGGACAAAACCTGCATACTGGTCGCGCCGCAAGCAGCCAGCGTCGCTGCAAATTCCGCAATCATCCTACAGATAATAAAATCTGGATTTTCCTGTTGCTCAAGAATTTCAGAAACCGGCGAAGCGTTCGTCCCTTTCCCTTTCTTCGTGAAAAAAGTTTCATAAACAATTAGGAATAGAACGATTACAAAACAGACGCCAATAAGAACGGTTGCATTTCCAGAGGAAACGCTAGTGATGTCAATATCAATTCCCATGGAAATGCCCTCAACAAAAACTAGTCTTCGATGCAGCGGACAGAAGCTGCAATATCCTTGTTGAAGTGTTCCACGGTAATGAAGCCGCTATCACTGATGTTCAGCATATAGGCGCGAACTGCGTCGTACTCGTCATCAATCCAAATGCGAGCCGACTTGTCGCGATCCACATAGTTGTCTTCATGGTAACGAAAACCTGCGTTAACCACATTCAGCTTTGCAAATTCACCAGACGCAATCAGAGATTCGTACTCAACTTTTGTAGGAACATGCCAGCCAAGAGGACAAGCCTTCTTTGCAGCAGCCCAAGTATAAAGGCGACCATAGTCAAGACACTTCTTGAAATCATCGCCATAGCAGTAGCTGAAATCCGTGTAGAAATTGGCGTTCTGTGCAAACCACTTTTTTCCATTGGCATTTACGACCTTATAGACATTCTCGCTACATTTCAAGGATGTTTGATCATCACTGAATTTGCATTTATGGAAGTCTTCGCAGGCAGTAAGGACGAAGGTTGCGGCAATTGCCAAGAAGGGAAGAATTTTCATCATTGTGAACTCCTATGTTTTTTGTTCGGGCCACAATGTAGAATGTCAAAGTTTTCTTGACTAATACTTTATATTTCTGAAAATTATAAGTTTTTAAAATACAATCAATTTTTATGATAGATAAATCACGGAAAGTGAATATTTGCACTAAGCACTACAATTTCACACCGGGAAAGTACACTCATAGAAAAAATGTATTGGCATATACCCCCTAGGGGTATGTATATTTACAGCATGAAAAAAGAAAAATGTTGCTGTTCCTGCAAGAAAAAGGAACGTGAAGATATCGAAATCAAGAGCCTTATGACCCGTCTGAACCGCATTGAGGGGCAGGTCAAGGGCATTCGAAACATGATTGAAAACGACGCCTACTGCACCGATGTTCTGGTACAGGTTTCCGCCATCAACGCTGCGTTAAACGCATTTAGCAAGACTTTGCTAGCAAACCATATTAAGACCTGCGTTGCAAACGATATTCGAGCCGGCAAGGACGAGGTCATTGACGACCTGGTGAACACTCTTCAAAAGTTGATGAGATAGGCGGATTCTCAATGCAAAAGTTTAATGTTTCTGGTATGAGCTGCGCCGCTTGTGTTGCGCGGGTAGAAAAGGCGGTCAACGCCGTTG
>JAZLIJ010000306.1:0-6787 GCA_045617325.1 Fibrobacter sp.
CTTCAAATGTACTTTCAGGTGGAATCACCTTACCATTATCATCCAATAAGTTGGGTTCGTACCAGATGAAGTTATGGTAAAGGGAGCAACCTTCCTGGCAAAACATACCTAGAAGCAAAATGAGAATGGTGAAAAATGAAGGGAGGGAAAATGCTGTGCGTTGCATAAAGTGGTCCTCCGATAACCACTAGTAATATGTAAAAATCCCAGGAGACTCGTTCCTGAGACGTTTTAATCTCTTGAGGCCTGTGATGCTTATATACTCGAGCCTTGAACCTCTATAGCTCCTGGAAGAAGATCACGGCATCCACGAATCCCAGCTTCTTGTGGTTGAAGGCTCCGGGCAGTCGGCAAAGTTCCTTGAAGCCCAGGCTCTTCCACAGGTGCATGGCGGGTTCATTTGTGGAGATGACGAAGTTGAACTGGATTGCCTTGAAGCCCATGGCCTTGGCATTCCGGATGCAGTCCTCGCCCATTTTACGACCGACTCCCTTTCCGCGTGTTTCACGTGAAACCATGAAAGAGGCGTTGGCTACATGGCTGCCTCGTCCGCGATGGTTCTGGATGATCTTATAAAATCCAAGAATCTTGGAGCCTGCACCATCCTTGCCTGCATCCGAGGTGGTTTCTTCCATGACCCAGCTGTTCACGCCTTTGCCGAACCAATAGTCGTATGCGTCCTGGTCGCTGGCGGTTTCTTCGAAGTCGTAGGTGTCGCCGCCCTGAATCACTTCACGGAAAATGGGCAGCATCTGGGGAAAATCATCTGGAGTAGCTTTGCGGATTTGCATGATTAGTAGTTAGTAGGAAGTAGACAGTAGGAAGTAGGCAGTAGTCGGTCGCTTGCGCTCCCTTGAGCTATATAGTGGCGCCTTGTGCTTTCAATACTATATAATATAGTAAGAGGAGTTTGTGGTAATTGTACCTAGAAAAATAATGTTTTTTTTCAAATTTATTGGTGATAGTTGAATTATATTGGCGAAAATTTCACAACATATATATATTAGTGAAGTCAAAATTCACAATAACCTCGAGCCTTGTTGCTCGAGCCTGGAGTCTAAAATGGAAGAAGTAGTAAAGTTTCTCAAGGAATGTGGCGCCTATTTCCTGGCAACCGTCGATGGTGATCAGCCCAAGGTTCGCCCCTTCGGCACCGCAGAAATCTTCGAAGGCAAGCTGTACATTCAGACCGGCAAGGTGAAGAACGTTTCCCAGCAAATCGCTGCAAATCCCAAGGTTCAGATTTGCGCCATGAACAAGGCTGGTAATGAATGGGTTAGAATCACTGGCACTCTGGTGGAAGATGACCGCCTGGAACCCAAGGTTCACATGCTGGACGCCTATCCTAGTCTCAAGGCCATGTACAAGCCCGAGGATCCCAACACCCAGGTACTCTACTTCAAGGACGCCGAGGCCACCTTCTGCAGTTTCACGGCTGCACCCCGCACGGTGAAGTTCTAACTTTTATTTTTCGTTATTTTTGAAATTTCAGAAAAACGAATAAAAAAATTGGCCAGCGGTTAGCTGGCTTTTTTTAAATGTGGATAGATTGTAAACAACGAATAAACAATTAACATGTGGAACGCATCATTTTGGATTAAATGTGGATAGGATTATCAACAATGGTTCTGTATTTTAAAAAAATCATTTGTGTGATTCTCAGCGTGTTTCACGTGAAACATCCCCAAAATGTCATTAAAAGACAACAAGTTACGGAATCGTGAAATTTGCAGGCAAGACAAAATCTCAATTTATCCCCAAAAATGGCATTTTTCACCGATGTGAATATCCTGTTTGATTTGAAGATAAAATTTATTTTTGCGTCGTAGTTTATGAACAATTTATCAACAATGACTTTTGAGGCCAAAGCCTATCAGCCAAATATTATATAGTGTCGATTCCTTTATGAATATTTTTTCCCTGCTGCCTTTTTTAAAGGTCTGTGATACAAAACAAATACCTTTTGCAAAATTTCTACAGAAAATCTATGTTTAAGTCGGGAGAATAGAAACGAGGACATTAATGCTTAGAATTTCGCATCTTGTTGCACTAATTTTTTTGACCGTCTCTCTGGCACTTGCAGCTCCGCAAAGCGGAAAGGTCCGCGCTGTGCTTGGAGATGTATCTTTCCAGAAGAAAAACAAGACGGGTTGGTCCGCTCTTCGTGTGGGTGCAAAAGTTCAGGAAGGTGACAAGATTCAGACATACCTGGAATCCAGCGTCAATATCTCCATGCCTGATGGCAGTGTCATCATGATTGGCGAAAATGCCCTAGTTGAATTTTCTCAGCTGCTTTTAGATAAGGATGCCCAGATTTCTGAAATTGATATTCAGAAGGGTACAGTCCGTTTTGATGTCCAGAAGCAAAAAAGTGCCAAGAGCAAGTTTAGGTTCAAGACCGGTACCGCAACTGCATCGATCCGCGGAACTGATGGTTCTGTAGGTTTGACCGAGGCCGGCCAACCCTATGGTGCACTGAATAGTGGTGCCATGGACATGGAAGATAAGGGCCAGACTGTTTCTGTGAAACCTCAGCAGTTTGTCGCCTTCCGCAAGGACAAGCCCGCCGTCGTGGTGGAAGCGAAAAACGCCGGCGACCCGGAATTCGTAAAGAAACTTAGTGCCGCAGTGGATGATACCACTAAGTCGGACGAGGCCATTATGGCCCAGGCCAAGGAACTTGACCAGAAGATTGAAAAGCGCAATGAGGACATGAAGTCCAAGTATAGCTGCGTCATTGATCCTCTTCCGCAGGTCATTGATTCTACCAGCTTGAATATTGGTGTCACCTGCACTGCAGGCATGCGTGTTTCCATTGGCTCCGAAGCATATGAATCCAAGGGAAGCAAGTTGACATTCTCCCCCAGCTGGAGCAAGTCCGCCTTCGGTGAAAAGAAATTCGTGGTGAACTGTTCTGCAGAAGGCACGGATTTTGAATGTGCAAGAATCGGTTTCACCTACAGAGTGGATCGTACCGTTGTCTTGAATGCAGCAGAATCTTCCAAGTGTCAGGCCAGCTTCAAGACTGCAGGCTTTGATGAGAACGAAGGTTCTCTCCAGATCTTTGTGGATGATAGCCTGATGGCCAGGATGGTTTTGGCTCGCGATACATCTGGCAAGTTCAAGACAATTCTCGGTGAGCACACCTACAAGGCTGTTGCCGAAAATGCAGATTCTCTGGCAGCCGTCAGGGGAACAGTTTCCAAGAAGATTAAGTGCTTCCCTCCCACTGGTGCAAAGATCAAGATTCGCGGTGGCAACAAGGAAGTCATCAAGAAAAAGGTTTCACAGGGATCCGCTTTCTATCCGGTGGTGGAGTTCGACCTGACTGGAATTCCGAATAACGATCCAGCCCTGATCGAGAATGTATCCGTGATTGTGGACGGAAAGGCCTATGATGTGGAATATGTTCCCTCCACTACGGGCATTGGCTACAAGTCAACGGTCCGTGTGGAAAGAGGCAAGTCCAAAATGGCTTCCGTTACGATTTCTGCATCCATCCGCAGTGGTGAAGTGGTTTCTGCTACCAAGACCTACGAAATGCGCTAGTTAGTTTTTCGCGGTTTGTTGACCATTTGTATATTTACCTCGTCTAGCGAGGTATTTATGCAAGATAACAAGTCCCGTGGTGATCGCGCCCTATTCTGGATGATAGTCAATATCGTCATCACCTTCGTTGTGGGGGCGGTGGCGATTTATTTCTTGCAGGCGATTTCCCAGGTGCAATCCGATAATGGGTCCGCTGGCTTTGGTGCAGGCCTTGGCTTACTGGCGTTATGTGGCCTTGGCATCTTTTGGTCCATTGCAGCCATTTTTGAGGGAATTTTCTGGTACCTCTGGATTTTTAGAATCACCAAAAATTTGAGAAAGGTTTCCAATATTGCATTTGGCCCGTGGGTGGCATTGCTGCTTAGCTGCGTTCCCTACTTTGGCCACATTGTACACTATTTCGTTTTTAAGAGCCTCATCCGTCATACAGAAAAAGTATTGCATGAAAAAGATCCAGAAGGTTCTTTGAAGTTGGCGCCTGTGGAAATGAAATTTGTGCATGCATACTTCGCCCTAATGCTGATGAGTGGTTTTACGGGCATGGCCGATGGACTTTCTAGAATTGTTCTTGTCGGATTTGCCTGTGGTATTGCCGCCATGGTTTTCTACATGAAGTCCTTCAGTCAGCTCATCAAGGAAGAGCAGGCCTTATTTGATTTGTACCAGGAAGAGCAGTTGCGTCTAAAGGTGGACCAGGTTTTGCGTGAACGGGAAATCGAGAAGGCTGCAGCCGAAATTCGTGAGGCTTCCTACGAGACGACTTATAAAACTGAAAATCCTCCAGAAGATCCTACAGAGAAAAAGTCTTCCGGAGATTAATCATTTTTTGAGACCGCTATGCTAGCGGTATATTTCGGGATCTGCACTGCGGAACCTGCGGTGTGTCCAGCCGTACCATAGATTTGGATTTTCCGAAATGCGATCTTCAAGCCATTTACGGTAGGGTCCATTTACAATGCTGGATTGCTTATCGTCAATCCGGCTGTTGCAGCAACGTTCGTCATTCCGGCCATTGCAGCAACGTTTGTCATTCCGGCCATTGCAACAACGTTCGTCATTCCGGCCATTGAGCCGGAATCTCTCTGCCTCCTCGGCGTGCAAAGTCTTGCGTCTCCCCCGTTCTTCAATCCAGCAAAAAAATACGGGAGTCTCCGGGCGATGCTTCAATAGAAAATCTGGTACCGGATTCAGTTTGGCTGGCTTTCCTAAAAAAGTTCCGTCCAGAGCACTTCCAATTCGGCTGTCCTGATCGGCAAGCAGGCAGAAAAGTTCTCGTGGCGTTTCATCCAGCAACCGCAAGAAGTCACGCGGAGTGTGCGCGTCTATGGAATAGGGCCTTCCCTTTACGCATCGTACTTTTTCATAAACGAAACTGTTTAGCCAGTTTGGCTTTAGCGGAATAAAGCTTGCTTTCAGTGGAACTCCCAGTGCACATAGCCACGCTCCGCTTGCTTCGTAATTTCCATAATGGGCGGTGAGAAAGATTCCGCCCTTTCTCATCTTCTCGATGACTGGTGCTGAACCTTCAGCGATGTCAAAATCATATCCGTATTTTTTGCAAGGATAGGCTGCACAATTTTCAGGTAATGTTTTGTAGGCGTCAAAACAGAACAGCATCTCGGATGCGTGATGAACAAGGTTGTAAATAATTTGTCTGTAATTCGGCCTGAGGCACGTGTCAAGTTGGGCATGTTCTGCATTCGCGATGACGGTACGCTTTTTCCAGCCCGTTGCAGTGAGCAACAGATAGGCGGCCTGTGCAAAGAGTTTCGCTGAAATTTTTCGTGCCAAAATCATCACCCGAAAGATACAAAATTTCTCCTATTACCTTTGGCGCAATTTGTCAAAGTTTGTATTGTCTAAAAACTAAGCGGCTGAAAATTTTCATAGTGATCGGCAGTATAGTAGATGGTGCACGGATTGCTGTAGACCAAACGTTTTGTTCCGCGATTTGATGCACTGTAATTTACGTCCGCTTCATGGTAACTGCCTGGTGGTAGTCGCTCTTCACGATTTTCAAATACGTCTCCGCCAATCATGACGTCTATCGTTGTCCAGGGATTGAAATTCCATTTGCTGAAAGTGTTGCCCGTTACGGTTTCATACAAATTCATCCCGTCATTTTTGTTGACGTAGTTACTAGGGAGTTTTCCAAACTTGCAGAGATAGGTTGCCACGGAATCGCGGGTGGTGTACTTGCCAGATTCCTCTACGTCAATAGATTTTGTTTCGGCGGTACTTGAAGATTTTGGATCAACATGACTCAGGGAAGATGAATCTTCGGTATCGTCGTTATCATCAGCAGTGGAAACGCTCGAGGTGCTTGACGAACAGCTGAAGAGAACAGTTGTAAATAGAAGAATGATAAACTTAATCATGATTTAAATATACGGCAGTACACGTGCTGTGGACAAGGTGAATTTTGAATTTGTCTATAAATTTTTTATATTTGAGGATAAGGAGGCCCTATGGCAAAAAAGCAAGAAAGTCTTGCCAGGCAAGCCGCTGAAAGTGCAATGATGCGCACTTTGCGAATAGGTGATTCTCAGAATGGTGCGACACTACGCACAAGGGTCATCAAAAACAAGAAACTCTACAGCCGAAATGTGAAACATAAGAAGTCCCTCGCAGAAGCGGGGGATTTTCCTTTATCGGAGGCAAATCCCTGCGGCTCAGCAATACAAATGCATTTCTGCATTTGTGCTGCGTTCGCCTTGTGGGATTTTCCTTTATCGAAGGCAAATTTCATCGGCTCGGCAATTCCACTCAATTCCGTTCTGTGAGGACAAAGTTTATAAGCAAAGAACGGCAAGTTGTGATCGAAAACTTACGTTTTTTTAAGGGTGACCTTTAAAATCAGGGGTTCCAAGGGGCAAAATGGGGTGAAGATGATAGTTGTAGAGTTATTTTGATGCGATTTTGGCATTTTGAGGGCGTTTTTTTTCGGTATAACAAGATTAGATGGGAAAAATGAAGGGGCGAGAACCAGCATTTCTGAAAATAATTGTTAATAGAATGTTGATAAATTGACGGTTTTGTGGAATAAATCCCGTTATTTTGGGAAAAAGTGAAAAAAAGTGAAATTTTTTCGAGAAAACCCCTTGCAAATGTTCCAGGAAATTCTATAATTGGCCTCACCGCTCGAAAGGGTGGTGAAAGCGGAGACCCAGAGAGGTCGCCGGGCAGTTTGAAGGAATCGGAGATGTGCTTAGTGACGGGGCAAGAGGAAACTCTTGCA
>JAZLIJ010000307.1:0-3900 GCA_045617325.1 Fibrobacter sp.
AGGCTAATGAACACAAGAGCTTTTATACGAAACTTACTCCTTTAGGAGTTTAGTTGAGTTATCCTCTTTGTGGAAGCTCTTAGTGTGAATTGTCTTCGAAGGAGAGAAGGGCCCGTGCGGCCTCGCACAAATCCGTAAGCCGAAGCCAACAGCCAAATTTGTTTGGATACTGGAGAGGCTTGGATTTGGGGCATGCCCCACTCCGAGCTGGGGCCCCGCCTTGCAAGCAGTTTACTTTTGCATTAAAACACGGAACTTTGCAGGTGAACCTAAAAAATCCCTTTTTTTTTACATTTTCTTTAATTATATTGGCTTTTATGGCGTGTAGTACAGAATTCATCGATTTTATCCAGGAGACGTTGCGCGATGTGGGTGACGTCCGCGCAAGGAAGATGTTTGGCGACTGGATGATTTATGTGGACGAGAAGCCAGTTGTCATGGCCTGCGACGACATGACTTTTGTGAAGAAGTTGCCCGAGATTGAAGACTTGATGGAAGAGGCAGAATGCGGATTCCCTTACGAGGGCGCCAGGGAGCATTACATCCTCGAGATGGAGCACCAGTCGCATGCTTGCGAAGTCGTGCGCAGATTGGTTGAAATCACGCCCGTCCCGAAAAAGAAAAAATCGAAGTAACATTTTTACGTTCTACAGGTGTTTAATAAGCGAGGATAATATGATAAAGAAATTGACAAAGGGATTATCTATTGGCATCATCGCCATGGGAATTGTTCACTGCGCCGCAACTTTCTCGCCGGTCATCGCTGGGAAACTCGCCGCACTTGATGTTGGTGCGCAAACCGCATTTTTGTACATGAGCTTGATGTGCGGAGCCATGCTGATTCTCGGCGGGTTCATCGCATTTACGCTTGCGAACAAAGTTTGCGAATTTTCTTTTTTACGCAAGCCGTTTCTATTTACGCTGATTTTCCTTGCCGTTGACGGAATTCTCGCCACATGCTGCATGCCGCATAATCCCTGTGCATGGGCGATTCTCGTTTTGACGGTTCCGCTGCTTGCGATAAATATCCGCCGATAAAAGAATTGAATTATGATAAATTTTGACAGCAAAACCATCGGGATGCTGCGCATTGGACCGGTTCTCCAATTTCTATTAGCGGCGGGGCACTTTGCGGCGCTATTCTTTTTGGACAAGGCGTTTCGGTTTTATGAAATAGACGGAATCATGAACGAAATGGCGAGCATTTGCGCCGCTCTCCCCTACTTGATTACGGTCGCCCTGATTGGAGGCTTTGCTGTTGCTGGGATTTATTCGCTTTCCGCAAGCGGGAGTATTCGCAAACTCCCTTTTGAAAAGTTTGTCATCAGCGCCATTTTCTTTGTCTTTGCGGGCCGAGCAATCATGGGCGCAATCAGCCTTTTTATAAATTTTCAAACAAGGGAAATTGTATCGACCATCATCGCTGCGGCAGTCGCACTTTGCTACGCTTCGGCAACCAAGACTTACATAAAAGATTTTTTAACAAACGTTAAAGATTTATGATTACATACAAAGAAACGCACGATTTTATAGCAGATGAACTTCAGGATTTGTTCCTTTCGGTGGAATGGTCCTCGGGGCATTTCCCAGATAAACTCGTTATCGCAATGAAGCATTTTGAAACGGTTTATACGGCTTGGGATGGCGACAAGTTGGTCGGCCTCGTGTGCGCCATGGACGATAGCATCATGACCGCCTACATCCACTATATGCTGGTGCGTCCGGAATACCACAAGATGGGCATCGGCAAAACGCTCCTTGAAAAAATGAAAGAGCATTACAAGGATTACTTGCGCATCGTGCTTGTCGCCTACGACAAGGAACTCGGTTTTTATGAACATTGCGGCTTCGAAAAGGCGAAAGACGACAGCGCCATGTTCATCACTAGCCTTTGGACTTAAAAAAAGAGAATCAAATGAATCAAGATCAGAAATTTTGTCAAAGCTGCGGAATGCCGCTCACGGACGAATTCTTCGGTACAAATGCAGACAACAGCAAGAACGAAGACTACTGCAAGTTCTGCTTTGCAAATGGAAATTTCGTGCAGGACTGCACCATGGACGAAATGATAGAGCATTGCTCGCAGTTCGTGGACGAAGTGAACAAGCACATGCCAAAGCCCATGATCAAGGAAGAGTACAAACAAATGATGTACGGCTACTTTCCCACGCTCAAACGTTGGAAAAAACAAGGCTAAAATGCACAACCTGGAAACCGAAAGACTACTCCTTCGCGCTTGGCACGAAAGCGATGCCGAGGTTTTGTTCAAGTACGCTTCGGACCCGGAGGTGGGCCCGCGCGCGGGCTGGCCGCCACATAAGAATGTCGAAGAAAGTCGCGAAATCATCAAGACCGTTTTCAGCATGGAAGGCATGTGGGCCGTAGTGCTTAAAGAAACCGGCGAAGTCATCGGCTGTGTGGGCTATTTGCCTGCTTTGAACGCCAACTTGCCGATAGAAAAAGGCGAATGCGAAGTGGGCTACTGGATTGCCCGCCCCTACTGGGGCAAGGGAATTTGCACCGAAGCCATGCGCGCAGTCATTGAACTTTGCTTTGGCAAAAAAGGATTTTCCGCCTTGTGGGGCGACTACTTCCCCGACAATCCAGCTTCTGGCAAAGTCATGGAAAAATGCGGCTTTACCGACACTGGCAAGGAAACGCTCTGCCCCAAGTTGGATGTAGGAAGCGACAAGCCCGTGAAAGTCATGCGCCTCACCCGCGATGAATGGCTTTTATTTTAATCCATGACGCAACGAATTGACATTCCGCTATTTGATCCGCTATCCTTTAGACAGTCGAAAAACCTTGTCTTTAATTCTTGGTACCACAACTCCAAGCAATAGGAACCACTCCTGCTGCCATCAGTGCTGTTGATTGTCCAGAAGTAAGCTCGGTTTGTATTTACAACCTCGTCCTTGTTTTCCCATCTGGTCGATATTTTAGAAACTTTGTAATAGCCAGTCATCACCGCGGAAAAACCGGATGAATTGGTCCCCATGGCAAGTAGTGAAGAACGTTCGGCTTCACTCACCAATGCTGCGCCAGCTCCTTTGGGGTCATCGCTCACAGCGGCAATCAACGTTTCAAATTCCTCTTGTTTCGGCAGATGCCAGCCTTCAGGGCAGATGCCACGGACAACTTTTCCTTCGTATTTACAATTACGATTATAGCCACAACCCTTTCCGGCATCGGAATATATTCCGGCGCTGTCAACGGCCGCTGCCCACGTATAATAAAACCCGTACCCACGTTTTAAAACCTTTGTAGCAGAAGGAGAAAAGAGTGAAGGACGATAAGGATGATCTAAAACGAAATCTTTTGCGAGGTTCTCCGCCATCCACGTCTGTTCTCCAATTTTTACAGTCTTATAAACTCTGTTATCTCGACTATCCACAAGTTCTCCGTAACTGATATTCGGATTCAAGTACGGTTTCTCCACGGAACTGCTGGACTTGGCGCTAGACGAACTGACGATGGACGAGGAACTTTGTGCAGAGGAACTGCTGGACTTGGTGGGCCACGAGCTGACTGCGGACGAAGAACTTTGTGCCGAAGAGCTGCTGGACTTGGCGCGGGACGAGCTGACGGCGGACGAAGAACTTTGTACAGAAGAACTGCTGGACTTGGCGCTGGACGAGCTGACAGCGGACGAAGAACTTTGTACAGAAGAACTGCTGGACTTGGCGCTGGACGAGCTGACGGCGGACGAGGAACTTAGTGCCGAAGAGCTGCTGGACTTGGCGCTGGACGAGCTGACAGCGGACGAGGAACTTTGTGCCGAAGAGCTGCTGGACTTGGCGCTGGACGAGCTGACGGCGGACGAAGAACTTTGTACAGAAGAACTGCTGGACTTGGCACTGGACGAGCTGACAGCGGACGAGGAACTTTGTACAAAGTCGG
>JAZLIJ010000308.1:0-15314 GCA_045617325.1 Fibrobacter sp.
GTTGTGTTCTTCAACTTCCGTGGCGACCGCCCTATCGAAATCAGCCGCGCCTTCGAAGAAGAATCCTTCAGCGAATTCGACCGCAAGCGTTTCCCGAAGGTCTGCTACGCCGGCATGCTCCAGTACGCTGGCGACCTCAAGCTCCCGAACCGCTTCCTCGTTCCGCCTCGGGCCAGCAAGGAAAGCAGTGGGGAATGGTTCGCAGAAACTGGCGTGAAGCAGTTCGCTTGCTCTGAAACTCAGAAGTACGGCCACGTCACTTACTTCTGGAATGGTAACCGTTCCAGCAAGTTCGATGGCGAAACCTACCTCGAAATCGAATCCGACGTCGTTCCGTTTGAACAGCGCCCGTGGATGAAGGCCGCCGAAGTAACCGACGCCATGATCGAAGCTTTGAAGAGCGGCAAGTACCAGACGCTCCGCTGCAACTACCCGAACGGTGACATGGTGGGCCACACAGGTTCATTCCGTGCAGCTACCATGGCTATCGAAGCTGTGGACATCGGCCTTGCTCGACTCCTCCCGGTGATTGACGCCATGGGCGGTGTTGCAATCATTACCGCCGACCACGGTAACGCCGACGAAATGTACGAAATCGACAAGAAGACCGGCATGCCGAAGATCAACAAGGACGGCTCCTTCAAGGCTAAGACCAGCCACACGCTTAACAAGGTTCCTTGCATCCTGTACGACAACGTTACTGGCGGCAAGCTCGGCCTCAAGGAAGGCGACTGGGGTCTTTCCAACTTGGCAGCCACCACCGCTAACCTCCTCGGCTTCCAGAAGCATGAGGCTTGGGACGAATCTATGTTGGTTATCAAGTAAGTGGTTAGTGATTAGTGGTGGGTAAACAGAATCTTCCACTAATTATGAATTACAAAGTATGAATTACAAGATTTATAATCGCGGCTGCGCCGCCTGACACTTTCTCATAATTCATAACTCATAATTTATAACCGTTTCCTAACCACCAATCACTGCTTAGTGCATACTAAAAAAGGAGCCAAAAGGCTCCTTTTTTACATTTCATCAGATGTCGTCAATCGACCTCGCCCATCCTTTTTAGACTTCAGCAAGGCCTTATCGGCCATTTCAAAAATCTTACCGAAGGTACGGCAATCTTTGTCAACAATCGCAGCACCCATGGAAATCGTCGTTCCTCGCGTTGCCGAATGAACAAGCATATTGATTTTATCAAAAATCTGCCGCGCCCTCTTATACATAAATTCATTTGCACAATCGCCCTTGAAGAACAACGCTACAGCAAACTCGTCACCACCGACGCGGCAAGAAATGTCACAATCCCTCAAGGAACTCAGCAAAGTCTGCGCAACCAGAATCAAGAATTCATCACCAGCATGATGACCATAAGTATCATTATACTCTTTAAACCTATCGACATCCACCATCAGAAACATGACCTTGGATGCCTCATTTTGCAGTTTCTGCTCAACCTCGCTTTGGAACGACGCTCGATTTAAAAGTCCCGTAAGAGAATCTTTCCTGAAGTTGTTCTCCCAATAGCGGAGCTGACGCTCAGCCTTGTCCGCTCTCATTTCATTGATTTGCTGCATCATGTACGTATTCGAAGAGTCAATCACAATCACTTCGATACGCGCAGACTTGCTAGCCGAATCAAAGAACATGCGCCCCATGCAAAGCACAAAAATGATATTTCCATTTTTCCGGACAAAACGATGTTCAAAATAGACAATCGGACCTTTCTTGAAGCATTCACCCACAAGGTTCAAATATTCTTCCTGGTCTTCCAGCGGAATCATATCCTTTTGCGTCAACTTCAAGTCATCGACATCCTTTTGCGTATACCCGGAAATTTCCTCAAACGCCTTGTTGACGCTTCGAATTCTAAACGTATCCGCATCAAGCACGTAATTCATGAATTCTACAATATGGACACATTCACGTTTCTTTTCAGGAGCCTTGAACAAGTCTGTAAACATGATGCCATTTACAGCGGCTCCATCAGAACTTTCATCGATATTGGACGGACAGAATTCAGGATGTTCCTTCAACATCGCAATAAATTCAGCGACAATCTGCGGATCGAACTGAGTACCAGCACACTTTTCCAATTCCGCAATAGCATCTTCCTGCGACATAGCCTTCTTGTAGACGCGCTTGCTCACCATGGCATCGTAGGAATCCACGACAGAGATGACGCGCGAAAGCAAAGGAATCTGCTCGCCGGCAATAGCCCTCGGATATCCCTTGCCATCCCAGCGTTCATGATGGCATCCGATCATATCGGCGATGCCCTTCAATTCCGCGGAGCTGTTGGCAATCTGGTACCCCTTTTCGGCATGAGACTTCATGATGTTCCATTCCTCATTCGTAAGCTTGCCCGGCTTGTTCAGAATTTCAAGAGGAATGCCGATTTTTCCGATATCGTGCAACAAACACAGCAACAGCAAATCACTCTGTTGCACATCGGATAGTTTCAAGCGCTTTCCAAGCTCAGCGCCCATCATCTGCGTGCGCTTCACATGGGCTTCCGTGTCGTCGTCGCATTCCTTCAAAGCGCGAATCAGCGAAGAAATCGCAGAGGAATGGAAAGACTTCGTATTCAAAAGCTTTTTTTGCTGCATGGCGCGAACAGCATCGTCCAAAGCCTTCTGGAACCCTTCCGCAGAACGTGTACCGACCCCCACCGCGTACGCAATTTCCGAGGACACGCTCTTTTCCAATTTTTTCAGAATATCCAAAGCCTCATTTTCTTCCATGTTGCGACTAACAACAATTAGGATAGCATCGTTTCCACGAACAAAATGCGATTTCTTGGGGAAAGCTTCCCTCAGTTTCACAGCGAGATCTTTAATCAGGGAATCCCCCTCATTGCGATTCTGGGAAGAATTCAGCATAGAAAGACCGATGATATCGCAAACAGAAACCACAATTTTTTCGCTTTCCGCATGGGACTTGGAATTTTTCGCAAAGGCCTTGAACGCATCCAAATTCTGGAAATCCGTCAAAAGATCCGTTTCCAAGGAAATGTTCGTGAAAATAAACAGCTTGCCTATCGGCTTCGAGTTTTCGCATTTCAATGCGAAATAGTCGCAACGCATAGAGACGTTCTTGACAAAGCACTGAAAAGACACATTCTTGTCAAAATCACTAAGCAACTGTGCAATTCCGCAGTTTTTCAAAAAATCATCTAGCAACGTATAATCAGCCAGGAACTTTCCATCCAGAAACGAATTTGCGCAACCATTACACAAAATGAGGCGATTGTTACGGTCAAACAAGACAATACCCTGATTCACGCTTTCAAAAATATTGCCCTTGAAGTAATTCAAAAGGCCATGTGTCGTATACCAGAAACAGCTCCAGTAAAACACAACCAGGCAAAGCGTGAATAAAACGATATTGAAATCAGTAACGTAAGCATTGCGCGGAAGCGCAAGAAAAATCAAGTTGAACAGAATTACAAATCCGACACTGACAAGAGGAACAAGATAATAGTTTTTATACGCACCAGGCGCCTCAATCGCCTTACCCACCAAGGAGACGACGCACACGGCTCCTATAGCGAACGCCAGCAAGACATGGAACTTAAAGAACGGATGTTCTATATAATGAAAATTCATGAAGGAGCCGGCAACTTCCTCATAACCGACAACAATTTCATGGAATGGATTGACGATAAACAGAATGCTTAGAAGAGTAACCAGAACCGCCGATACAATAAAGAAAAACCGACCGGATTTTTGTAACGAATCCCCCGCCAGTTTAAGCAACATCAAAAGTACAAACAAAAGCATGACATCCATGCTTATAAAGTGAAGACTTCCTAAAATGGAACGTTCCAGGGTAGGTCCAGAAAAATACATCAGCAGAAGCGACACCGTTGTAATCCCGCCCAAAAAACAGGTCGAGCCAAAAATATAGCCGACATTGCTTTTTTTGCGCAGTGCAAAAATGCCCAGCGAAACATCTGCACAAATGCACAATAAAAATACGATTAAACGCAAAAAACCAAAATCTATTTCCATATTAGACCTTCTCAAATAAATATACAAGTTTTTTATAAGAAATCATTTAAACATGAAAAAAAATTTTCATTGAATTCTCCAAAAAAAAACATTCCCATTTGCAGGGAATGCAGGTAAATTCAGCCTAGTTCCTTAACTTGCTATAGGAATAGAGGACCGACCAAAGTTGCGACCGCTTGGCTCGCAATCCCCTCGCCACGTCCAGTAAAGCCCAATTTTTCGGTAGTCGTCCCCTTGATGCCGATTTGACGCACATCAATGCCAAGAGCCTCGGCAATATTCTGCTTCATCTGTTCCTTGTGCGGATTCACTTTCGGGCGTTCGCACATGACGATACTATCGATATTGATAATCTCGTAACCAGCATTTTTGACTTCTTCACCCACTTGACTCAAGAGAACAAGACTATCAGCCCCCTTGTAGGCAGGATCCGTATCCGGGAAATACGTCCCGATATCCCCAAGTCCCGCGGCGCCAAGCAGAGCGTCGCATATCGCATGCAACAGGACATCGGCATCGCTATGGCCAAGCAAGCCTTTTTCGTACGGAATATCTACGCCACCAATAATGCACTTGCGATTTTCAACAAGCTTGTGAACATCAAAGCCAATTCCTGTCCGATAAACTTTATCCATTGATAATCTCCTCATAATGTCCATCCACCCCATACAAATGTACATTCTTAAAAAAAAAATTAATCCTTTATTCGTTATTTTTCTTTTCTTTTCAGGGGATAATACACAAAAAGCGGCCGGGAAAACCGGTCGCTTCGGATTCTTTATGAATTCAGCTTTTAGACTACCAGTGCAAAGCGCGGAATCACGCCGATTGCGAGAAGCACAAGCGCAGAAACGGCAATGGCAAACTTCAGCATGTAGCCATAAGAACGGTTACACTTGCAGAAAATGCCATTCTGTTCCGGCTGGACAGGCGCAAACAGGACGAAAGCGATTCGCAAATAGTAGACCGCGGCCACCAAGGAAAGAGCAAAACCAGCGATAGCAAGCCAGCCATATCCACCAGCCATAGCCTCTGTAAAGAGCGTAAACTTTGCAAGGAAGCCCGCTACCGGCGGAAGACCAGCCAAGGAAGCAAGGCAAACCGCAACGCTCAAGGCGACAAACGGACGGCGACGACCGCAGCCCCGAAGGTCTTCGAGATTTTCGCCACAATCACCGCAACCAGACATGTACGCGATACCAGTAAGGGCACCAGCCGAAGCGATTGCATAAGTCACCAAGAAGTAGTACATGGCACCAAGCTGAATATTACCATCTTGCATATAGCTCGGAAGCAAAAGGCCAATCACAATAAAGCCCGCATTCATCACGGCAGAGAAAGCCATGATACGGCGGACGGACTGCTGAGCAAGGCCGCTGAAGGCGCCAATGACCATAGAAAGTACAGAAACGACAACGATTACAAAGAAGAGCGAACTAGAGGGATTTGCAACCGTCACAGGTTCAGCCAAATTCCAGACCGTCGTTACGGAAAGGCTCTCACCCGTAGCAATAGCGCCAAGCCACACAGAACCGAGAGCCGCAAGAGCCCCCACCTTCACAACAGCAGCCATGAAGCCCGTCACAGCGACAGAAGCACCTGTATAGACATCAGCAACCCAGAAGTGAACCGGTGCGGCGCCAGCCTTGAAAAGAAGACCTATAACGACGAGGAATAAGCCTATCCCATAAATAGTCTCGCGACCTTCCAGGATAGCCCCGGAAAAGCCTGTCGTTCCAGTGGCACCATAAATCAGGGAAACACCGTAGAGGAACAGCGCACTGAAGATGGCTCCAGACACAAAGTACTTGAACACGCCCTCGTTGGCATTGACATCCCTGCGACGGATGCCCACCAAGGCATACACAGGGAAACTAGTCAATTCCATGGCAATGAACAAGGCGACAAAATCGATTGCCTGGCTCATGAGCAGTGCACCACAGGTAGCAAGCATCAAAAGTCCGTAGGCTTCGCCACCCCTGAACCTTTCATGACCGAGAGTCCACTGGAGACCGGCGATACCGAGGAAAGCGCAAAGGCCTATGGTCACTCCAAGAATCTTGCGGATGGGGTCCATCGCATAAAGCGTCAAGACCGTGTCCGTAGAACAGAAATAGTAGCAGACCATGCCAAGAACGGCAAACATCGCAGCAACCCAAGGAAGGATCTTGTGCTTGTTTTCATCCTTGATAAACGGTTCGGCGGCGAGCGACACCATGCCGCCCAAGGCAAAAACGATAACGGGCAAGAGATTGATAAACATACCCATATCAGAAACCCTCCTTCACATTCTTATCAGAAACGGAGCCTTCAGATTTTTGATCTTCCTCGCCCTTCTGCTCATTTTCATCGGCAGCAATCATCTGGGCGATAAGGGAGACGCGTTCTTTTTCGCTGAAACCGGCGGCAGCGAGCGTAGAATCAAGCTGACGAATTTCTTCCTCGCTCATGCGTTGTTCAGCAACATTTTCAGTCGCTGAAGCGTTTTCAACAGCCTCGGTAGCATCCATCGGAGCCTCAACTCTCTGCAAGGAGTTGGAGATGAAAGCCGGATGCACCCCGAACACAAGGAGAAGCGCAATCATGGAGGCGATAGAAATACCTTCCAAGGCAGCGGTCCTCGGCCCTTCCACATATTCACGAGCAGGCTTGCCGAAGATGACCTTCTGGACAAAGCGAAGCATGTAAGCTGCGGAGAGAATCATGCTGAAGCCCATCACGACAGCGGGGAACGGTCCCATATCCCACAGGGACATAAGCACGGAAAATTCACCGACAAATCCAACCGTGCCGGGAACAGCGAGGGACATGACAGCAGCAAAGCCGAACATGGTGCTGAAAGCCGGATTCCTGTGAGCAAGGCCACCCATTTCATTGATATCGCGAGTACCCGTCATGCGTTCGGCAATACCCATCAAGAAATACTGGGCGCCGGCGCAAATGCCGTGACCGACAAGCAGAACAAGTACCGCCGGGAGCATCATTTCGGAAAGCGTAAACACTCCAGCGACAGCAAGGCCGAGATGGCTCATGGAGCTGAAGGCGAGCAACTTCTTACCGTCGTTAGCACGCAAGGCCATCAGAGCGCCATAGACGGCAGTCAAAAGGCCAAGCCACATCATGCAGTAAACCACATCCATGGAAAGCGGGAATATCGGAAGCACCCAGACAATAAAGCCAAATACACCAGCCTTACTCATCGCACCCGTGAGGATTGCGGAAAGCGGAGCGGGAGCTTCGGAATAGGTGACTGCCTGCCAGCCATGGAACGGGAAAATCGGAGTTTTCACGAGGAAGGCAAGCAGGAAGCAAACCAAAATGACAGTCTGCGTTTCAACAGGCAGGCTCTGGAGAGCGACGGCAAGAGAAAGCAGCATGGAATTTTCAGAAACAGAAAGCAGATACCACAAAGCAACCATCATCGGAGCAGAGCCCACCAAGGTGTAGATGGCAAACGTCATCGCAGCCTTCGTCTTTTCCTTTCCGCCGAAAGCGGCAATGAGAACCGCAGCCGGAATCACCATCGCTTCGAAGAAGAAGAAGAAGAGCACAGCGTCGGCAGCGAGGAACGTGCCGTTCATGGCCCCCATCAACGCAAAGATGCCGATGGCAAAGTTGCGGTAACTATGGTTTGTGATGTTGCGACCCGTAACTAAAGCAACAAACGAAAGACCGCAAGAAAGGAACACCATCCAGGCGCCAAGACCATAACTGGACAAGTAGTAGAAGATAGGCCCCTTGCAGCCGGGAATGCGGAACCATTCAACAGGCTCGGTAGACTGGTAGCCACCAGCGATAAGGGCAACCGACATTCCGAAGAAAGCGAGTCCCATCAAAATCGCAAGGCGAGAAGAAGACTTAGGATCCTCCTTGGAAGTCATCACCATAAGCATGGCGGCGACGAAAGGAGCTAAGACAAGGAGATGTAACAGCATTAGACGGAACCTCCAGTCAAAATGACAACCGCTACAAGAGCGATAATGCCCAAGATGCTAAGGGCGAGCTGCAAGCGGACCTTGCGAACCTGGAACACGGTAGCGCCATCGCCGAGAATTTCGGCAATCGCACCAAGCGTCCACTGGATAGCCTGCAAAATCTTGTCAACAACCATTTCGCAAATCCAGGCAAGTACGGACACCGGAATGATGCCACAATACTTATGGACCTTGTCGAAGAAGAATGTCCAATCGGCCTTGAAACCTTCAGGAGCAGAACTTCCCTTTGCGACAGGAACGCGAGCCTTGCCATAAACCTTCCAGGCGATAAACATACCGAGAAGAGCGGCAATCGTGCCAAGACCGGCAAAAATCATCGGATTCACGTGGGCATGAGCAGCAGTAATCCTTGCGGCGGCAACAGTCTGAGCGTCACCGACGACAGGAGCAAGCATATCCCTGAAGAACGTAAGTCCAATGGAATCAGCCCAGAGGTAACCGGCGAAGATGGCCCCGAAAGCGAGAATTACCATCGGGATGAGCATGCAGGCCGGAGCTTCGTGAATGTGTTCTTCGCTTTCCTTGGAACCGCGGTATTCACCGAAGAACGTAAGAATTATCAAGCGGCCCATATAGATAGCCGTGATGATAGCAGTGAAGAGACCAATCATGTAGAAGGACGGACCCACCGGACCGCTCATGAAGAGCTTTTCAAGAATCAAGTCCTTGGACCAGAAACCGGCAAAGCCCGGGAAACCGACAATGGCGAGGAAGGCGAAAATCATGACGCAAGCCGTCACCGGGGTCTTCTTGAGCATGCCGCCCATCTTGCGCATATCCTGTTCACCGGCAAGGGAGTGAATCACAGCACCGGCACCGAGGAAGAGAGCGGCCTTGAAGAAGGCATGGGTAAACACGTGGAAGATGGAAGCATCAAAGGCGCAGACACCAGCCGCCATGAACATGTAGCCAAGCTGGCTAATCGTGGAATAGGCAAGCACCTTCTTGATATCGTTCTGGAAGAGACCAGCCATCGCGGCCCAGAAAGCGGTCAGCATGCCGATAACAGTAATGATGTCAAGCACTGTCGGCAAAAGCACAAACATGCTTCCGAGACGAGCAAGCAGGTAGACACCAGCCGTCACCATGGTTGCAGCATGGATGAGGGCGGACACAGGAGTCGGACCCGCCATGGCATCCGGGAGCCACGTGAGAAGCGGAATCTGAGCGGACTTGCCCGTGCAACCGATAAAGAACAGAATTCCAGCAGCAGAGAGAATCGGAACTACAATATCAACGTGACCACCAGCCATAACCATCTGGATAAACTGGTTAAGGACATCGTAATTCAGGACGCCAGCACCGCCAAGCGTTATAAGGCAGAGCATACCGAGAAGGAACCCGATATCGCCCACACGGTTCACGATGAACGCCTTGTTTGCAGCCTTGCAATTGTTCAAGTCCTTGTTCCAGAAACCAATGAGGAGGTAGGAGCAGAGTCCCACACCTTCCCAGCCGAGGAACGTGACAAGCAGGTTGTCACCGAGGACAAGCATAATCATGCTGAACAGGAACAGGTTGATGTAGGCGAAGAAGCGGGCAAAGCCACGATCTCCGTGCATATAGCCAATCGAGTAAAGCGCAATCAGCGTACCGATGCCCGTCACGAAGAGGAGCATGATGCGGGAAAGGCCATCGAACAGGAAACCGAAATTGACATTCAGCATCGGGATGTCAATCCAGTTGCAAAGCGTCTCGCGGATTCCAGCATCCGGCATGTGGAACGAAAGAACCGCAACCATGATAAAGGAGATTGCCGGGAAAATCACAGCAAGAGCACCGACAATGCCTTCGGAAGGTCCCTTTCTGCTACCAGAGGAAACCACGGCAACAAATCCCAAAAGGACAGTTGCAATCAAAGGAAACAAAGGTATAAGCCAAAGTGGTAAATGAGTCATCGCCTACCCCTTCATGTTGGAATACGTGTCAGCATCAACGCTTTCACGGTTACGGAAAATCAGAATCACCATGGCGAGGCCGACGCAGGCTTCTGCTGCGGCAACGGCAATGGAGAACAGCGGCACGATTTGGCCGGTCAAGCTCACTTCGGCGGGCAAGGTCTTTGCAAAACCGACAAAGGAGAGGTTCACGGCGTTCAGGGCGAGTTCAACACCCATCAGCACAAAGAACACGTTGCGGCGGGAAATTGCCACCATAAGACCGATAGCGAAAATCACAAGCGCCAGAAACTGAACATAGATAGCTTGGAGTTCCATTATTTCACCTCCGTATTTTCACATTCCTTAGAACCGAGACGCTTCTTCGCGAGAAGCACTGCAGCAGCCATGGCGGAAAGCAGCAAGAGGCCGAGCACTTCGAACAAAACGAAGTAGCCGGGACCGTTCTGAGCCACATCAAAGAGCGTCTTGGATGTAATAGCCACAGAGCCGCGAATCGCAGTCGTATCGAATGCAATCGGAGCGCGGACCAAGGCGAAACCGACAAGACCGGCAAGGACGATGACAGCGGGAATCACAAAGAGCGACACCTTGTCAAACATCGGAGTCTTTGAGTCGCGAGCGCTGTTGAGCACCATGATGACAAACGTAAGAAGCATCATGATGGCGCCTGCGTAGACCATAATCTGCACCACTCCGAGGAACGGGCTTCCGAGAAGGCCGTAGATGCCGGCAAGCGACACCATGGACACCACCAGCGAAAGCGCTCCATAAAGCGGATGCCTGGAAAGGAGCACGCACACGGCACCGCCGATAGCGACCACTCCAAGAATAATGAAGTAAATCAGGGCAAGCATTACTTAACCTCCATTCCCCAGACCTTGAGGGCCTCGGCATTCTTCGTACCGCCCGGAGCCATCTGGCTCTGTGCATCGTTCGGATAATCCTTCGGATCCCAGCTGATGAGATCGCTCAGATGCGCAACGAATTCTTCGCGAGTACGATGTTCAAAGGAAATCACCTTGGTATCCATGCGGAGGGCGTCCACCGGGCAGGCTTCAGCGCAGAGGCCGCAGAACACGCAAGTGAGGTGGTCGATATCGAAACGCATCACGCGCTTTTCGATACGCGGATCGTCGCTACGGGTAGCTTCGATAAAGATGCAGTGTGCAGGGCAAGCCGCAGCGCACATACCGCAGGCGACGCAACGGGGCGTGCCATCCGGGCGGAGCATCAAGCGGTGCTTTGCACGATAAGTGTTGCGAATTTCCGGCTGACCTTCCGGGTAGGAAATCGTCGGCAAGGTTTCGTAACGGAACAGGCCGCGGGCGGCGTGCTTGAGCGTCGTCCACAAGCCGCGAATCGCCTCGAAAATGTAGAGACGTTCGATCCAGTTCATGGGTCTTTGTTTAATAACGCGCATTAGTTACCCCCTACGAGTTTTGCGACAACTGCAGTCACAACGAGGTTGATGAGGGCGATGTTCAAGATAATCTTCCAGCCGAGGTTCATCACGTGGTCATAGCGGAAGCGCGGGAGCGTCCAGCGGACCCAAATCCAAATCCAGCAGAAGAAGATGCTCTTGACCACGAGAACGAGCAAGTGGATAAGTGCGGTACCGACTGCAGTAGCGAAGCTTCCCACAGCCATGCCATTGACGACAAAATTCTCCGGATTATAGAAGAACCAGGCGCAAATACCGAGAGCGACGAGAACAGCGACAGCCACCCAAGCGCAAATCTTGTACAAGGAATATTCCTTGAGCACTTCAAAGCGGTGAGTAAGGTTCGTTGCCTTGAGCTTGCGGGAGTAACGGTAAATCATGTGGAGGAACGCAAGAGCGAGGAAGGCGAGAATGCCGCAGAGAACGGCAAGGGAGCCACCCATGTGCGCCTGCATAGTTTCCGTCGTCACAAACGGTACCGAGTAGCCGCCTAGGAAGAGGGTCGCGACCAGGAAGCTGTTGATGCAGATGTGGGAGTATTCACCCATGTAGAAGAGACCGAACTGCATGGCACCATATTCGGTATGGTAACCAGCAACGAGTTCCGGTTCACCTTCGGCAACGTCGAACGGGGCGCGGCCCGTTTCAGCGATGCAGGCGATAAGGAAGCAGAAGAAGGCCACCGGCTGGGCAACGATACCCCAAACGTGGTGTTCCTGCCAGCTTACGATGTCCGTCAAGTTGAAGGAGCCTGCCAAGAGGAGAATACCCATCATCGAAAGGCCGAGGCAGACTTCGTAGCTAATCGTCATGGAGCTTGTACGGAGAGCACCGAGGAAGCTGTACTTGGACTTGGAAGCCCAGCCGGCGAGCACGGCACCGTAAGCGGAAATGGAGGAGAGGCCGAACAGCAGAAGCACGCCCACATCGGAATCGATGATGGAACCTGCAATGCGCACCGATTCTCCGCCCCAGTCGAACACCATCGGGCCAAACCACGGAATGACGCACGGGGAGAGGAACACGATGGCAAACGGAATCGCCGGAGCCACATAGTAGAGGAACTTGTTCACACCGGCAGGCGCAAACATTTCCTTGAAGAACAGCTTGGTACCATCGCACATGTTCTGCACATAGCCGAGCAAGCGGATTTTACCGAAGTACGGAATCTTGATGTAGGAACGGTTCGGACCCTGACGGTCTTGCATGAAGCCTGCGCCACGACGTTCCATCGGGATCAAAAGAAGGATGTAAAGGACCGGCACAAAGCAGAAGCCGAACTTCGCAATTGTGATAGCCCATTCAATCCAGGTTCTGGATTCAATAATATCCATTAGGCGTTACCTCCTTCGAGCAACTTGCCTGTGCTCTTGATGGTGTCGTAGGAGAGACCTGCAAGAGACGGAACATATTCCTGAGCCTTCTTGAAAGCTTCGCATGCGCATTCAAACTTTGCATGCGCAAATTCGGCAATCACCTCGTAAGCCGGGCGAAGACCTTCATCCGGGCAAACCGGGCAAGCGGAGAGCTTTTGCAAAATGTTCAGGCAGTTGACCATCGTGCCGCGCACTTCGCTCCAATGCTTCACGCCGATAGCGATGTTAGCCTTCTTGGCGGTAGCATCGTCGAACGGAGTGAGGGCGATGCGCGTCGGAATCCAGTCAAGAGCCTTGGCCGCATTCTTGTCTTCGCCGTAGAGGTCGGCGTTCACTGTCACAAGCGTCTTGAAATCGGAAGAACGCTTGAGAAGTTCAGCGACATCGGCAAAGCCCATGAGCTGCATGCCCCTGCGGTTTGCGCAAGGATCGCCGCTCTTTGCGATGCCATCCGGAGCCACAACCTTGAGAAGCGTGCCGCCGAAAAGTTCTGCGCGGTCGCCAAGGGCGTCCTTGAGCATTCTGAGTGCAGCGAGGTCTTCCATGGTGCAGCTTCCACCGGCGACGAGGGCAACCTTGCCCTTGCCGAATTCCAGCGGCTGGACGTCCATGGAAGGAAGACGATTCTGATTGAAGTTCTGGAAAGCAAGGCGGCTCGTATTGGAAAGCCAGCTGCGATTCACTTCCGGGTTGCAACGCGGCATCACGCGATAGATGCGACCATCGGCATGGTCAAGCCAGATGTTTGCGCCGAGGGAATCATCCATCGAGATGGTCGGCGTATGAGAAAGCAGCCAGACGCGCTTCTGGAAACGGAAGTACTTCGCAGTCATGGCGCCCGTCGGGCACACATCCGTCACGCAGAGGTCATATTCGTGATCGAGCTTTTCGCCCGGGAACGTGGTAATGTAAGTGTGGTCGGCACGGCCGGCGAGCTGCAACTGTTCGTCCTTCGCGATACTGCGCATGAAGCGCACGCAACGGTCGCACTGTACGCAGCGCTCTTCGTCAAGCAAGACGCGGGGACCGAGATCCACATGCTTGCCGCCACGGACCTGTCCCTTGGCATCAACAAACTGATGATCCGGATTGCCGTGGTAGTTCTTGCCGTATTCAGGACGCATGCGGCCTTCGTTCTGGCCAGCTTCCATGTAGTTTTCCTGCAAGGTGCATTCACCAGCCTTGTCGCAAATCGGGCAATCCAGCGGGTGGTTCACCAGCATAAATTCTTGCGTTGCCTTGCGAGCGTTCTTCACGCGGGCGCTAGATGCGGGCGTAAAGACTTTCATCCCCGGAGTCACCGGAGTGTAGCAAGAAATCACGAGCATGCGGCCGCGCGGGCCTTCCTGCTCCACCAGACACTGGCGGCAGTTACCGGAGACCGGCAAATACGGGTGATAGCAAACGTGTGGAGTTTCAATCCCGACAGCCTTCAAAGCTTCGAGGAGGTTCGTATCGCCGGGAACCATCACGGCCTTGTCATCCACGAAGATTTCCACCTTCGGGCTATTCTCGGTCGGGAGTTTCGGCATGTTGTAGAAGTTACTCATGTTATTACCAGAAAATTCCAGGACGATAGGTTTCTTGGATACGCGGCTTGGCGTGATCCGGGTTCTTTGCAATGTATTCGTCGAAGTCGGCGCGGAACTTGGCGCTGTAGGAGCCCACCGGACCGCCCAAGGAAATGGACAGCGGGCAGATGGTCACGCCACCGAAACCGCCGCACAGGCTCTGCATCAGTTCCACATCGCCGTCGTGACCGTTGCCAGCCACAATCTGATTCAAGATGCGGTGCAAGAGGCCCGTTCCTTCACGGCACGGAGTGCACTGGCCGCAGGACTCGTGACTGTAGAAGTTGCCGAGGCAGTTCAGCAGGTCAACCATGTTGTGCGTATCGTTGATGACAATCATGGCGCCGGAACCAAACATCGTCTTCATGGAGGCGAGGCATTCGTAGTCCATCGTCGCAACCGCAGCTTCTTCTGCGGTAAGAGGAGCGCAAGAAGAACCGCCCGGGAGCACCGCCTTGAGAGCGCCACCCACGACGCCACCGGCGTATTCGTTGATCATCGTCATCATCGGAGTTCCAAGCGGAGCTTCATAGACGCCCGGATTCTTCACGTCGCCCGAGATGCAGAACACCTTCGTGCCGCCGGCACGCGGAGTCCCCATCTTGGCGTATTCGCTCGGGTCATGCTGCAAAATCCACGGAAGCGACATAATCGTCTCTACGTTGTTCACGCAGGTCGGGGATTTCCAGGCACCGCTCACCGCCGGGAAAGGCGGCTTCAAGCGAGGTTGGCCCTTCTGGCCTTCAAGAGAGTTAATGAGTGCGGTTTCTTCACCGCAAATGTAGGCGCCAGCGCCACGATGCACGAAGATATCGAAGCAGAACTTGGTGCCCATGATATTTTCGCCAAGGTAGCCAGCGGCATAAGCCTGGTTCAAAGCCTTGTTAAGGGCTTCGATGCAAGGGAGGAATTCGCCACGGCAGTAGATGTAGGCTGCGCGGGAACCGAGTGCCCAAGCCGCAATGATAAGGCCTTCAATCAAGCGGTGCGGATCTTCCATCATGAGGAAGTGGTCCTTGA
>JAZLIJ010000309.1:0-30439 GCA_045617325.1 Fibrobacter sp.
ATCGGACTGTGGCATTCCGATTTTACTCTAAAAGGAGCGGACGGGAGAGAATACGCATTCAACGGAACAATCGAAGATAATACAGACCACGCTGTCAGATTTGTTTATTCTGAATACGGGACGGAGGCCTTGAAAGAAGCACCCGAGGGTGCCAGCGTTGCCAAAGGACTGGTGATTAACGGCGAAAAGTTCCTTTTGGCAGGCGGAACCGGAGGCGACGCCGCATGGGGGTCCATCACTGGAAACATTGCCGATCAGGCAGATCTGCAGGCTGTTTTCAAAAGAATGGACGACGACATCGAAGATGCGCAGGATGACGCCGATTCGGCTAAGAAGAAAGCTTCCGACGCCGAAGCCGTCGCAGGAACCGCCATGGGAATGGTGGGCGCGACGGATGCGGCGCTCGCAGAGCTAGAGTACAAAGTCAGATTTACAATCGAACCGCAGATAACTGCTCTTGAAGCAAGCGTTGGAGCCGTGGAAGGCAGAATCTCGGGAATAAGCGAAGAAGTCGACGCTTTGAATGAGTCGCTGGCGAGGGCCGTGGACAAAGTGAATGAGCACACGAATCAGATTCGCGAGATCAACAGCAATATTACTGATATCAAAAACTTCATCGACGAGATAAGGACCCGCTACATTTTCGTTAACGGCGCGGGACCCGGGCCGGGACCGGTGAGAAGAAATGAGTGAGAAGATTCAGCTGTACAGATTTAACGAAGAGGGTCAAGAAGTCCCTCTCGAGCCGCTGATAACGTGTGCGGATAATCTTTTCTCGGAAGACACGGACACGCCTTTATCGGCGAATCAGGGAAAGATTCTGAGCGACGCAGTGAAGCAGAAGGCAGATTTTTCCTTGACGACAAGAGACGGATGCAGAATCATCGAACTGGGCGGCGTTGTTTTCATCACATTCAACAGATACATCGCCGGAAGTCAAAGCAACGAGCACATTTTAACGTCGCCGCTGCCTGAACCTATAAGCTCGGACAATCCCGGGATCATCTCGATGACATATAACGGCAAACCTTATGAAGTTTTCATTAATGAAGGAACGTTAATCGCAAAACTGTGCGCGGAAGGCGAGACTTTCGGAACCGACAGAATAGCGGGAATTTTTTCCTACATAAAGAGGTGAAAATTTGGTTAAAGAACAACTTTACAAAAACGACTATGCCGGCAACAAAATGCCGGTGGATCCGATTGTTTCGACAATAGAAAATCTCGACACGCAGACTAATGAACCTCTGGCCGCAAGTCAGGGCTACAAACTCGATCAAAAGAAGCTGGACAAGTATTACGAGGACGCGCACGAAGGGCAGGTTTTAACGATTAATCATCTGCACGAGGCAGTTCCGGAGTACCTTTCGGACAGATTGGTTGATCTCGACAATAATCAGACAATCATCGGCGAAAAGACTTTTTTGAACATAACGAAAGGGATGAGCTTCCTGGTCGGCGAGGACAACAAGGGCGCGTGGTTTTCATTCGCAAGCGACACGGCAGAATTGTGTTCATTTCAAAACGGACAGTTCAACGGGACGTTTACCGTTAAAGCGAGTAAATTCTGGGACCCTTTCGATGAAGACCAAAACCCTCCTCAGGGAACGAAGGACGCTAAGATTAGGGAATTAATTAATGCGGTTGCGGTAAAATCGGAAGTTTTCGCAAGCACCCAAGAAGCGCCGCAGGCGGATGTCGCCAAATCGCTGAGCATTAACGGCCATTTTTACAATTTGCCGGGCGGAAGCAAAATCATCGCCAGCCAGACGATCTTTCAGGGAGGCTGGGATCTCAAAGGGCTTTCAATCGACGGAAAGACCTGGAATATTGCGACGGCGAGTCCCAGCATGAATGTCTTTCAGAATGCACCCGTGGCGCAGTCTTTGATTCTGCCGGACGCGAACTGGAATCTCCCCGGGGCCGTCGTTAATTTCATTCAATTCGCAACACCCGCAACCGATATGATTTACGGGCTGGTGGCCTCGGCGGAAAAAATCGGACACATCGTTATAGTGCACGTTAATTTTTCCATAAGAGCGAACAGAACCGGGCAAGAGACTATTTTAACGGGATTAAATCAACCTGTCGAAAATGTAATCACCGTCGGCAACGAAGAAATAAGTTTAACGATGAATTACACGGAAATGATTGTGATTGTTCAAAAAGGCGCAGCGCAGACCAGAATGTACGGCCGCACATTCGTTTACGTGACGAACGATTGATTTTTTTTTATTGTTTTTTTTATTGTTTTTTTTTTATTTTTTATTTTGATTTTTATTTTTTATTTTTTATATAATCCTTTATAAAAAATTGTAATTTTCTGTATTAAAATAATTAACAACGTATTACACAGAGATACATTTATATACTTTGTATGTATATAGATAATTGTGGGGAAAACCCATGAGGCACTAAAATGGAAAACTACAGCAACTTCACCAGAAAACAGGCGGGCGTTCTTTACAGAGCGTTCAAAGAAGGCAAACTCGAGATGACCGACGCAGGCGTAAAAATGATTTACGCGAGAGCCGACGCATACAGAATCAACGACAGCCGCGAGATCTCGGTCGAGACCTGCCTGAGAGCAGCGGTCGACGCCGTGATGGGCGGAAACACGGAAAAAGCTCAGGAAGAACTCTGCCAGGCCTTCAAGGAATACGCGCAGATGCACGGCGAGGTCGCGGCGACATACGGGCCGGAGGCAAAAAAAGAGATCTTCATCAGATTCGACATCGTCGACAAAGACGGCGAAATCCTCGACAGCATCTGGGACAGGTGCAGAGCCGAGGCTAAAATTAAAGAGAACGCCAAATGGGGCTGGACTTTAAAAGAAGTCGAAGTCGAACTCTGAGCGGATTAAATGATTTTCGCAACGACGATAATATTCTCGGCGGCAGCGACCGCCGTGATGGGAATCATGATCGCGGCAATTTGGGCGAAGGAGAAAAAGGAAGAAGAGAAAGAATGAGCGCGGGGGGAGAAATCCCTCCCTTAAAGAGGCGGAAAAATGAGATTGGAAACAAAAGTGGAACACAGGCAGGTACTGGAAGCAATCGCCGACAGGGACCTGGGAAGCACGGAAGCAATCGCAATCAGAACAGGGATTCCGGAATTCAGAGTCAGGCAGATTATCGACTGCCTGATAAAATTCGGAAAACTCGACAGGGAAGAAATAAAAAAAATAAAAGGAGCGGAAGAAGAATGATTCAGATTTTCAGAGAAGGAAAAGAGATCATGATCAAAGTCGGCGAAAACCAGGTACATTTTACCGACTTTGTCAAAATCAGATACAGGAAAAAATACTGCGACGTGTTATTTCACAACGACCCGACCGAAGACTTTTTCAGAAGCTTCATCAGAGAGGATCCCGGGGATATCAAAACAGACCGCAACGGGCTGTCGATCGAACAGAGCGTGGACGAATTCGGCAACGTTTTCGAAGAAATAAGACCGGAGGCCGGGGAATGATCGAAGTTCGCGTGAGGAAAATCGGCAACAGCATCGGAATCGTCATTCCTTCCGAAGCGGCCAAAATTCACGGGATTAAAGCAGGAGACGTCGTCGAGATTAAGAAATCTGAAAAGAAGCAGAAAACCTGCGGGTCCTGCGCACACAAAGCGATCTGCAAAATCCGCGACGCAATGCTGCGCGGGGTTCCCGCGGGCGAAGGCTCCGAAGAATTAATCGAGAGAGCAATCAACGGCGGGTGCGCTCTGTACGAGGAAAAAGAATGACTTTTCCGATGGGTCACATCAGCGCGAGTTTTGTCAAGGCCTATACGGCCTGTCACAAAAAAGGCCTGCTTTACAGAAAGAAAGCAGAAAATTCGATCGACCCGAAATACGCCGAAGCGGGAACGATCGTACACAATTCGATTGAACGCATATTCGATCCGGGCGCGGAAGTTTACGAGCCGAAATGCGATCTCATCGATGACGAAGCAGCCAAGAGAATTAAAGAGTCTCTGGAAGGATTCAGAATGATTTTCAAAAGGAACAAAAAAAGAATGGAAAACTCCATCCCGGAATATTATTTCATCTGGAACCCGGAAAAGGACGTCGACTTCATTGGCTTTATAGACTTGTACAAAAGAGATCGGGAAAGGATTTTCATCGACGACTGGAAAACAGGCGCAGAATCTCAAAAAGACGAATTGCAGCTGAAACTGTACAAAGCGGCCATCAGCGATCTGACGGGCGTTCCGCCGAGAAACATCACGGCGACGCTGCATTATCTCAGGCAGGCGAAAAGCAAAGAGGTGCTCGGAGGCAACCCGGGAGACATGAAGCGCTGGCTTTCGGTTAACGTGATTGCGCCGATAAGAGAGGGCGACTGGTCGGAAAATAGGAAAGAATGCGCGAACTGCGAATACAGGAAAGCCTGCGGAAAAAATTAAGCGGACACCTTTATTTTTTTTGAACGGCGACGGAATGAAACCGGAGCGAAATGACCGCCGCCGTCTGTTTTTTGAATATTCAAAGAAGATAAAAAAGAATGCGGCCGCAACGGTGATTACAGAAGCTAAGATGCTGCGGCCGGGCGGCTGTTCAACCTCGGGAAATTCCCGATCCGGAACCTCCGGCCAGGAGGATTATTCGATTCCGATTATTTAAAAGAAGGGTGATCCCGGGGAAAATACCAAAGCGGGATCCGGCGGAAATTCCGCCGGGATGTACCCATCCCTTCACACGAACAATCAAGAGAAAATATTTAACCGTTATTTCGCACGGAAACGCCTCTATAAGCGATTGAACGCCTCTGAGCGTGGGATTTACCGACCGATGGGAAAAGAGGGCGGAAGAGGGATAAAAAACCCGCACGGATACGGGAAAAAAGAACCTCCTCCGCAACATGGGTTATTCTATTTTCGGATTTAAAACATGCCGAAAAGGGACCGTCGGAAGACATGTTCCGACGGCGTGATGTCACGCATAACGCTGCGCAAGAAAGGCAATTCTTTTAGATTATTTAAGGGAATCGGACCCGGAAAAGACCCGATTTTAGCCGACCCCCAACCAACCCCTAACTCGGGCATAATTCCGACCCCCAACCGACCGACCCCGATTAGGGTTAAATTAGGGTTAAAATTTTTCCCGACAATATTATTATTATTTCTCTATAGAGAAATAATAATAAAGATATTCTTTAACCCCTAAAACCCCTAAAACCCCTAAAATTAAGAAACTATTACATTTTATTAAAACTATATAAAGAAAGAATAGAATATAGAGAGTATATACGCGCGAGATTGCGGTTATTGAGGGTTTATGATTAAAATTAAATATCTTCGGACCATCGGCGGAATCGATGTCGCAAAACGCTGAGGGAAGCAGCAGATGGCCGAATCGGCATCTCGACACGAGATGCATGAAGTTCATCGAGGCTGAGCCGAACCCGGAAGATTACGGAATTTTGGAAATCACGACCAAATCGGACGGGTCCGTCGAGAAAGTCAAAATAAACAAGAAGGGAATAATCCGCTGGCTGAGAGCGCGCAGGATTGTTTTTGAAAACCAGACGCCGTATATTTTCGACGGAATGATTTACCGCAGATGTTCTGCGGGCGACATTTCCCGCCTGATTTACGCGCTGAGCGAGTTTTGGCCGGAATGTCCCTTCTTAACGAAGGCGGCGGTCGCCGACCTTTACGAAATGCTCAAAGAAACGACAAAGACGGAAATTCTGCCGAAGCAGGCTCCCGACGGCTGGCAGTCGAATCTTTACGAGGGCGAAACAATCGCATTCGCAAACGTACTGTACAATCTGGACCTGGATGACACGGTACCCTTCGTGCCGTGGATTTTCAAAAAAACGCAGTTAAGAGCGACATTCGATCCGACCGTCGAAAACGACCCGTGCGAGGCGGTTTACGAAAAAATTCTGCCTGATAAAAAAACCCGTGATTTCTTTTTCCAGGCGGTCGGATATTCGATTTTTTCAGAAAAACTATCTCCGCCGGCGATATTCGTCGTGTACGGACCCGCGGAAACGGGCAAAAGCGCCTTACAGAAGGCGATCGAGGCCGCGGTCGGGTCGGAATACATCTCAACGCTTGATCTGGCTCAGATTAGCGGGAATTTCACGACGGCGGAACTCGAGAACAAGCTGATTAACATCTGCGGTGAGACCGGCTCCGGGCAAAACCGCGAATACTCTAAGGCGGACGGCGAGCTGATCAAACGCCTGAGCGACGGGCAGGCGGTCACGATGCAAAGGAAATACGGCCAGCCATTTCAGGCCAACAACACCGCAAAGCTCTGGTTTATCTCAAACACGCCGCCGGATTTCGGCGACAGCAGCAGCGGAATCTACCGCCGCCTCTACATTATTCCTTGCAGAAATAAACAAAGATGGGAAGATCAGATCTACGACAAGCTCACGACGCAGACCGCCGTCAGCTGGCTGATGAACAAAGCAATCGAAGGGTACCGGGAATTTTTGGACAACGGCAGAAAATTCAAAGTGTCGCCGGAAATGACCGACGAATCCATCTCTTTTAAAACGCAAGACGGGCTGATGGACTTTATCGAAGAGATGTGCGGAACACTCGACAAAGAAGCAATCTGCGACACCCTTAACGGGAAAGGGATCTCGGACATTTACGATCTGTACAGGATTTTTATTAACGAGAGCGGCGGGAAACCGCTTTCAAGAAGGAAGATGAGCGAAAAGATTCGGAATGAATTTTCCTTAAAAAACGAAAAGAAAGCTATTCAAAACGACGAAGGCCGGATGACGCACAAGTCGTTTTTCAGAAAAACGGAACCGAAGAAGGAAGAACCGAAGAAGGAAGAACCCAAAACGGGATGGACTGTTAATGATCTTAGCGATTTCCGGGAAAAACACGGTCTGCGGAACGGAATGATTGTGCCGTCGGGTGCAGACAAAGAACTCGTGAAAATCTTTAAAGAGCGCTTTATCATCGTGGAAAAAGACGGCGACGACATCTGGTGGGGCGGACCTTGATTATTTTCTTCAGAATCGAAAACGGCATTTACAGGCTTTATTGCGAAAAAAAACCGGAAGGCGGAACCGTTGCGACATTTGAGAAAACCGAACCCTTCGAAAGAATAAGCGTCGATTCATTCAATAGAAAAGACGACGCGACCGCCGCCGCACGTTCTTTTTTAAGAAGAAAATTCCGCAGATGGGAAGAATTTCCGACTTTTGACAAAAAAGGAACAAAACTCGAATGGCACATCTTTGACGCAGGCGAAAAAGAATCTTTGTTCGGGATTAACAGAACAATTTTCAAAGGCGGATTTTTCTCGGAAGCAAAAGAAGCATACTGGGCGGCGGAAGGACCGTCGGATGTATTCCGCACATTCGCCGACAACCCGCAATACGGTTATTTTTTCAGACCGGCAAAACCAAAACGCATAAGGTTTTTTACAAAACTAAGTAAGGAAAATCCAAAAGAAGACATTCCGATTTTCGGACTCATCCAACTTAGATGCCGCACGGATTCGGCTCCGCGCGATGAATCCGACGAAGCCGGAAAGAGTGCGATTGCTTTCAGGAAAAGATTCGCCTTGAAGAACGGCGAAGCAATTCCCGGCAAGGCAACGAAAGATCCCGACACGATCGCTTTTTTCATTAAGCACGGAAAAATCGTTAAGAAGGAAGGGCGTTTTATCTGGAAAGGCTGAAAAACTCTTTATACGATTCCGCAATTAAATTATTGCGGGAGTGATTTTTAAAAGTCGCTGTTTTCCAACCCGCGCCTCACTTTTTTAAAAAAACCGCATTACGATGCAGACGAAGTCTTTTTTTTCGGAAAATTATAACGCAAATAACATTTCTAACATTTACAACGCTTACAACATTTACTACAGGCAGAAGTTTTTATATTAGCGTACGTGTCCAAAAATCGGAAACAGCGGCGGAAGGGCACATCGACTGCCAAAGTTTCCTGAGGTAAAAAAATGGAAAACAATCTGAGATTTTACGAAGTCGGGGCAAAAGTTCCAAAGGAAGCCTGCCGTGATTTCAACAACGGCAGATTCAAAGGAACCGATATCAACAGAATGTGGCGCATCCGCACGCTGACTAAGATGTTCGGGCCGGCCGGATTCGGCTGGACTTTCAATTTAACAGAGGTCCAAGAGCGCAGACTCGACGGCTCCGAAGCGGTCGTCATTTTCGCCAAAGGCGAATTAAAAGTCAGGGATCCAGAGACGAAGGACTGGTCGGAACCCATCGTCGGATACGGCGGAAACTATATCGTTCAGTCTTTTTCCAACGGAACAAGAATTAACGACGAAGCGTACAAGATGGTCGAGACCGACGCATTCGGAGCCGCATGCAGCAAACTGGGAATCGGCGAGTCCGTTTACTGGAACGAATCGACAAAATACGCGCAGACCGAAGTTCCTGTGGCGAAGGAACCCGAAGCGAAGAAGGAAGAACCGAAGAAGACCGCACCCGCAGTCAAGACGGAGATCTCCGACAGGGACATGATCGCCGCAATTTATGCGGCGAAAGGCAACGCCAAGACCGCCGTCGACGAGTATATGAAAGGCCACGGGATTTTAACCCCGTACGAGACAACGCCGGAACAGAGGAAAGCGCTGTACAGAATTGCAACGGCGGCGAAGCAATGATCGAAGCACCGCAGGAATCCGATTCATTCGGAAGGATGAAAGCCATCGACAGAGCGATAATTCTGAGGGATTATCTGGCCTATCTTGAAAGAATCACGAACGACACGAAAGCGACGCTCGACGCGGCGCTCAGGGAAGCGGCCGAAAACAAAGAAGAGACCGACGACTTTTACGTTCAGGTCAAATACGCGACAGGCAAGACTCTGACACCCGACGCAGATCTCTTTAAAGAGAGATTTCCCGCGAAGTACCACGCGTGGATTCTCTCGGAACAGGAAGCTTTTCGGCCGAGGCTCACAAAGAAAGCTCTTGAATCGATGTGGACGACCGAAGGAAGCACTGCCGAAGAAAAGAAAAGATCCCGGGAAAAGAATACGGAAGAGATGAAATCGATAATGGTCGAAAAAGACGCAAATCCGCAATACACGCTGGCAAGAATTGCCGACAGGGGGAAATGGAAATGAGCGAAGAAATTCAGACGGAAGGACAAAAAAGAATCCTGGCAACGGCGGAAAAAATCGCCGCATACAGGAAAGGCTGCGAAGAAACTCAAAAAAGAATTTTCGGAACGATGGAAACAATCGCCGAAACCTACAGAAAAGCAGGCGAGGCCGAAAAGGCGGAAGATCTTGAACGCCTCGTAAAAATGCTGAGAGGTGAAAGATGAAAAACGCAGAATTCGAAGCAGCCTCCGTGGGCTATACGGAAGGAAGAAAAGACACCGTTCTGTCATACGAGAACATGATCCGGAAGCAGCGTTCTTTTTACCAAAAAAACAACCAACCCGAAAAGGCGGCCGCAATGACCGACCTTTTAAAAATCATGGGGGCCGAGCGAATGGACGGCGAAATCTGCGAATACACCGCGAAAGTCAAAGTCGTCGTCGAAATGACCGTGACCATCGAGGCGGAAAGAGGGGCAGGCGCAGAAGCAATCGACGAGGCGGTCAGAGACGAGATCTCGGCGACAATCGGCGACGAAATCGACGAAGACACCCAGATCGAAATAAAATCGCTGGAGCAAACCGATTAAAAAAACACGGAGGGGAAACCCTCCGCCAAAGGTGAAAAAATGACAAAAAAATGCGACTGGTGCGGAACGGAAATAAAAGAACCCGCACTTACGATCGAAGGACCGAAGGAATCGGAATTCAGACAGGAACTCTGCGAACGCTGCTGTAAAAGAGTGTTCAGACTCGCGATGGACGAATTCACGGCGCAGATTAAAGATCTCGCACAGTGGGCAAAGGAACTGAGGGATAAAAGACTTTGAAAGCGGGAATAATTCCCGCATTTTTTTTTGGAAAAGAACAAAGAACGTTAAATGATTTTGTGATACTATGATGATAAAAAGAAAACAGAAAACGCTTGAAGCGACGCAGAAAATAACCGAAATCGAAGAATTGAAAAGCAATCTGATTAAGCTGGAAGAGATTAAAAGGAATCTTAATTCCCTGAGAGGAACGACCTCCGAAGAGCTGAGATGCGCGGACATGGCCAGAATGTACGTGACAAAACTGATTAACATGACTGCGACGCGGGAATGTCAGACTGCCGCGGACATCATCGATCTCGTCGACGAAGCCTACAAACAAAAAAGAAAACCGAAGAAGGCGACGAAATGACCGAGGCGCAGATTTCTGTTTTTTCAAAAGATTCTGTGTTAAAAAACGCAAAGCCGTGTCCCTTCTGCGGGGGCAAAAAAACAATAATTGCGGAACAGAACATCGGCGGAACCGTTAAAGAATGGGTCGAATGCTTTTTCTGCGAGGCAATGGGTCCCGTTGCGAAGAAGACAAGAACGCACTCGCTCGCAATAAAAAGATGGAACGCAAGGACCGCAGATTTTTCGCTTGAAAAAATGATTGAGAGGCAGAAAAATGAATCAGGATGAATTATTGCAATTCTTGAAAGAAAACCCGAGACCGTTCAGTTTCAAAGAGCTTAAAGAAAAGACAAACTCGACAGGCAATCTCGGAGTAAAGCTAAATCAGCTCGAGAAATACGGAAAAGTCAGACATCTGGAAAGAGGGATGTGGGTTTATTGCGATGCGCCTATTAAAAAAGTCGAGAGGGAACCGCCGAGATCGAAGCAGATCGTTGCATTCCTTAAAGAGCACGGCGAAGCTTCGTCTGCCGAAATTTATCAGAAATTCGACACGGATAAAAATCATTGCGAAACGACGCTACTGCAACTCGAGAAACAGGGAAGGATTCAGAAAAGAATCGAAACAAAAAACGGACGCAAATTCCCGATTTGGTCGGCGACCTGGAAGGAATGAACATGATTAGCGACGGAAAATTTGAAGACATAAAGAAACTGGCAAAGAAATCTTATTCAATCGACGAAGCAAAGCTCTGTCTCGTCGAATTGCAAAAAACAACGGAAAAGCTCGGAAACATTCTATACGGATTCGACGAATTCAACGAATATCTGCACGACCTCGTCGAAGCGGAAAACGACCTGTTCAACATGGCATCGCTGAATGATGCGAAAATCAGGGCAGAAATTTCGGAGCTGTTGAAATGAACGAAATGGAAGCTTTGATTTTGGAATACGCCAAGAAGCACAACGACTGGTTCAGACCGTCGGAATTCTGGAATGCGACATATTCGGAAAAATATGAGTACCGCACGACGAAAGCGACGCTCTGCCGCCGCTATTGCAGGTCGCTGGCGAAATACGGATTTTTGTCGATGAAGAGAAAAACCAAAGCGAGTAATTCGCCGAGGCTTTACAAGATCAAAAGAGGGATTTAATGAAATCAAAGAAAAACAAAGAACCCGCAATTATCGCGGTGCCGAAGGAAGGAATCGAAATCGGAATGAACGAAGTTCCTTTTTATTTTTCAAAAATGAGAAGGGAAGATCTCTGCAGCTCGTGTCGCTGCGAACATTTGGTCAATAAGCCGAACGGGGAAAACCGTGTTATTTTCGCATGCGAAGAATATCGCGACAATTTCGACTGCGTGAAATTCTGCGCCGATTTCAAAGCAGTTTTAACAAAGGAAGAAGAAGATTTTTTCATAAAAGAGAAGGAAAGACTCGATGATTAGAAGGGAGAAGCTCGGGGCATACGAAGGCGGAACCAAAGCGGTTTTAAAATCGCAGGCGGTCGAAGAAAGGAACACGTACGTCTGCGACGTCTGTAAAAATCACTGCAGGCTGGAATCGACGACACATACAGAGCACGTCGCTCCGGAGTGGTGTCCTTTCGAAAACGATTTAACCAATCTCCGTTATTCAAAGTGGAGGAAGGAGAATGAACAACGATTCCGTGTTTCAGATCGAAGAAGGAAAATGCATTCTTAACGCAGGCGAGTGCGAAAACCCGCAGTGCCGCAGATGCGTCATCCCGCTGATGATGGCCGAAGACGCTAAGACTTTTATTGAAGCAAGGATGAGACTAAAATCTTAAATCGCACTCCTGCATAAGGAAAAAACAATCCTATTCGGCGGGGATTAATAAGCAAGTGTCATGATGCTTTATGCCATTTCGCCGAAACCATTTTTATACTGTTTTTAACATTGACAAAAAAAAAATGGCAACGGACGATCTCGAAGAACGGGTTTTTTTGTTGATAAAACAACATAACGAACGGAACGAACCCATCGGAAAGAAAAAAGTCTACGATCAGAAATTCGCCGCAATTACGACCGTTCAGAAAGCGATTAAGAGTTTAATTGCCAAAGGAAGAATCATCGAACACTTAATCGCTCTGCCGAGAGGAACGTACTGTTTATTGATTGTAACAAAGGAAGAAGAAAAAAACAGCGATGCGATCAGGCAGAAAATACTCGACATGATTTTTTTTCAAGCGCAGAAGAACGGCGAAACTCTCGAAAAACTCCTTAACAAATTCAACAGAATCGAAAGAGGGAAAAAAATGAGAATCGCATACATCGAAAAATGCACCGAATGCGGGCAGATGATTTACTCGGGCGAAGACGCAAGAACCGTGAGCGAAGGGCAGTTTTATGAGCTCTTGATAAAAAACGGATGGACATACGGGAAGAACGGCGGGGTCTGTCCCAAGTGTTCAAAGAAAAAAGAAAAAGATCCCGGGGATGAAGCGGAATGACCGACTTGTTCGACGGCGCAGACTTTGATTTATTCGACGACAAAAGCGACGAAAAGCTCGCATTTGCTCCCGTACAGCAGACCGTCGAATCAAAATCCGTTAAGACCAAGTTGAAAAGAACGCTGACCCGCCGCGCTTTTTCCGAAGAGAATCTCTATCGCATAATGGACTGGCATATCGAATGCGGCGACGTTTTCAACATAATAACGACAGGCGATATAGATTTTCTCACATTTGTAAGAAGCGTTCTGAAGCAGCAGAAAGCGAAGTGTATGATTTTGTCGACATGGGCATTCGGAAACGAAGATGCGGAAGAAATTTTAACGTGGGTTAAAAAAGGACTGATCGAACGTTTAGATGTTTATGTCGGCGAAATAATAAAGACTTATTCGACTGCGGCGGAAACACTCAAAGAGGCGACGTCGCTGACGGGCGGAAGGCTGGCTCTGTTCAGAAATCACGCGAAATGTGCGGCGATTTTCGGCGAGAGATTCAACGTGGCGATTTCATCCAGCGCAAACATCAACACCAATCCCAGAGCGGAACAGACCGTCATTCAGGCAGACGACGCCGTGTGCGCTTTTTACAAAGAGAATTTCGATAAAATAATTGCATTCAACAAAGAAGATCAACCTGCCGACTGGAGGCCGTGGAATGACACTCAGCGATAAAATCGAAATTGTGGAAATAAAGAAGATTGTTCCTTACGAGAAAAATCCGAGAATAAATAAAGAAGCAATTCCGAAAGTCGCAGAATCGATTAAAAAATTCGGATTCCGCAATCCGATTATTTTAGACAAAAACAGCGTGATAATCGCGGGTCACACAAGATTCGAAGCGGCGAAGAAACTCGGATTGAAGGAAGTCCCGTGCATTTTCGTTAAAGACCTGAACGAAGACGAAGTCAAAGCGTTAAGATTAGTTGATAACAAGACCGCAGAATTTTCGCAGTGGGAAACCGACCTGCTTAACGCGGAATTGGACGAGCTAAAATCGAGAGGGATGGATTTGGAAGATTTCGGATTTACCCTCGAAAAGAAAGCAATTTCAATCGACGATATCGAAGAAGACACCCCACCCGACCTGCCGAAGCAGGCTAAGAGCAAAAGCGGCGAGATCTACATTTTGGGTCAACACAGGTTAATGGTCGGCGATTCGACCAAAGCCGAAGACGTCGCAAAGCTGATGAACGGCAATTTAGCCGACTTGGTCGTGACGGATCCACCCTACAACGTGGCAATCGGGGACAAGAACGCGGACATAGTTAGGGCACTCAAACGGAAAGCGGGGAAATCCATCATGACCAACATCGCAAACGACAAAATGAGCGACGAAGCGTTCAGGGAATTTTTAATCAAGGCGTTCTCGACGATGAAGGACAATCTCAAGGCAGGGGGAGTGTTTTACATCTGGTATTCAAACTATTCCATCAAAGCATTCCTGGTTGCACTGGAAGAAAACAGACTTTTGTCGAGACAGACCCTCACCTGGGTCAAGCATCATTTCTGCATCGGTCGCCAAGACTATCAAAAAATCACGGAAGCATGCCTGTATGGATGGAAGGAGGGTGCTGGGCATTATTTCATTAACAACAGATCTTTAACAACAATCTGGGAAGAAGATCCTCCCGACATCGACAATTTGAATAAAGAAGATTTGAAAAAACTGCTGAAGACGATGTACGCGGACATTTTAACTGATGTGCTTCACGAGAAGAAGCCGAACAAGTCAAATCTTCACCCGACCATGAAACCGGTTAAGTTGATCGCAAGACAGGTTTTCAATTCGAGCAGAAAAGGCGAAACAGTGCTGGATCTTTTCGGCGGAAGCGGCACAACAATGATCGCCTGCGAAGAATTGGACCGCAAATGCTTCATGATGGAATTTGACCCGAAATACGCAGATGTGATTATCGAAAGGTGGGAAAACAAAACAGGGAAGAAAGCTAAGAAGGAGGAACTATGAGATCGCGCGAAGACATGATTAAAGTCAACAAAGCAACTCGCTTTAAAAAAGGCGAGCAAAGGACGAAAGACTGCGGCCGCAAAGGCGGGAAAATATACCAGCAGATGAGGCGCGAGAGAAGAGACGCGCGGAAGAATCTTTTAGAACTCGTAGCAATGCCGTTACGGGAAGGCAAAATCGACTATCTCGCAGACCACGACTTTATCGATAAGGAATTACTCGAGAACGGCAATTTTACGATTCTTGATAAAATGCAGATTAAACTGCTGAATGACGCGATGAAGGGCGACAAGAGAGCTTACGAGATCGTAATGGAACAGCTCGGTGCGATGGGTTCCAAAAAGATTGAAGCGGATTTGACGGTTAAGAACGATTCAAAGGAGATCCTGAATCTTTATGAGCGGCTCAGAAACGACGATGATTTCAGACGCAAGTTTTTCGGCGAAGAAGACGACGATTGACTTAGACGGTTATCGGCTGTTGAAGGATTCGATCCATCCCGTGAAGTGGGCGAAGAGGGAAATCGAACCGCTCCTGGGAATAGAATTAGACCCGTGGCAGAAGGATTTTTTAAGGAATGACGCAAAAAGAATCTGCCTCAACTGCCACCGCCAAAGCGGGAAATCTTTAATCTGCGCAATAAAAGCGATTCATCGCAGTTTATTGCCGAATCAGACAGTTGTTATTATTTCTCCGAGCCAAAGACAATCCTCTCAGCTGCATCATAAAATAAGGAAGCTCCTGAGGGAAATGGGAATCATTCCGAAAGTGGATAATGCGACCTCGACCGAATTAAACAACGGGAGCCGTATTATTTCCCTCCCGGGCAGTCCCTGGACCGTGAGAGGATTCACGGCAAACATCGTCATCGTGGATGAGGCCGCAGGCGTCGATGAAGAAGTATTCGCGGCAGTGTCGCCAATGCTTTTAACAACAGACGGAACGTTAATCATTCTGTCGACTCCGCAAGGGCAGAAGGGATTTTATTGGGAAGCTTACAACGACAAAACAACGTGGAGCGTTCATGAAATCAAAGTGTCGGACAACCCGAGAATGCAGAGCGAAGAAAAAAAGAAAATGCTCGAAAACGAAAAGAGATCCCTGGGCTCGAGAATGTTTTCGCAGGAATACGAATGTAAATTTTTGGGCGAGGCGGACGGCGGGATATTCAAAAAGGAATGGATTCTTTATTCCGAAGAACAGGCTCCGAAAAACGCACGCAGAGTGCGGTACTGGGATTGTGCGATCACCTCGCAGAAAAAGGCGGATTTGAACAACAGCGATCCCGACTGGACCGTCGGAATAAGAATGGCCGTTCTTGACGAAGGGAAAATAATCATCGAAGACGTGCAAAGATTCAGAGTCGGACCGATGGAAAAACAGAATCTCATCAGGAACACGGCGAAGAACGACGGCCTCGACTGCGAAATCGTAATAGAGCAGGAAGGCGGGTCGGCGGGTGCGGAGGTCATAGACCTCTATTCAAGACTGCTGTCGGGATACGCGTTCAGGGGCGACCACCCGACCGGGCCGAAACAAACGAGGGCGATGTCGCTCTCGGCCGCGATGGAAAGAGGCGACGTGTTCCTTTTCAAAGCGGACTGGAACAGGGACTTTATCGACGAGCTCGCCGCATTTCCGCTGGGCAACCACGACGACCAGGTCGACAGCGCCAGCGGGGCGTACAGATTCATCTCCGAAGCTCCCGACCAGGATATAGTGTTTTTTTAAAGCGATTCTATTAGGTAAAAAGAGAGAGTTGACGGTTATGAGTTTATTTGATTTTTTTAAAAAGAAATCGGAAAATGAAACGCCGCCTCCCGACGTGAGATTAGGGCTATTCGATTCGCTTTTTAGCGCAGAAGACCTCACGACACCCGAAGGCCAGGCGAGAGAAGGATACAGGAATAACCCATACATCCGCAGAGCCTGCGATCTGTACGGCGTTTTGGCAGCAATTCCCGACCCTATTATTCAGGACAAAGATGGAAATGAACTTAAAGATCACCCGCTGTCGGTCCTTCTGAAAAAAAGACCGAATCCCAGAATGAGCAAGTCACAGTTTTTCAAGACAATCGGAACGCACCTCGGACTGCACGGCGAATCATTCCTTTTTCCGATTTGGACGGTAAAAGGCATTTCGGCAATAGAGATCGCAGACCCTTCCGATGTGACCGTCATCGAAACAGGCGACACCTGGAATCCAGTTAAGGAGTATGTGATTAACCGCGGAACGGCAGGCTGCATGCGGGCAAACCCGAACGAAATTATCCACATCAAACTGTACAATCCGACGAACCACGGCGCAAGAGGCATGAGTCCGCTGGACAGCGCAAAAAGAAGCGTGGAAATGCAGAATGCCATTCGGGACTGGAACATCTCAGTTACAAAGAACGGCGCGAAATCTTCGCTGATAATCAACGTTCCGAGAGCTTTGACGACGGAACAGAAATCTAAAATGAAAGAACAGCTGAACGCGCAATACGGCGGTAAAAGCAACGCGGGAAAAGGAATGATTCTGGACGACGGCAAGACTGCCTCGACAATAGGCATGACCGCCGTGGAAATGGATTTCATCAACGGAATCGCCGTGGGCGCGAGGGAAATCAGCGTCGCATACGGAATCGGCTCGGAATTGCTCGGTGACAGTCAGAACAAGACGTACAGCAACATGGTCGAATCATACAAGCAGTTGGTTCAGACCACGGGAATTCCGCTTCTTCAGATTATCTACGACTCATTAACTGCAGGCATTCTTTTGAATGAAGACCATAAGAACGTTTATTCCAAAGTCGAAAAGATAACGTACGATCCGGAGCAGATTAACGACATAACGGTCGACAAAGCCGCACTTTACACCGCGATGGAAGGCGCAACTTACTTAACGATCAACGAGAAAAGAGCCAAGCTCGGATACGACCCTCTCGACGACCCGATCGCCGACACTCCGCTGATTAACGGAGCATTAATCCCTCTGAGCGACGCAGGGGTCGAACCCGTTATAGGCGACGAACTGCCATTCTTGAAGGAAGAAGAAAATGACTGATTATTATTGGAATATAAATATTAAGGCATTCGACGTTGCGAAGAGAAAACAAAGAATCGCCTATCATCGGCAAATAGAATCCATTCGGGAAACGAACGCAGTCCTGATGAGACGCTCTTTAAGAGTGGTTTTCAACAAACAGAAAAAGCTCCTCAAAGAGCTGAAAGACCCGAGCGATTTAAAAGAAGTACAGACCGCCGTCATGTCCACCAACGCGGAAATGAGTCAGTGCTTTGAAAGAGCATACAGAAAAACGGCACGGGACATTTTTCCGATGCTTACAAGCAACCAAAAAGCGGTGTCTTTTTTACGCCTTGAAGAAAAAGGAAACGACCCTGCCAAGCAGTACTTCGACGTTGTTTTAGCGCAGTGGGTAGAAGAGAATCTCGGAATAAAAATCGTCAAAGTGCAGCAGACGACGCTGGAACAACTGCGGAAATCCTATACCCGCATTTCAAAAGCATACGAGGAGAACGCACTTCAGTCCTCATTCAGGGATGCCGTGATTAAGGATTTTTTGAAAACATACGATACGAACATTTCCGTGTTCAGGGCAAACTGCATCGCTAGAACGGAATGTGCCGCAGCCAGCAACAGAGCCGCGTTGGAAACAACAAAAGCGATGGGGGGAAATCCCATGAAGGAATGGCTCGCCGTTCCTGACGAAGACACGAGAGACACGCACAGAGTGATGGACGGGAAGGTCATCGGACTGGAAGACACATTCAACGTGAACGGAAGCATCATGGATGCGCCGCTCGACAGCACGCACGGTGCTGATGTGAAAGAGATTGCCAACTGTCGCTGCGACATAGGATTCAGATACAATTATTAAAAGCGATTCTATAAGATAAATTCAGAGGATGAAATCAAACATGGCGAAGATAAAGAATCGTCTTAATTTTGATATTAAAAGCGAATCCGACGGTACTTTTTCGGGGGTTTTGTCGACATACGGAAACGTCGATCTCGTGGGCGACATCTGCGAAAAGGGGTGCTTCGATGCATCTCTTTCAAAGAAGGGAACACATTTTCCGCTTTTGTTCAACCACAACGACAGCGATCCAATCGGATCTTTTAATGTGATTGATTCGGGCGAAAGCCTCGCAATAAGCGGAAAGTTTAACCTGGAAGTCCAGCGGGCAAAGGAAATACACGCACTCGTTAAGGCGGGCGACGTCAACGGACTGTCGATTGGATACATTCCTGTTAAAGCGACATTCGACGAGAACGGAGTCAGGCATCTGCTTGAAGTCGATCTGTACGAAGGGTCGATAACACCGTTCCCGGCGAATCCGCTGGCAACGGCGGAGGCTAAGAAGATGGGCAAAGACTTTATGACATTCAGAAAAGCACTTATTCGCAATCTTAAATCGAAAGGGAAATCCGACGAGGAAATCGAAGAAATCGTCGAAGGAACCGAAAAAGAGATTGAAGAAGAAGATAAGTCGAAGAAGGAAGACTCCGAAGAACCGAAGGAAGACTCCGAAGAACCGAAGGAAGAATCCGATGACGGGGAAGATTCCGAAGAAAAAGAACTGACCGACGAAGAAATCGAACAGCTCAAAAAGCTGTGCAAACAGCTGAAAGACGAAACAGAAAAACTGAAGGAGGAAATAAATGACTCAGAAGTTTAAAGAATTATCCGATATTATTCTCGAACAGAAGAAAGTAATGTCGGAAATGCGCGCAGATTGGGAGAAGTCGCTGTCTTTCAAAAAAGACATCGAAAATCTCTCGAAAGAATACAAAACGATGAAGGACGCAATCGCCGACATTCAGACAAAGAACGCACTCGGCGGAAGCAACGCAACGGCGGAACCGGAATACAAGAAGATCTTTTCCGAATTCGCCAGGAAGGGTGTCAACAACACCATCGTCGGACCTCAGGGCGGATTTTTGGTGCCGAAACCGATAAACAACCAGATCATGCTTCTGGCAACGGAAGACAATTTCATCAGGCAGAATGCGACAATCCTTTCAACGAACGCAGGCTCGCTGGACGTTCCGTACGAATATAATACAGACCTAGTGGACTTTGTCGGCGAATTGGAATCCAAACCAAGCAAAGAAACTCCATTCACAAATGTGCACATTAACATCTTTGATCTAAACCGCGAAGTGCCGATAACGAAGCAGTTAATCGAAGATGCCGCATTCGACGTGGAAAGCTACATCGTGGGACACATCGCCAGGAAGGTCGCTGTCGCAGAAGAAAACTCATTCATTAAGGGCATTTCTCCGAAGCAGCCTGAAGGAATTTTATCATGCGAAAAGATTCCGACCGTGACCGCGGGATCCGCGACGGAAATTACCGTCGACGATTTGGTAAATCTGAGACTGCCGGAGGGCGTGTCCAAGTCAAGCGTTTTGAAAAACTCAAAATACCTGATGAACCCGGCGACATTCCAGTACCTGATGAAGCTGAAAGATGCCAACAACAGACCGTTCAACCTGCCGATTGGCGACAAATTCGTACCCGCACTGCACGGATACCCGATAGGAATCTCCACCGCGATGGAGTCGATTTACGACGGAATGATCTCCGTGGTATTCGGAGATTTCAGCGGATACATCGTGCTTGACAGGGCAAGCGGAATAGAGATTCAGCGGAACCCGTACAGGGTCGGCGGTCAGGTCATCTTTGAATTCTGGCACCGCGTAGGCGGAGCCGTGGGAGACCCGAGCAAATTCTCGAAGCTCGTCAAGGGGGCAGGCGCATGAAGAAAGAAATCGTCAACGACATCGAAGTCATCGACGCGACGACTCCGACACAGAAGAAAACAATCGGCTGCGACGCTTTCACTATGATTCTCACGCAGGTTCAGGATGTGAGCAAAATCGTCGTTAAAGAGTCCAACAACGGAATTATTTTCTCCAACGCACCCAAAGAGAGTTACGTCGTCAAAATGTACCCGGGCAACGTTGCCGCTTTCGGATACATCGGCAACAAGAGATTCGCGTACGCTTCAGGAGACTCCGCGAGCTATACGGGCACGCAGATTATTCTGAGAAGCGGACTGACCCATCAGCCGATTGAATCGGACCAGCCTGTTGCCGAAGAGAAAAAGCAGACCGTTCAGAATGTCAAAAGGACTGCGGCGAGACTTAACTGACTTTTTCGATTAAACCGATTCTATATCCTTTTTTTTTATTTTTTACGAACGTGGCGAAAAATCTGTTGAACGGATTGTGGAATCTACTGACCGTCATCGGCGGCGTCGGGGAAACGATCTGGCTCTGCAGAATTTCGGCCATAACTATCGGAGGTATATTTTTGATAGATGTAACAAACATACAGATTCCGTCGGAATTCCTGGTTGCGACGGTAATGACCGCGCTGATTCTGGGCGTTCTATTCGGATTGTTCGTGACTTTGTGGATGCATGAAAAAGCCGCGGACAAAAAGATAAAGAACGGCAAGATAAAAAGCACGGCGGACCTGCCGTACGACAACAGGTACATCGGAGCCAGCGTGATAGGATCCGTTCTCTCAATGCTTTTCAGCGTCGGTGCGACACCAATCGTTGCGCAGAATGAAGTCGTCGGCGGGGGCATTTGGACATACGTGACAATTGTCGCGATTCTGACACCCATCGTCACCGTGATTTTCGTCGCAGTGCTGCACTGGGTCGCCAGGGTCTGCGTCGTAAGATATTCCGATTATCGCTATGTGCTTAAGGCACCCGCGGCCGCTTTGACCGACGAAGAAAAAGCGATCATTAACAACTATCTCGTGACGCACGGAAAAGCGCCGAAATTCTGAGCGCAGGAAGGATTTTCTTTCTTTTAAACCGATTCTATATCCTTTTTTTTTTAAATTAAGAAACATGGCAACAATCGAAGACGTCGACAGGAACTTCATCGAACCTGTCACGCTCGAAGAGACAAAAGACTACCTCGGAATTCCCGACAAAAGCGGAAAAGACGATGCGATGATCAATCGGCTGATAACGGCGGCCAGGGCGGGACTTGAAGATTTTCTCGGCCGCATAATAGTGCGCAGGCGTTTAATATACAGAACTAAATTAATCGACGGACCTTATTTTCTACCGCCGACCGTGGAATCGGTGGACGGCGTTTTATTTGATATATACGATAAAAAAATAAACAAGACCGTGACCGTCGACACATTACAATACGACTATGACGCAGGCGAAGAATCGACGGTTTACGCGCATTTTCCGAGAGGAGCAAAGAACATCAGAATTGAATTTTTAGCGGGATTCGAAGACGTTCCCGAAGCGATTAAAATGGCAATCCTGGAAATCGTTAAGATGAAGTACGACAGGGACTCGGACAATCCATTTGAAGTGGTCAGAAACTCCATTCAAAAGTATAAGGTGGAATCCTTATGAACACGGTTTTTTACGCAAACATAGGAAGCGTCGAACAATTCGCCGAAAAGATGAACATCTTAAAAAGCGAAGCGGCGGAAATATTCCAGCAGTCGCTTTACGATTCGTTAAACGGACAGGTTTCGACCGAAATGAAAAGAAGGATACCGCTGGCAACGATTCGCAGATATAACCGCACATACGACAAAAGCGGGAAGGAAATAAAGTCCAAAAGGAAGAAAAAGAATAAAACGACGGGGAACATGGGCTCGCTGAGAAAATCGTTCAGGCTCGAGATTAAAGGAACCGAAGAGATCAATATAGGTACAACCGCGCCTTATTCCAATTTCGTGCATGAGAGAAAAAAACCCGTCGAGGGACACTACTGGGAAGCGGGAAAAGACGGCGGGTGGACGACAAAAGGAACAGGCAACAAATTTATCGAAAAGCCGCTGAATGATCATAAGAGCGACATTCATGAGTGGATTAAAAAAGGAATCGACAAAAGACTTAGAGAGAGAGGGATAATCTGATTCATACGGCGGAAGACATCGCAGCTTACATCGAAGAAGAAAAACTCGGCGAGAGATTCAGAGATATTTTCACTTCGTCTGAAATAGGCGAATACGAAAACAGACCTTTATTCATTATTACAAAAGAATCCCAATCGGGAAAAGCTCCCGACGTGACCATCAACGCGGATTTCGTTAATATTAACATTAGGGTGGGCGGGAATTTCGGAAAGAACGGCGAAAACCGCGTGCTGGAAAAAGCGATGGATGTTTACGGATTGTTCAAATTAAAAACCGATTTGAAGATCAACAACCATCTGTATCATTACATTCAGGCGATACACCCGCCTGTTCACTCGTCATATGACGCGGAAAGCGGGCAGACCGCTTACGATATAGATTTAGAAGTATTCAGACAGCTGGAAGGAGATTATTGGCATGGCAATTAAAACACCGGGATCTTTAGGATTATTGCAGTTTATTGCGGAAAAAGAATACGGGACAATCAAATTTCCTGCGACGGCGAAAGGGCTCGGATTCATGAGATCGGCGAACGCAGATCAGTCGAGGGAAAGCACCGACGTGGGCGGCGATGGATCAAGGAAGACCGTGACTGCGGTGGACGGGGTAAGGGAAGCGACACTCTCGTGCGAACTGACGCTCTATAAAAAAAGCGAAAACATGGACTGGTCCGTTCTTATTCAAAGGGCGACCGAAGAAGAGACGACTGCCGCAACGCTCTTAATGAAAATTGCGAAGGACGAATATTTTCTCCTGACGGGCGCAATGATCGACAAAATAACTTTAAGCGCAGACGCACCCGGGTCGATGATTCTGGCCAAGATTGATTTTAAGGGGCAAAAGTTAATGGGACCCGAAGAGAAAGTGTCGGATTTTGGGGAAATAACCGAAGTCGGAGAATATTCCAACATTCCGATTATATTCAATTCATACCCAAGAATCATTTACGAAGACGGAACCGAGGAAATAATTCCGACACACAAATTTTCTTATACATTTTCAAACGCACTCGTGCCGCAGGAAGGAATACTCGACGACGGCGTGCCTTACAAAGCGGGCAACGGAATCGTGCCTGGAACGAACACGTGTTCATTAGAATTTGAAGTGACGTCGAAAGATAACATCTGGGACACAAGGAAGATTAACGGATTCAGAGTTAAAGAGATTAGACACTTAATCGACGGGATGGTTATTTCATTCAAAAACTGCGAACTGCTGTCGGGACTGCCTGCGAGATCGCAGTCCGTTTACAACGAAACAATCACATTTAAAGTGCATTCGGACGTGACGATTGAATGAGCGGATTTAATTTTACGGGCGGAAAATACGACAGGGACAATCTCCCGAAAATAAATGCGGTCGACATCGCAGAAATTTTAAAACAATCAAGGGAAAGATTCGTTTTGAACACGACAAAAGGAACCGTTGTTTTAAAGCATATGACAAAAAGAACGAAAGACCGTCTCGACGCAATCAAATACACAGTATTCCCGGACGCCGAAGAGCTGGAAGAAGAAGCGTCCGTATTATTGCCGATGGCGACGGCAGAAGGCTGCGATCCCGATGTTAAAATGAGAGCGCAGAAAATCGCGGTGCAATTGGCTCCGATAATGGACATTTACGCATTAGGCTGCGTCGAATACCCATTCCTGACGACAATCGACGATTTAGATGTGTTTCTGCAAAGTTTACAGCCGGACGAAAAAGAAGCGATTCGCCAAATGCTCACGATTTTAACCGACTGGTCGGCACCCGTCGATTTCACAAAACTGACAATCGCGGAAAGATTCGGATTGAAATTAATTCAAATGGAACACATCGAAGACCCTACTTACATGCAGTTTTTGGCGTTGAAATCGGTAATCGAAAGCGAACGTGCCGAGACCGAAAAAGCATACAGAAAGGCAGGAATTTTATGACCGAAATCAATGAAACAGAGGCAGAAATGAAGCGGTTAAGCGCTGTTGAAATAAAGAGTGTCGGCGACCCGATTAAGGGAAGCGTTTCCGCAATCACGGGATCGCTGAGACAGATGGGACTGCTGAACGAACAGCAGGCGGCCGCTTTGAACGTTGTAACAGGCTCTTTAACGATAATCAACGGACTGCTGGGTCTGATGGCCGCAAAGACGGCGATGAACGAAGTTAAGAACAAAGTACTTGAAGCAGAGTCGGTCGCACTGACGACGGCGGCAACGGCGGAAGGATTTGTCACATTCGGGGCCGCCTGGGGCAAAATCGCACTGGCGACGGCGATAGCGGGAGCGACATCCGTAGCGATTTATACGGCGATAAACAATATAGATCTGGGCGCTTTTAACTTATCAACGGCGGAAGGACAGCAGTCTGCGGCGACTGCGGTTAAAGAGGCAATATGAGCGACGATAGAACGATAATTTACACTTTCAAAATGCAGACAAACATCTCCGAAGTCGCCGAAGAAGTTAAATCGAATACCGATAAAACAAAACAGGCTCTCGAAGAAACGACGCAGAAACAGGATTCTTTGAAGAAGGCGACCGAAGGAACGACGGAAGCGCTGACAAAGCAACAGGGTCAGCTGATGGCGCAGATTACGACGCTGATGGCCGTCAAGAGTGCCGTGTCGGGAGTCACAGGGGGATTGATTCAGATGGGACTGGTGAGCGGGGAAAATGCGCAGAAACTCCAAACGGTCAACAGCGCTCTAAATCTGGTTGCGGGAATGGCAACGGGAATTAAAGCGCTGGCACTGGCGCAGGAAACTTTTAATTTATCCTCCCTAAAAACGGCGGTCATTTCAACATACAACTCGATAATGGAAAATCCCGCGAAGCTGGCGATGGTCGGACTGGGAATAGGGGCGGCCACGGGGGTCGTCGCAGCGCTGATGATGAACGGAAGCGGGGGCGGAAGTTCGTCGAATACGACCAACAATATCTACATCGAAGACTCGGCCGGAAAACAGGTTCAGACGGCAAATGCCATTAATGTGACAATCAGCGGAGGGAAAGTGCTGTGATTAAAATCTCTGTCAAAGAAACACCCGTGCCTGATTCTATCATTTTCACCGAAATGCAACCGTGGAAAGGGCAGGCTAAAACGATAACGCATGCAATCGACGGCGCAGACTTTGACATAATTTTTCATACGGGGAGAAAATCAAGAAGCACGACAATTAAAGGATACTGCAAGAGAAGCGCCGAGAATCTGGCGATTTTAGACACATTAGACAACGGAGATCTGCTGACAATCGAACACTCCGTCGAAGGAACAAGACACGGAATCTGCACGGCGTTGCAGACCACCGCAACGTCGGGCGGACTCTTCGTTACATTTTCGATGACGGTCGTGGAACAATGACCTCGGAAAATTACGTTAAAGGATTGATTCGCATTTGTTCCGACGAAAAAGAAGAAGCGCCGTTCATCGATTATGCGCAGATTAAAAATTTAACGATTAAAGAAACGGAGAATTTCGGAAAAACGGGAAGCGTGCAACTGGTTAACGATTATTCCAATACGGAGTCGAATCTGCTGTCGGATTATTGCGTAAGGTGGTCGGATAAAAAAGGAAGGAAACTGAAAGCGGGAATGTTTCTGAGAATTTTCAGAAATATAATCGACAAAGAACACGAAGTCGGGATTTTTCTCATAACGCAGATAGACGTCAACGATATGCTTATCACACTGACTTTCTGCGATTCCCTGCAGTATCTCAGGTCGGTGGGTGCGGATTTTGTCAGGAATTTCTACAAAGAAGGCTCGCTTTATCCGCACGCTGAGTTTACGCGCTGGGTGGAAAACGAAGCCAGAATGACTCACGATCCCGGGGCGGTCGTTTACGGCGGCGACAGAAAAGATATTCAGATTTTTGTTCCTGTGGACAAAAAATACGAAAACGCCGATACAAAAGAAATTTTAAACAACAGAATATCGTGTAATTTTCCAAAAGTCGAAGGGGAAAACTGGTTAAGAAAAATTAAGATCCTGAACACGTATTACACGGTAACAGCGGGACTGACCGCACACATCACATATGACGTGTACATTAACGGCAGATTTGTCGAAAAAATCCACAAAGAACCCGCATATCCTGGTTTTGACGAATCGATTGAAATCGATTTTAAAAGAGCGATCGACATCTCCGAAGAAGGCCATCCGAATCTGGAATTAGTACTGAGGGAAAGCACTGACGGCAACGTGTGGTTTCAGTTTCAGCAAAATGTGGAAGGCGCGGAATCCGTCGTGAACGGCGACGTCAAAAGCAACACGGCATTTGGTTGCGAATTGGTTTATTACAGAAAAACAGACAACGTCGAAGGAAAGAACCACGCAGATTATTTTACGATAGACTCGATAGAAGGCATTAAAGCGACGAAGGAAGCAATCGACAGAATCGACGTGAATCCCAACACGTGGGCGTTTTATCTCGACAAGGAAAGCGGAAGACCTGCAGGAGAGGTTTTCAGGGACATTTTAAAAGCGGTGAATTTCGACTGCGACGACGCCGAAACGATGCGCGGAATTAATATGTTCAGATGCAACGGCGGCGCAATACACGATTATCTTTTATCCCTGACGGACATGACCGACAACGCCGGCCTCGACCAATTCGGAATGTGTTCCGACAGGGACATTTGGAACTTTATTAAAATCGGAAGGCGGCCGAAGAAGGACGACGATCCCGATTATACGGTTTTTTACGCAAAAGACAGAAAGAACGCCGAAGACATTCCGTTCATCTCTTTTAATCCGTCTGTCTCGTTGAGAAACAATCCCAGGATCGCCGTAAGCAAAGGAAATGCAGACGACGGCACTCCGCTGATGATTTCGCTGATTGACAAAGAAGTACCTGTCGGCGGGGGGCGGCTGACTTTGAACGGAAGCGCCAACGAGACCGTCGGGGCGGCGATGGGCTGTTATTCCGAATTAATGAAAAGCAGAGCGACAGAGTGGCAGGGCGAAGCCGTGCTGAGCGGAATTGTCGATCTGATGAGATACCCTGGAGAAATGAAAGACTGCGGCGGAAGTTCGATAAGGATATTCGACAGCCGTTACGATTTCAAAGATTACAAAGCAAAAGTAAGAGAGATCTCGCACGATTATGCAAATCAGAAAACGACGATAACGGTTAACGATTATTCGGAAGTTTATTCCAATGCGATTCTAGATACGGAAAAAATGGCCTTTACGGCGGGAGATTTTTCCGTGGAAGGGACATCAAAAGACATGTTTACAAGGCAATTCGTCGCATTGTACTTTTTAGACGAAGAGGCAGACGGCGAAGTGCAAAATGTGAGTTTCCACGTTTCCGACGGAAACGGGACCGACGGAAGCGTCGACAACGCCTCTGAAATCGATTTCCCTGAGCTCGGAATAAAATTAGTTAACGCTTATTTTCCCGCAGAGAACGGTCAAAGCGACATGCAATACGGCGTGGAATCGGTTAAAGTCGGTAACAAGACGCACGTTATTCCGCCTGAACGGAGACCCGATAAGTACCTCAATCAGGCGTTAATCGTGAATGTCGTTTATGCTTTGAAGAAAAAAAATTAAACCGATTCTATATCCTTTTTTTTAAAAGTGAAGAAGCATGCTGAGAATCCCATTGACTTTTAACGACGCGACGCGCGTTTTATCGACGGATGAAAAATGGGCAGGAACGACAATCGACGACCGGCAGACGATGTTCTTGGTTTCGGGAATTCCGGAAGAAACCAAAGAAGCGAGACTGGACGTTAAAGTCGCCGTGAAATCGGTTAAGGGTCATTCCGTTCATCCGTTCATGAGACTGAATCTGTCTCAGGGAACCGGAACGTGCACCGTTCCGCTGGATTTGTTCAGAGCATGCAAAAGAGACCTGAAGTTCATCATACAGTTGGTTGTCACTCCCGAAGAAGGCGGAGTTTACGCTTCAGCGAACACGCTGACATTCAAAGTGAGCGCCGCAATAGCCTCGCTGGACACGCAGAGCGATGTGACTACGATTGACAGACTATTCAAAGAGGCCGAAGGAAGCGCCGAGACCCAGACAATCATTTTTACGAGGGTAAACGAAGATCTCGACATCGTCGACGTGAAGCCGCTGATCATCAAAGACAGCGAAGCGGATTACGATCACGCTTACTCATCGCAGAAAGTGCTTGATTTAATCGACGAATTCGCTCCCTCTTTCGCGGGCAGATTCGGAACCCATGCGGAGTTAATTGCTGCGAGAAAAAGAGAAGACGGCACTCCCATCGACAGGAACGACTGGGCACTCGTGATTAACGACGAGCCAATCCACACGGGTCAGTCGTGGCTTTACAGATGCATCGACGCAACGATGCTGGGAATGGAAGGCGCATGGCAGGCTGAATTCGAATTCGTGAGCGGAGAGAACGTCATTCCGCTGGGCTATCACGTGGAAAAGACCGTGGGCGAACCCAAAGAAGTCGCGATTAAATCGGACACGGAGACTGTGCTTCCGAAGTGGAAGGTCGAATGCAAAGATAAGTCGAAATGGCTGAGACTGGGCGACGGCGACGGCAACGCCGTCAAGGCGAACGACGGAAGCACCGAAATGATTCTGAATGCGGATTCTTTGATTTTCCAAAAGAACCTGAGAACGGGGGAAACCGTGCTGGATCTGGATGGGCTGACAATTTCCAAAGAAGGAAAGACGCTCTCGCTTAACGAAGACTCGATAACAAGGAACGGCGACAGGTTTTATTTTGTTCAGAAAGAAAACGAAGAAGGAAAGATTGTTCTCAAAAGGGAATGGGTCGAGAATGGACGCTTAATTAGAATTGAAGACCGCAACGGGTTGCCTGGAATAAAAATAAGCACGGACGCGACAAAGGTCGTCGCTGACGAATCAAAAGCGGAAGGAGCTCCTAAAGCGAAGTCGCTGACCATCGACGGAGAGAAATGGAATCTCGGCGGAGGCGAGGGCGGGAGCTCCGTGGAACCCAGCGAAGTGCCTATCGAAGGCGGAAAGCAACTCGCTGCGCTGACAATCGACGACGACGCGTGGAACGTCGGCGGAACGATTAACATTCAGCTGGACAGAACCTCCGACCCGGGGAGGTTTTACGGAGAAATCGAGCATAAAGACCTGCAGAAAATTCTCAACGGAACTCCCGTAATCTGGAAATTCGGCGACACAGACGAAGCGATGACTTCGGAACTGAGCGTCAAAGATGGGTACGTACACATTATTGCCGACACGGTCGAACTCGGCGACAAATTCAGATTTTACGGCTCGATCGAAGCAGCGGCGGAAGAAGAGAAGCATGCGGTGAACTTCGTCAAGACGGAATTTTCCGTGAATCCGATTACGCAGAAACCCGAAGGCGCACCCGTGATACGGGGACTGAGAATCAACGGCTCCGATTTTGCGCTGACCGAGGGTAGCGGAGGCGGAAGCGTCGTGATTCCGCATGCGGGAAGATTTTCCGACGGAAACCAGGCGGACTCGATGGAGGTCGACGGAGTCAAATGGAATCTGGCAACGGAGATCATTCCCAGCGACTCGGTTAAGCCGCAGGCCAAGAGATTGCTGGCGATGGAGATTAACGGCGAAGCGTGGGCCGTCGACACGAAGGTGACGGTTGTTTCGCTGGAAAAGGGCGAAGAAGAGAACACCTGGGTTGGAAATCTTTCGGAAGAGAAATTCAAAAAAATAACGACGGGTCAATTCGCATCGTGGAGTTTCCGCGGACACCCGACCGTTAAAAGTGCGGTTTCGACTAAAATAACAAGGGACGAGATCGGACTGTGGCATTCCGATTTTACTCTAAAAGGAGCGGACGGGAGAGAATACGCATTCAACGGAACAATCGAAGATAATACAGACCACGCTGTCAGATTTGTTTATTCTGAATACGGGACGGAGGCCTTGAAAGAAGCA
>JAZLIJ010000310.1:0-28275 GCA_045617325.1 Fibrobacter sp.
CGTAGTTGCCCACTCGCCCGTGTACACGGTGCGGTCGAGGTGGTCGTATCCGACAATGGAGGCCGACTTTCCAATCTGGTTCTGAGTCTGCGTCGCACGCACACGCCCCGCGACATCATAATACGTAAGAGTCACTCCGGCATCAGGCTCCTCGCTCTTGATGACGCGGCTTTCCCCGTCATAATGGTAAATCGTCGGCTTGACGCAATTCGGCGCATTCAAGTTTTCGCTATACTCGCAACTCATCGGCGGGTGGCTCTTGACCAGGTTTCCGCGAGAGTCGTACTCGTTGACCGTCCGGCTTGCCAGGGAGTTGTCGTCGTTCAACGAGCCGCTGACGATAGCAAGCCCCTCGCCGTCCTTCACCGTGAACGCTTGATGGCCATTCTGGTCCATGTTCAGTTCCCAGAGGTGTGTCGGATCGACGTCCCTGGCTGCATGATAGTTCGCCCCGCCGTCGTAGTCGCGGCTGTTGTACACCGCCTTGACCGCGGAATCCAGGCTCACGGAGTCGAGCAGTTCTATGCCGGAGAGGTTCACACCCGAGGAATACGCCCTTACCAATTTTCCACCGGCGATGGAGAATGCTGCTCCCGGCGCGCCCTCCACGTCCTTCGTCGCCATCGGGTCAGGCTTCCACTTCGTCTCCACGAACGGGAAATTTCCCGCATCGGGGTAGTCCGGGTTGTCCGCGACATAGTAATTTTTCGCAGTCGAAGGGTTGTATAAGGACTTTATGTCGGAATTGCACTGCGTAGTCCCGTCGCACTGCATCGCATACGGCAGGTACTTTTTCGAAAGGCGGCCCATGGCATCGCGCTCGGATGTCGTCACGAGCTGTTCCTTGTCGCCATCGTAGGCGCGCGACTCGATTTCTTCATTGGCCATGTTGGTAAAACGCGTTGCGTAGGTCACCGGCTTCGCTACGCCGGGGACGAGAACGGCATCGTCGAGCTTTACGCCACCTTCCGTCTCGAACGAAAATTCAAGGGACGAGTTGTCCTTGAACAAGTCCGCCGAGAAGAACATCGATTGATAAGTCCAGTCAGATTTTGAAGAGAAACCCATTACAGAACCGGCGAACACGACCTTCACATACCCAGACGCCCAGAATGTCAAGGTGACGCCGCTATCCCTAAGGACCTCTCGAGAGACCAGCGAAATCTCCAGGGAAATTTTGGAATTGGCCGCAAGGCTTAAATAACGGGAACCCTGAGGACAGGTGCCGCGAACATTGGCGGCCTCTCCGCTAAGAACAGTCCAGCCGTGAAGGTAGTCATCCTCGAAATCACCGCCGGAAAGCAACTGGCCACCGGAATAGGCCGCCGCATCGGTTCGGTTCGCCCTCATGGCGTCAATATCGGCCCTCTGCTGCTTCAGCGGCTCCGGTTCCCCCGAGCCACTCGCCTTGGCGACATCGGCGACAGGCGCAGACTTGTCGGCTTTACCATACAGGATATCACCCTTGGAATTTGTCACGACAACTCTCTTTGTGGGAACTTCCGTCCATGTATTTGCAAATCCCTCTGTCGCAGACCAGTCGTCACTGAAATCCCAAACAAACAGATTCTTATCCTTATCCGAACAATCTTTCAAGCACGCATCCGAGAGCCAAAATTCAACTTCCTTGGTTTCGTTGGACTTGAGTCCATTTGGCAAGGTAAACAAAAACGTATGCTTGTTGTTCGCAGAAAGACGGACCACAGAAATTTTATTGTTAAACGTTCCTGTGGTGTTTGCTGTGGCTATAATCGTATTCTGATTGTTGAACGAAATTACGGGAAACTGCCCACTTCCGTGCGTTACATAGAAACTAGCATACAACGGTTCCGCATAATCCAAGTCACCGACGTTGGTAATCTTTAATTTCACATGTCCAACCTCTCCGCCAAGCTTATCGGAGTAATCTGTGTTAATCACTTCGACAACCTTCAGCTTCAATTCCTTTTCCGTATAGCCGTTACATTCCCAAGCGGGGCGGCCATAAATGACATTTCCCTTTTTATCCATCAAGACCATGTTGATATTCTCGGTCAGAGTCTTGCTATCCTGCCAGCTGGCAATGTCATTTCTGTTAAACTTTTTCAGATAACTGGGATCAAACAAGACGCTCTGTACATTCGACTGGGGGAAAGATTCTCCTGCGGCAATAACCGCCTTGTCGCTAAATTTGAAATCTACCGCATATTTACCGACTGCACACTTTTGCATGCTAGGCATACCATCGAAGATTCCTGCACCATACCGATAATCACCGCTATAATAGAGTGCCATGTTCAGCGCAGATGCGTCGCCTGTCTCAGTATCATTGTAATAGAATCTGACTGTATAGCCATCAAGAGACACCTCCTGATTTCCCTTATTTTTAATATCAAAATAAATGGAGATTTCAGACTGATTGCCACCCATGTTATCTACATACCGAACCGCCAAATCCCTAAACGCATTGAAACTAGATGGAACGTCGACAACGACACTGCCGCTAGACGAAGGCAAGGGATTGTCAGTCCCTGGGTTTGGATTTATAATAGAAGGGCCATCTTCACAAGAATGTGCCCAACTAGGGACTTCGCCCCATATCAATGTACCATCATTGTAAAGCGGGGTATAAGGCGAATAACGGCGTCGATTTGAAATTTCTCCATTCCAATAGGACATGGAATAGTCATCATTTTTATTCATGACAGACCCTGTTGAGTAAACAAAGCCAGCCTTATTGTCGAAAGCCGTATAATTAGCGTTTATTGTAATTTGTCCAGCATACTTGTAGCGAAGTCTAAAATATCCGTTTCCACAATCTTTAAATGTAACATCATACCCATTATGCGAATACCAATAATGAGGCTGATACCTTGAACCGGTTAAAGACGATGCTCCATTGATAAGTTCCTTCTGATTGACTTTGCCATAATAATCATACTGAAAATTTTTGAGTGTGACATTGCGATCTGAAAAATTCACAAGTCCCGACGCAATATCCAACTGGTACTTTTTAAACCATGTTTCGTCCCCCATAAGGACTGCTATATTTTTTCCCGACGCTTTCGGATGTTGGGCCTCCTTCTTGACAACGACTGTTCTTGGAATAGAACTTAGGATGCTGCCAGAATTTGCGTTTATAACGTTAATTCTGTATTTATAGGTTCCCGGAGCAATAGTGCGATTTCCACGAACCATACCATGCTTAGAACGGACATACACAACCTTTCTGTTTTTCTCCGTATTGACGTTGTTGTTATGCAGATTGTCATAATCACCGCTCCAATAGTCCGCAGGGGTTCCTATTTCTAACATATTTACAAATGCGGCGCTGGAAGCATCATCCGCAACCAATTCAAGCCTGATTCCATCGATATTCGGCATTTCCGGCATTGCAAAGTAGTCCTCGCCCTCGTAAATAACATCTTGAGGTACGACTTTTTCACTGCACCAATACGATTTATATTGATTATACGAAACAGACTGATAATCAACTAATTTAAGGGAGTGATGAATGGTAGTGTTTAATAAGATTCTTTGCTTTGTTGCATTTTTTTCTTTGTTGCTTGGATGTATTCAACAATTTTACCGTCTTTTTTCTTTTCCATTGGAACATTCGTATCACGATTCTTGTTGTCTTGCTGTGGAAAATATTCTTGTTTTTTGTCTTCTTTATTGTTGCTTATTGAAGTCTTTAGCCCTCAAAATAAACTTGTTAAATATAAATTGTGGATTGTGTTTTTTCTTTCTTCCTTAATAGTTGGAGCGATGTAACCTTTTTTGCTAAGATGCTGTAATTGCGTCAAGTCTATCGTGTATGATTTCCATGTGTAACGTTCAATCGTAACTTGGACAGAAACGATAACGGCAAGGCTCATCTGCAAAAAAAAGGCATTCGCTTGGAATGCCTTTTTTGTGATTTTTGAACTTGCCGGACCTTAGTTGGCGAGGTTCGCCTTTTCGAGTTCGCGAGCGTTGATGATGAGCATCTGCAAGCGGTTCTCGATGTTTGCGAAGCTCGTATCCGGATCGTAGTCGAGGCTCAGAATCTGAACATGCGGGCAGCGTTCCTTGACGGCCTTGGTGAGGCCGCGGCCACTGATGTGGTTCGCGAGGCAGGCAAACGGCTGCACGATGACGTAGCTGTTGATTCCGTGCTTCGAGTTGTAGAGGATTTCGCCTGGAATGAGCCAGCCTTCACCCGTGTTGTAGGTCGGGTCGATAATGTCGCGGATGTATTCCTTGAGCTCGTAGCAGTCGGCGTGGTGCTCGTACAGCTTGAACGAATGCATTGCCTTGCGGACGGTATCCATCGCATGCGTGAACATCTTTGCCGTGATGGTGCCTTCGATTCGTTCGCTGATGGGGTTTGCGCACAGGCCGCGACGGAGTTTTTCGGCGCGGACGACTTCGTCGACGCGGAAGAAGTCGGTCATGCCCGGCAGGTAGACTTCCATGCCGTTGTTCATCAGGTATTCTTCTACGTGGCCGTTGGCGCTCGGATGGTAGTTCATGAGAATTTCGCCGAGCACAGCGACACGCGGCTTGCGGATGCCCCTCTTGCGCTCCTCTGTGATTTCCACCGTGTTGAACGCATCGATGCAGGCGTGGAACATTTCCACAACATGCTTCGGGGAGGTCAGCTGCGTCTTCTTGAGGATGGCGACCATGCCCATGATGAGCGGCATCCAGTGGTCATAAACCTTCTGCGTGTCGCCCTTGTGCACTTCGTAGGGGCGGAGTGCGCGGTACATCGTTTCGATGCCGTCCATGAACACGAGTCCCCACAGCATGTGGAGGCGGAAGTCAAGGCCGACCTGGAAACCCGGGTGCATATCCTTGAGGTCCGTGCCTGTAGTGATGATGGAGACATCCTTGTAGCCGGCTTCGTCGAGCGCCTTGCGGGCGAGCACCGAGTATTGCACGGCGCGGCAGTTTTCGCAGTTCTTCGCGATGCAGAGCGAAACTTCGGACTGCTTGACTTCCGGGTGCTCCTCGAGCCACTTGAGGCCTTCGCCAATGTTGATTTGGCAGGGGAAGCAGATGTCGTTATGCACATACTTCTTGCCAAGCTCGATGGCGCGCTTGTCTGCAACCGGCAGGTATTCCGAGAGGAACCCCTTTCCCTTGATGTATTCGCTTGCGAGGATTGCGAATGCGGGGGAGAGGTTCGGCGTCAAAATCTTGCGCTTCGTCTTGTCTGTTGCGACGAATGGCGTATGGAACAGCGGCTCGTTGCTTTCCGGCTTTTCGGGGAGGTTTGCCGCACGGCGCGCCTTCACGGTTTCGATGAAGCTCTTGATGCGGATGCCCACAGGGCCGCGAGCATCGCCTTCGTCGAGCTTCAGCATGAGCATTTCCTTGTTGGAATCCCTGTGCATCATGCGCATCATTTCGTCGGTCAGGATGGAGTCGTGACCGCAGCCGAAGCTCACAATCTGCGCCAGTTCCACGTTCGGATCCTTGGATGCAATCATCGTTGCGCCCAGCATGCGCAAATGGAACGTATTCTTGATTTCGACGCGGGTATGCTTTGGAACATCCTGGTCGAAGACGCCTGGGAGCGATTCGGTTGTTAAAACCGGAATGCCCATGGACGTGAAATGCGTTGCGATATTGTGGTTGATGAGCGTATCCGCATGGTAGGGGCGCCCGGCGATGACGACTGCAAAAGTGTCTTTTTGACGAACGTCAGAGAGGATTTGCTTGCCTTCGTCGAGAAGCGTGGTGCGGTAGCAGTTGAGAGCCTTTTCGCCTTCGGTGACAGCCTTCGCAAGAAGCTTCTTGTCGAGATGCCAGTTTTCATGGAACCATTCAATCGTCTGGTTTCTGCGGAGCTTTTCATTGAACCAGTGGAATACCGGCTGGTCCATCGGAATGCCGTAATTCTTTTCTGGGTCGTCTGTATTCTTGCAGACGTTCGGGTAGCCTTGCACCACCGGGCAAACTGATGTCGCCGTAAACTTGGTGTGGTCACTCGGAAGCGCAATCATCATCGGGAAGAATATGCGGTCCACCTTCTTTTCGATGAGCGAAAGCACGTGCCCGTGGACGAGCTTTGCCGGGAAGCAGACGGTGTCGGAGGGCACGCTGTGGAGACCCGCCTCGAACATCTTGTAGTCGCTTTGGCGGCTTATGACGACCGTGTAGCCGAGTGCTGTAAAGAAGGCTTTCCAGTAGGGGAGGCTGCTCCAGAATTCGAGTACACGCGGAATGCCGATGGTTTTCCCTGTTTGCGGGACGAGAACCTGCGGACCGTAGTCTTTTACAAGGAGCTGGTTCGTGCGCTTGATCATGTCCGGCACGGCTTGCATCTTCTTGTTGATTTCTGCGATGAGCGCCTTCGTCTTCGGGTCGTTCGGGTCGGCGGTGACTTCGCCGCGTTCGCAGCGGTTGCCTGTCACGAAGCTCTGTCCGTCGCTGAAGGTGACGATGGTGCGGGAGCAATGGTTGGTGCAGTACTGGCAGAGTTGCCCCGGCTGGTTATGCCAGCTGAAGTTTCTCATGGCTTCAAGCCCGATAAAGCTAGTCTTCAAGTCGGGATTTGTCTTGCGCTTTTCTTCCATGAATTTGCGGGTGAGAAGCGCTATGCCGATGGCGCCCATTTCGCCTGGACGTTCCGGACGGATCGGGGTGAGGCCAGTGTACTGTTCGAACGCGCGGAGCACTGCGTTGTTCTTGAAGGTTCCTCCCTGCACGACGACTTTCTTGCCGAGGGTGTTGAGGTTTCTGATGCGAATCACCTTCATGAAAACGTTGTTGATAATGGAGCGGCAGATGCCTGCGATAATGTCTTCGGGCTGCTTGCCGTCGCGCTGTTCCGTGATGATGGAACTGTTCATGAACACGGTGCAGCGGCTGCCGAGCTGGGACGGGCTTTTTGCGTTGAAGGCGAGTTCAGCAATCTTTTCCATCGGGATTCCGAGGGAGCGCGCGTAGGTTTCGATGAACGAACCGCACCCCGAGGAGCAGGCTTCATTCAGGATAATTCCTGTGACAACGCCGTCCTGGACGGAGATGGCCTTCATGTCCTGGCCGCCGATATCCAAGATAAAGGAGACGTCGGGGCAGAGGCGCTGGGCTGCGTTTGCGTGGGCGACCGTTTCGACGGTGTGGTAGTCGGCGTGCACGGCCTTTGCAAAGAGCTGCTCGCCGTAACCTGTGGTGCCGACGCCCAGAATGTTGAGCTTGCAGCCATATTCCTCGTAGCGGTCGGCGAGATCGTTCATGGCGCGTTTCAGCACGGCCAAGGGTTCACCGTCGTTGCTCGCGTAGAATCCGTCAATCACGTTGTCCTGCTCATCCAAAAGCACAAACTTCGTGGTGGTGGAACCGGCATCAATGCCGAGGTAGGCGTTCACGGTCGATCCAGAGGCAGGCTGCGGGTAGTGGTTGCCGGCCATCTTGTGCATTTCGAGGAAGTTCTTGTACTCCTCATCGTTCTTGAAGAACAGGTCTGCGGCAGCCTTGGCCTTGTTTTCGGCCTGGCGGATTTCGTTGAAATGGTCGAGAGCGTCGAGGGAGCCTTCTTTGCGGTAGAAGCATTCCTGGTTTGCGAACATGGAGCCGAGCGAAAGGGCTGCGCCCATGGCGACGAGCACCTCGGAGTGTTCCGGCACGATGGCCTGTTCGTCGGTAATGCCGAGGCGTTCCTTGAAGGCGCGGACAAGAGTCGGGTTGAAAGTCAATGGACCGCCTTCGAAAATGACGGGCGGCTTGATTTCCATGCCCTGCGCAAGACCGCCGATGGTCTGTTTTGCGATGGCGTGGAAGCTCGATAGCGCAATGTCTTCCTTCGCGATGCCGTTGTTGAGCATCGGCTGGATGTCGGTTTTGGCGAACACGCCGCAGCGGCCAGAAATTTCGTAAACCTTTTGACCGCGACTTGCGAACTTTTCGAAGACCTCGGTTTTGATGCGGAGGAGTTCGGCCACCTGGTCGATAAAGGCTCCGGTACCGCCGGCGCATACGCCGTTCATGCGCATGTCGCTTGCAATGAGTTTTCCTGTGGTACGGTCCTTTTCAAAGAATACCACCTTGGCATCCTGACCGCCCAATTCAATTGCTACTCTGGATTCGGGATAGGTGGCGCGGACGGCAAGTGCGTTTGCGACCACTTCCTGTACAAAAAATGCCTTTGTCGCTTCGGCGAACGGCTGACCGCCGCTTCCGCAGAATGCCACCCTGAAGTTCCTGTCCGGGAAGAGGGCGTGTGCTTCGCTCAGTACGTCGTGCACCTTTTTGGCTTGCATGGCGTTGTGGCGCTGGTAGGTATAATGTAAAAGCTTGGATGTCTCCGGATCGACGACGGCTATTTTCACAGTGGTGGAGCCAACGTCGACACCGACCCATAAATCATTCATTGAATCGTTCATAGTGCGCCAAATCTAACTTTTTTTATTTCTAATTTTGGGTCGTGAATAAGAAATACGTAGCATTGATAGTTGTTTTCGGGATTCTCTTGCTGCTTCCGTTCAGTGTGCAGACGATTGCCGATTTTCGCGGCGAAAAACGTTTTTTGTCGCTCGATATTTTCAAGGATATTTTCTATACGCCTTTTGCGCGTGAATCCGCGATTGCGGCTGCGTCTGATACCCTTGTATTGCGGTGGAAAAATGCCCGTGAGGCGATAGCCGCCGGTGCCGACGAGATGGAAGCCTTGGAAAATGTGGTTGCAGCGCTCTCCGATATGGAACGCGCCATGCTTACGGTGAACGCCTACGCTGAACTGGACAGTTCTGAAATTTCGTACAAACTACTCAAGCAGACGGATACGCTTTTGGCGTCTTTGGCGGATGAACACGAACTTTTTCCGCAGGTGGATTCCTGCATCAAGGCGCTGACTCATGAATATGGCAAGTTCTCGCTTGTGCGTGCATTCCTCGATGTGAAGCACTACGGCGTATGGACCAGCAGCTATTTGCGTGCCTTTGAACACAAGGTAGAAGATGAAAATGCGCTGGTGCTTGCGGTGAGGCCGAAGTATCAGCTGACGGTCTGGAACCTCTTCCGTGATCCCGGCGAAAAGGTGGTTTTGGGGGCGGATAGTAAGCAGTGGTTGGTAAGCAGTAAGCAGGAATCGCAAAAGCAAGATGCTGGTTTGCGGAAGCAAGATGCAGATACGTCATTGCGAGCGGAGCGAAGCAATCTTTCGTCTATCGTCTATCGTCTATCGTCTAGCCCATGGCTTTTCTACCGTCAGGATGTGGAATTCCTGGTGCAGCCGTCGCCGTTGGATGTGCGTTCCGCGAAACTGGACAATCCGATTTCTGCGATTTCCAAGTTCCGTGAACAGCTGAAGGCAAAGGGTGTGGAACTCTTGGTGGTGATTGTGCCGGGCAAGCCGAGCATTTACCCGGAACGATTGACGGGGAAGGATGCTACAGCGCCAACTTTCGGCCATGGCAAAAAGATTCTTGATAGCCTCACCGCTCTCGGATTCAATACCGTAGATTTGTACACGCCGCTTTGGAACGCAAAAGCAGACGATGCAAAGCTTGGCGCCCTGTATCTGAACGACGATACGCACTGGACGCCGCGAGGTGCCGAACTTGCTGCCCGTGAAATCTCTGCGAAAGTCCGTGAACTGGCTAATTCTGGTGCCGTAAACATCGGCCCAGAAACCATGAATTACGTGGCGACCGATTCCGTAGCCGACCGCATGGGCGATATTGGCGAGATGAGCGGTCTCAACAAGTTCAGCGTATTCAAGTCGCAGCGCGTCGTAGGTCACGTCGTTTCGCAGGAGACGGTGACGGAACGCGCTGTCGCTTCGGTCGCACCCGATTCCGCAGACAGCGCCATCGCAACCGCTGATTCGTCAACAGCCGCTATCGCGCCGCAGCAGGTTATCTACGACACGACCCGCACCCCGTTCAAGGACGATTTCCGCAAGTCGAAAATCCTCATCCTCGGCGACAGCTTCAGCCGAATTTACCAAACGGACGCTCCTGTGAATGCCGGATGGATTGCGCATTTCGCCCGCGAAATGAATCGCCCTGTGGCAAGCATCGTGAGCGACGGTGGCGCAAGTACGCTTGTCCGCGAAAAACTCGCCCGCAAGGCAAACGTCCTCAAGGGCAAGAAGCTTCTTATCTGGGAATTCGTCGAACGCGACCTCCGCTTTGGCGCCGAAGGCTGGAAAGATGTTAAATTTTAATTATGAGTTATGAATTACTAAGTATGAGATATGAAATTACGCCTTTGGACTCTTTTTTTTATCTCATAATTTATAACTAATACTTCATAATTTTATGCGAGGTTTATATGTCAAGACACAATACGCCCACTCCGGGGCAAGCAATTTTGGAAGGCATCGAATGGCTCAAGATGGACAAGGCTGAATTCGCCCGCCGTCTTGGCATTTCTGTCGAAGTTCTCGAAAACCTCATCAACGGCACGCAACCTGTCACGAAAGAACTTGCCGAAGCACTCGAATCCGTTACCGGAAGCCCCGCCGCCTACTGGAAAATGCTAGAAAGCAAGAAACAATTAACAATTAACAATTAACAATGAACAATTAACAATGAACAGTTAACAATTCATAATTCATAATTTATAACTACGACCTACCACCAACCACTGCTTACTAACCACTTTTACTATGAATATCAAAGATGCTGTTTCTTACATGTGTGACTGCGCCAAGAACGAGGCTGAGCAATTCGACATTATCGCTTCCCATACACATTCGGAGGGACTCTCCGTGTTCCAGGGGCATGTGAGAAATACGGAAATCTCGGATTCGGTTGGCCTCGGCGTTCGCGTGCTGAAAGACGGTCGCCCGGGCTATGCGCATACGGAACGACTCACGAAGGAAGCAATTGCCCAGACTTTGAAGGACGCCGTTTGCCATACGCAGTGGACCGAAAAAGTGGATATTGACTTGCCTCTCCCCGCCAAGATGCCTTCGGGAGACTTCAACTACAATCCGTCGCTCACTTCGCTCGACCTTTCGACGCTCAAGAATTTTTGCATTGACTTGGAAAAGGCGACGTTTGCAAAATCCAAGGAAATCGAGAACATCCCGTACCTCGGCGCCGACATGAACAGCGAATACTCCATCGTCGCAAATAGCAAGGGATTTTTCTACGAATCCAGGGAGAACGAGGTTTCTGTGGGTGCCGGTGCAGTCGCATCGCGCGATGGCATCAAGAAGCTTGGCAACTACGTAAAGACAGCCCGCGACTGGAGCGAATTTTCAATCGATGAAATCGCCTCCCGTACAGCGGAATATTCGACGGAACTTTTCGGTGCGAAAAAAATCGAAAGCGGCAAGATTCCCGTGGTGCTTTCCGAGCGCATCTCGTCTCGTTTCCTCGCCATGTACTGCCAACCGTTTATGGCGGACTCCATGCAAAAGGGCATGTCTCGCCTCACCGACAAGGAGGGCGAAGTCATTGCGAACAAGGCGTTCTCCCTTTGGAATGATCCACAGGGGGGAATGTTCCAGCATCGTTTCTTCTTTGATTCCGAAGGCTCTCCGACGGAACGCGTGAAGGTCATTGACAACGGCGTCTTCAATTCGGCGCTGTACAATTTGGAAACGGCTTCCAAGGCAAAATGCAAGACGACCGGAAACGGTGCCCGTAGCTTTGGCGGCAAGATGCAGACGACATTCTTCAATCTCCTGGTGCCGCCCGGAACGATGACGACGGCGGAGCTTCTGAAGCTTTTCCCGAAATGCATTTTGATTGTGCGGCTCGAAGGAAATTCCGGTTGCAATTCCGTGAGCGGTGAACTCAGTATCGGCGCGCACGGTTTTTACTGCGAAAATGGAGTCGTTGTACATCCTGTGGATGGAGTCACCTTGAGTGGCAACTTCTTTGACATTATCAAGGATGTGGTCGCTGTAGGAAACGAGTTCCGTGATCCTTTCGCATCGTACAAGGTGCCGGCTTTGGCCTTGAGCAGCCTAAGCGTCAGCAACTAATAACAATTAACAATGAACACAAATGCGTTGGGCAAGCGGTTTGGGGCGGACTCCCATGAGCCGTCATCCCGAACTTGATTCGTAATCTAGTTTGTGGTTTTAGCGTTAAATCAGGGGAATAATGATTATCGGCTTGTGATTGACGCCTCAGGCGTCCGCCGTTTTGACTCGGATATGTTTATCATTTATAACATTCTCGCCGCTTTTACGCATTTTTTGTAGTCTCGTTCGCTTAATTCCGAGTGCTTCTGCGTGCCGCCGCGCTCGACGGTCGCTACAATCTTAAATCCGGAATAGCGGCAAATTTCACGCAACGCGTTTATGGCCCCGCGCGATTGCTTGAAGAGAATGTTGAATGGCCACGGCGTTGTGCAGGTGCTGATTAAAATGCACTTTTTCCCAGGCATCAAAGGCTCCGGGAACCGCTCGGTGTCGCGCATCATGCCATAAACCATGCGGTCGAAAAGCAACTTGAGTTGCCCAGGAATGTTTCCCCAGTAACACGGAGCCCCGATAATGACTGCGTCCGCTGCTTTCAGCTTTTCCAGGAGCCTCACGGAATCGTCTTCCGAGAGCACGCACTTGCCAGTTTTGCGGCAGGCCATGCAACCGAGGCATGGTTTTGCGGTAAGGTCGTTTGCGCGGACAACGTCGACCGTCGCGCCCCCATTCATTGCTTCTTCCCGCATGATTTCAAGCATCTGCGAGGTGAGTCCAGCCTTTTTCGGACTGCCGTTGATAATTAAAATGTTCATGCCTTTTAAACACCCCGAGGAGTGGGGAAGTGTCACCTTGATTTTTGTTCCTGAATGATTTCTTCAAGAATATCTACGGCGTTTGCAACCATGCGCGGGCAGAATTCCGTAAACAGTCGATTTACTTTTGCAAACTCTATTCCTTCCTTTGTGGAAATGTCGCATTTTAGCAATTCATTGCATTTGTACGAACCGCAAACCTTAGCGAATCGTTCCATCATCTTGTCGTTGACCAAGTTTGCCCGCATTTTGCTTGGCGTGTCGTTTTCAACATAATGACCGTAAAGCAATCCAAGAACCGTCAATGCTCCTGTACAAGCACCACAGACTTCGCCTTTCCGCATGCCACTTCCGAAACACGCGCCGAGTTTCAACGCCAGTTCTTCTGTTATCCCGCATTCCTCCGCGAATGCTGCTAGAACCGCTTGCGAACAGTGAAATTTGCGTCCAAAATAATCTAAAGCTTTTTCTTTATGCGTCATTTTACTTCAATCCGTATTTTTCAGTGTAGCTTATTTTTTCTTCGTCCGTGAGGCTTTGGAAATAAGCCTTCCAGCCGGGGCAAAACTTGATGTGGAAGCGCCAGAGGCGACCCAGGAATGATCTTGGATTCGCGTCGTATTTTGCGCGGAGTTTACAGTTGGCACAAGGAAATTGTTTCTGTTCCATGATGAAGGTCCTTTTTTTCACTCTAAAAATAATTTTTTGCATTTCATTCGGCTACAAACTTTTCGCTTTGTTTAATTTTATACATAATGATGCTAATTTTTTTTTACAAAGATGACAATTACAAACGTATTTTCGTTTTACAATTAAATTTGATCCTGTCATTATCTGTCAATGCCTAAAAAAGTAACATGAGTCGCCTTGCGCACGAGATTGCGATGAACATCAAAATGCGCCGCATGAACGACTTTTCATTTTCGTGTTTAGAAATTGCTGGGGTGAACACAATAGTGCATAAACTTGGATGTTCTTGCTGATGAAAAAAATTTATCAAATTTAAATTTGTCTGTAGAAAGCACTTTATTTGCCCGTTCACCTAGAAACGCTACAGGTGCCATTGATGAAAATGAATAATCAAAAATTTTTCAATCGAGGAGTCTTGTATGGATACATTAAAATGCCCACTTATTATTTTAGCTTTAATGCATATTTGTAAAAAGTAAGCCTTTAAAGATTTTTTTATTTTTGAATGTGTGTAAATGGTTATTTTGGTATGACTACTTCTATTTCGGAAGAAATATATGCGTTTGTTTTTTTTGTTATCCTTTCTTTTCTTTTTTATAAACGTAATTTTCGACTTGAAATCAAAAAGATTTGGAAAAAAAAGGATTACGAGACTTGCCTTTGATTTAAAAGAGAATCCCATCGGATATTGGATATGCGTTTCTTTCGGAATTGGCATGGCCCTTTTTTCTTTAATCGTTTTCTTCTTATTATTGTGATGATACCGATAAAAATGAAAATCATGCAATAAGTAAGCCTTTTTGAATCGAAAAATTTCTCTGCCATGAAGTTATCATGGCAGAGCTCTTTAAACGCGAAAGTGTAAAGTTAAGCTATGAATACGACTGTTTATAATAAAGTAAAAACGGCCCGATTTGAAGGGGTCGTTTTTTAATTGTTGATTATGTAGAAGATGCTTTCGCGGTTGCCTTTGCGGCGAAGCGATTGGCTTATACCTTCTGGTATTCCACGGCAGTACTTTCGTCTGTTTCGCTGTTTTCGTCAGCGCTCTCGCCTGCGGCCATGCCGCGGGCAAGTTCAATGAGCGTCTGCACGCCAAAGCCAGTGGCGCCGTATTCGGTGTATTTCCACTTCTTGTCGACGAAGGCGGTGCCAGCGATGTCGAGGTGCGCCCAGGCGGTATCTTCGGGGACGAACTCCTGCAAGAAGAGCGCTGCGCTGATGGCGCCCGCGTCGGAGCCGGTGTTCTTCAAATCGGCGAATTTATCCTTGAGGGCGTCGGCGTATTCTTCTTCGAGTGGCATGCTCCAGAACTTTTCGCAGCAGGCTTCACCGCAGTTGATGATGTTCAGGGCGAGAGCGTCATTGTTGCTGAAGAATCCCGCGACTGCGTAGCCGAGGGCACGGACCATGGCGCCGGTAAGTGTTGCCAAGTCGACGATGTGCGTTGCCCCGATGAGGCCTGCTTCAGCAAGACCATCCGAAAGTACCAAGCGGCCTTCGGCGTCGGTATTATCGACCATGACGGTCTTGCCGTTCTTGGCGGTAAAAATGTCGCCCGGCAAAACGGACTGGTTCCCGATGGCGTTTTCGGCAAGGCAGAGGACTGCACTCACCTTGATCGGGAGTTCCAAAGTGGCAATGGCCTGGATGGCGGCGAGGGCAGTTGCGGCGCCGGTCATGTCGCTAATCATCTCGGGCATGGATTTAGGCGGTTTGAGGCAGAGACCGCCGGTATCGAAGCAAAGCCCCTTGCCGACGATGACCAGGTGGTCCTGGGAGGTGCGCTTGCTTGCGCGGCCAACGCCGTTGTAGCTGAGCGTCACCATAAACGGCGGACGAGAACTGCCTTTGCCAACGGTGACGTGGCCCATAAAGCCTTCCTTTTCGAGCTGCTTCATGTCGCGGATCTTGATGGAAAGGCCTGTGGTGTACTTAGCAATAGTTTTTGCGTTCTCGACAAATTCTGCGGGTGTCAAGTCGGCGGCCGGCGTGTTCACGAGGTTTTTGACCAAGGTGACGGCTTTCTGTTCGACCGCCACGTCCTCGGCGATTTTCTTGAAGTCGTTCACGTGTTCACCGGCAGCGATTTCAAAAGTCACCTGGAAGCGTTCCTTCTTTTCGCTCTTGTAGGCGTCGAACTTGTAGTCGGCGTAGTGGAGCCCGTGGAGGATGGCCTTGAACTGTTCATCGGCGGCGTCGGCGAGCATGATGCTCACAACGGGGATGCGCTTCTTGGAGGCTTTGCCTGCGAGGCGGTAGGCGGCCATGCGGAGATGGTCAAGGTTCGAAATACCGCGTTCCTTGGCGGCATCTACGAAAATGGTCGGCTTGTCGTCAATTTCTACGAATTCCAAGTCCTCGAAGACACCGTCTTTCATGCCTGCGAGAACGGAGTCTACTTGTTTTTCGCCCTCCTCGGTGAGGACTGTGGAAAACTGGATGGATTGCTTTACGTAAAACAAGGCGTTGGCGTTTGCCTTGCCGGATTCTTTTGAAATGATTGTAATGTTCATGCCTTGAAAAATAGCAATGTTTTATATATGATGGGCAAGAATCATGCTTTAAACCCCTAAATTTTATTTTTCATTGGACCGAATATAAATTTATTTTTTATTATAAAGTTTAGAATATTAAATCGGAGTGAATCATGAATATCAAGATGAAGTCTATTGCTGCCGTGGTGGCTTTGACTGCCGCCGCTTTTGCTGCTGAACCTGCTACTCCTGTAGCCTCCTCGGTCCCTGCTACAGAATCTTCTGCTGCGCCTGCGGCAGCTCCTGCTGCTCAGGAATCCGCTCCGGCAGAATCGTTCCCGTTGGATTTTGATTCCCCAGCTCCGAACGCAGCGACATCTCCAGCCTCAAATGCGGTTGAAGCAAATGCTGTAGAGCCTGCCACCGTAAATGCTGCTGAGTCAGTTCCCGCCGAAGCACCTGTGGTTGCTCCCGAAGCGGATGCTAGTGCGGTTTCTGCCGCCGAAGCTTCTGAAGAAAGTGCTCCTGTCGCTGTCCGCGGTGAAGATGCTACGGCTGAGCCTCCAGCAGCTCCAACTGCGGAGGTTGATTCTGCTTCGACCGAGTCAGCTCCTGTCGCTGTCCGTGAAAACGAAATGCCTGTGACGATGTATGTTGTCCCGAATAGCAGAGGTGGACGCGATACCGTAACGCTTGACCAGCTGCGCGGTCTTGTTCCCATGCAGTTTACGGTGGGTATTCAGGGCTTTGTTGGCTACTACACTCTTACGGGAGATAATGATCATTATTCATTTGACGAATATGATGGCATGACTTGGCGAGCCGGTGCCTTCGCCTTGATTCCTTTGAACGAGTATACAATGGGCTTCAAGGTTGGTGTCTATTTTGAAAGAAGCTCGGCAAGCAACAGCTACTGGGGAACTTTCAATGAAAAATATGATGATTGGCATGTAGATTTTGTTCAGAGTAAAATCAACATCCCGATTCTTTTCAGTCTAAAACATCCGAAGTCTTCCTTTATGTTTGATTTCGGTGTACAGCCTTCCTTCGCTGTTATGGATGATTTCAAGTTGAAAGTTTCTTCTGATGATAATCTTGGCGGCAAGCGTGACATGATGAAGCATGATTATCGCAATAGTATTGACTGGTCTATAGTCATGGGACTCAGCATCCGTGCAAATCAGTATGTCGGTTTCGATTTTCGATTTGACTGGGGCTTCTCCGACCTGTACGATTACTTCAAGGAATGGAAAGTGGATGACTTGACCTCCCACGCATTCATGCTTGGCTTCTCGTTCTATTTCAAGTAATTTCCGCTCATGATTCTTGCATTATGTGCTATCGTCGCAGGCATTGTCATCCTGGTTCGTAGTGCGGACTTGTTTGTTGATGGATCTGTCGGCGTCGCTCGTTGTTTTGGAATGAGCACCTTCCTGGTCGGAATGGTTGTCGTAGGCTTCGGAACTTCGGCTCCGGAGCTTTTTGTTTCGGTACTTTCCGCCATTCAGGGAAATCCAGAGCTTTCGCTAGGAAATGCGTATGGAAGCAATATTGCAAACATAGCACTCATTTTGGGTGTGACAGCTGCGATTTCTCCGGTTCTTGTGAAGCGAATTGCCATCAAGCGTGACATCCCGATTCTCTGCGTGATTACGTTTGCAAGCCTTTGGCTTGTGGCCGATGGATCTGTCGGACGGGTGGACGGCGTTGTTTTACTGCTGCTGTTTGTCTCTGTCATGACAGTCAATATTATGGCAGAGTATCGCAGAAAGTCGAAGGTGAGTATGGGGGATGTGGCTGTTGGCAACGAAGGTGTCGTTAATCCTTCCGCTGATTCCGCAACGAAAACGATTTCGCTTCCGAAGTCATTTCTTCGGGTGATTGTCGGCATCGTTCTTCTCGTGGTAAGTTCCAGGATGCTTGTGTGGGGCGCCGTCTTTGTGGCCAAGGCGCTTGGCGTGAGCGACCTTTTGATTGGACTTACCATTGTCGCTGTGGGAACTTCGCTTCCGGAACTGGCGAGCTCCATCGTTGCTGCAAAAAAAGGCGAGGATGACCTCGCAGTTGGAAATGTTGTCGGATCCAATACGTTCAATACGCTTGCTGTTGTGGGAATTGCGGCTGTTATCGCTCCGATGGATTCGGTGGATGAAGCGGTGATTTTCCGCGACTTGCCGATTGTCGCCGTGATTACTGTCTTGCTCTTGCTGCTTGGACTTCCGAAGAAAAAATTCAACGGAAACGGTCGCATCGGGCGCAAGAGCGGCATTTTCTTTTTGCTTCTGTATGTAGCCTACTTGGCGATGCTTATTGCTGAGGCTATCGGCTGACTATAGGTTATAGACGAAAGACGATAGAGATGGTTACGAAAAAGCGGCTGGGTTCTTAAAGCTCAGCCATCCTGTTCTAACCATTATTCGCTTATTTTAGTCGTAATTAGTTGTTGAATGTCCAGACAATGCCGTAGGCGAAACGGAGACCTTCGGGGGTGTAGCCGGATTCCGGCATGTAGATGCTGTGATTCAGGTTCTCGATTCTGCTATAGAGCTCAAAGGCTAGAATCTGCATACGTGCTTCGAAATCCAGCGCAAGATAATGCTTGAGATGCACAATCTCCGGCTTGTTGTTCTCGTCGATGGTGCAGTCGTAGCGGTCCTGGAACCATTGCCAGTCAAAGCGCACGCTGACGCCGAGACGGTCGCTCACAAATCTATTCTGCCAGTGGATACTTCCTTTGTAATAAAGTTGCGGTGTATCCATTAGGCGCTTGTTGCGCTTGAATGTCTGTCCACGTTCCAGATAGAACTTCCAGTTGCCAAGTCTGAAACCCACTTGCATGAGCCAATCCAGCGTTTTTACGTTATCAATGTTTGCCCAGCGGAACATTGCCGCAATGGAATCCTTGTCCGTGGGTTCTGGAGCTGGGGCGTATGGATTGTAATATGAATCGCTTTCGGTCTCGGTGGAATCCGCTTCATCTTCTACGGGAATTTCTCCTTTGGCGACCCAATAGGGCTTGATTAGGTTGTTCGCATTTTCGAAGCGCAGGCCGAGACCATAGAATACATCTTGCTTGAACCAGCCGATAGTGGCGGTTCCGCGGTCGCGTTTTTCGAATTTGAGTTGCTCGTTGTGGATGGCTACACGCCCTGTTTCATCGAACCTGAGCTGTAAAACTTCAGGGAATTTGTTGTCATGACGGTAAGATGCGTTCAGCTGGAAATTGCGGGGGAGAAGTACAGTGGCGTCGATGGAAAATGCCGGTGCAAAATCTACGGTGTCCAACACGGAACTGTTACGCTGCATGCCAGCCTGAACTCGGAAGAATGTCTTCCACAAGAGTGTGTCCGAAATTTGGAGATAGCCGATTTCTCTGTCCTGATAATGTTCCCGTTTGAAAGTTTCGTTACTTACTGTTTCTGTATTCAAAAATTCATACGAAAAATGGATGGACGGATTCAGTAACATCGCATAATTGATGTCGAAGTTGCCGAGGATGGATTCGTAGTTGATACCTCGAGTCGTATCGAAATAGGTGTATTCAGTTGTTTCGTAACCCCATTCGTTGAGGCTAGTCTTCGACTGTTTCGTGATTTGCGGAAGCCCCGTCATTTCAATTTCGTGGGTCCCATAGGTGAAGTCGGTCTTGAATGTCCAGTCCCTTGTAGGAGTGAGCTCCAAGCCGGCTCCGTATGTTCGTGTTTCAATGGAAATGTTGTATGGATCTGTCTGGAAGTTCCGGATGGAGTAGTCCAGTGTGTCGAGAAGCACCTTATGTGTTGTGTTGTCGTCATTGTCGAGACTTAAGTAGTTCATCTTGAAATAGGCAGATCCGTGTCTGAACTTCCATGTGAGAATGGGTTGCATGTGCATGCTGTTCATGGCGATGTTCCTGCCACCAAAAGGAATTTGTGTGGAGTCGCGTCCAAGTGCGAAATAAGGTGAATGCGTGACGTTCTGGTAGTCAAAACTTTTGGAAAGCAAGTTCGAATGGCTCGCGACACCAAGATCAAGTGTGACCGAATCGGTCAGCAATCGCCTGAATTCCAGTCGTACAGCGTTTCCTTGGAATGGTCCTCTTTCCCAGTTGACATCGGTTATGGGGGTATCGACGGGGATGCCATGTCGCTCTTCGAACAGGATGCCGTTGTCGCCATTCAACGTAAGTGTCGAGGCGTCGTAGCTGAGCCTTGTGGTGTAAAGACCCGCGAGTTTACTTGGATAACGTCTGCTGACAGAAGCCATGCCCAGGGCTTCTGGAGCGAGCTCTGGATTCCCGAGAAGCGATGTTCCGAGAATCCATTCGGATTTCTGGCCGGATACATCGTATGTGCGCTGCATGATTTCGCGCAGGGGGAGGGCCAATCTGCCTTCGTCTGTTTCTCTTGGCGAAGAATCAATTCCGTTAGGAGACTCCCATACGGAATCCTGCGCTTGAGGTCGGTGGCTTCTCTTGGCGTGGAGAATATCGGCCTGTACGTTTGAAACAAACGCTACGACTAGAAATATGAAAAGAGTATAGTTGCGGAACATTAGAACCATTCTGCGCGGGATTTTTCTCGCCTTTCACGTAGCGCCTGGACAACTGTGTAAGGCATTTTCATGCAGCCGGGAGGGTAGGTTCCGCTCTCGGAATGAAAGTCTGAACCGCCAGTACCGACAAGCCCGTAGCGTTGAGCCATTTCTTTATACTTGCGTCCAACGGCCCCCTTTTGCGCCGGACTGTACACTTCAATACCCTGAATTCCCCATTCAACCATGTTCTCGATGAACTCATCGCTGAGTCCCGATTTGTAAGGGTGCGCAAGCACAGCGATGCCACCAGCGTTTTCGATGAGCCTGATGGTCTCCTGGGGGTTGAGTCCCTTCTTTTCGACAAAGGCTACGCAACCATCGCCGAGGTACTTTGTGAAAGCCTCCGAGAAATTCGAAATGTATTCTTCGTCTACCATGGACATGGCGACGTGCGGGCGCCCGATGACTTTCCCTTTGCAGTAGGAGTGGACTTTCTCGAAAGTGATGCCTATGCCAAGTGCGTTCAGCTTCTTGATAATCGCCTTGACGCGGGTGACACGCTGCTTTGCGAAGTCTGAAAGCTCCATGTTGAGGGCGAGGTTCGTGGGGTCGCAGAAGTAGCCGAGAATGTGGATGTCCTTCCCCTGCCAAACGGCAGAAATTTCAATGCCCGGAATGATTTCGAGGCCGATTTCCTTGGCGGGTTCGATTGCCTGGTTGTAGGAATCAAGATCATCGTGGTCGGTAATGGAAATGCAGCGAAGTCCTTTGCGCTTGCAAAGCCTGAGTAGCTCCTCAACACCGAGGCTTCCATCCGAAAGCTTCGTGTGCATGTGCAAATCTGCATAACCTCCGTTCTCGTTGATGATGGTTGAGTAGATTTTCTGCATCACCCTTTACCGTAGAATTTGGCGACGAATTGAGCTTTGGAAGTCTTTTCCACCTTTAAATTGATGTTGAGGAACGGAAAGACTGAGTCGCAGTTGAATCCGATTCGATAGGCTGCACCGCATTTTTTGGCGAGGTAAAGGCGCGGCAAGTCGAAGTTGCCAAGGAAAATGCAGGCCTTGGGAACGAATTCATAAAGTTGCTTGAGCGTCTGCTTGAAATTTGGGTCTCCATAGCGGCATTCGGGTTCTATGAAATAGACGGCCTGTGCGTTCTTTTGAGTAAGAAATTGACGATAGGATTCGGGCGCATGGAATAAGGTGTTTTTGAGAATTATAGGAGGAAGGTCATTTACAAAGGGGCAGCCTTCCTTTTCATCATAGGGCAAGAAAACGACGGTTCTTGGATTGGTGTGCAAGTCTTCTGGGTAGAAGAATGGTGCGGTAAATTCGTCAGCCTTGTCCAAAAACCAATCGAATATCGTCTCTTCGTTGCGGAAACGCATTAAAAAGAATCGGAAGTTCTTTGCGAAATATGGTGATGTATCCACGGACGCCTCATTTCAAAATGACCGCTTAAATATACAAATAGTTGCAGCGTTGGGTTCGCGTATGAATGGCTAGAGGTGTTCGCTACGTTGAATATGCGCAAGAGTGGCTGAGGAGTTGTGGCTTGTTGCTTGTTTTTTACGTGAAATGCGCATTTCGGAATTTGAGTCTAAGGAAAAAATCGGCAACTTCGCCTTATTTTTAGAAAAAGAGATGCAAGAGCGAGTGGCTCTATTTTTTAATAGTCGTAAAAATTTTTAGGAAAAGCCTACATTAGTTTGTATTAAATTCATGCACCCAAAATGTTATTTTTTTCTCATTTCGGGTCGTCATTTTGCCAAAAAATCGTTTTCATGTTGAAAAAAACGGATTTTTATTTGCCCCAATTCTTCAATTTGCATTTCTAGATGCGACTCTGCTTATCAACCGCTAATCAGTAAAATTCCATTTTGTGCCGCAAAATCTACCGCTAAATACTAAATTTGCACTCATGCCTAAACAAAAATTCTACGCTGTAAAAAGTGATGCCGAAAAGAAAATTGTGAATACTTGGACGGAATGCGAAAAACTCACGCATGGGGTCAAGGGCGTTTTATTCAAGTCCTTCGGATCCCGTGAGGAGGCGGAAGCTTGGCTCTCTGGAATGGAAAAGCCTGCCGCCGGAGGAATTCGCGTCTTTGTCGATGGATCCTATACGCCAAGCTACACGCATTCCGGCTGGGCCTTCGTCGTGACTGAAAATGACAAGGAATTGGCTCGTGGCTCCGGTATAACCGCTTTTGAAGCTGAAAGCCGCAATATCGATGGCGAAGTCATGGCTTCATACCAGGCGATGCGCTGGCTGGATGCGAACGATAAAAACGGCGTCATTTGCCATGACTACGAAGGCGTCGCACGCTGGGCGAAGGGGGAGTGGCAGGCGAAAAGCAATATTGCGAAAATGTATGTTTCAGCGGCAAAGCCTTATCTGCATCGAGTAAAGTTTGAAAAAGTCGCAGCGCACACAGGCGTCAAGTGGAACGAACTGGTTGATAAACTTGCGAAAGAGGCTATCGCTAAGGCAAAGGAAGGAAAAATCGCAAAGTAATTGCCGCTTTTCGACGATGACCTTGATGCATTTCAGCTTTTGTTTGCTGCATCTTGGCTTGTTTTGCTGGTAAAATCAAATGCAAAAACGGACCCCCAGAAATTCTGGGAGTCCGTTTAAGTACCCGGTCCGCGACTCGAACGCGGAGCTAGTCCTTAGGAGGGACCCGTTTTATCCCGTTAAACTAACCAGGCTCTAACGTGAAACCAAATATAATAAAAAGCGAAAAAAAAAGGCTCCAGCATGCTTGGTATGAGGCCATTTTCTAAAAAATTGTCAGAAATATAAACGTTTACAGCAACTCTCCGCGGATGACTTCAACTTGGTCACCGACAAGACTCACGACGTTTGTCGGATTGATTTCAATATTGCCGCAGTCAATCATCATGTCAACAGAACGCTGGAAGGTGTCCCAGAGAATGTCTGTTTCGTAGATGTCCTCTTCGCTGAGCTTTGCCGCGGTGCTGAGGATTGGCTTGTCAAAATACTGGAATAGTTCCTTAAAAAACGGATGCTCCGGCATACGGATGCCGATTTCCGGACGCTTGACGTCGAGCTTTCTTGCAATGTGCGGATCGGCAGGGAGGATGAACGTGTACGGCCCCGGCACGCGTTGCTTGATAATGTTAAATGCAAAATTGCTGATGTGGGCGTAGTCTGTAGCGGAGCGGATGTCAGGAAGAATGAGCGCCATGAAGAACTTTTTCATGGGTTTCTTGAGGGCGTAGAGCTTGTGAATCGCCTTCGGGGATTCCGCGTTGCAGCCGATGGCGTAGCCGGACTCCGTAGGATAGAGAACCAGCTTGTCATCTTCGAGAGCTTCTGCCGCAAGCTTGACGATGCGTGCTTGCGGATTTTCTGGATGAACTTCGTAACGCATTTTATTTAACGATTATAACTGTTGTTGTGCAAAAAAATCATTTTTTCGCTTGTTTGGCGTAAATATATATTCGGTTTGCCTTAAAGTTCAATTTGTATGAAATTTTTACGAGTCGCCCTTGCTTAACGTGATATTTAGCACTGCGGAATGACGTAGGCACTCTCGAAAGCATTCTTGTAGTGGGCAAAAACGAGTGGATGTTCAAGCGTATTTACCGTGAGAACATCAAAACGGCATTTCTGCTCCAAATTACCGACTTGCGTTGTCAGGTAGTGACATGCGGTTTTCCATATTTTGTACTGCTTTTGCCCATTGACTCTTGATGCCGGATTTCCCTGTCCGTGAGTCCAGACGGATTTCACCTCGACAAAGACGATGGTGTCTCCGTCGCGAGCGACAATGTCGAGTTCTCCTCCGCGATAGGCATAATTTCTTGCGAGGAGTTCGTACCCGTTGCGACAGAGGTAGGCTGCCGCATGAGTCTCGATGAAATTCCCTTTGCTTTTATTAGCGGAATGAGTCTGCCTCATCATTTCAGGACCATTCCAAAAAGACGTATTTCGGATATGGCATAGTCGCCGTTTTCACCTTCGTAGACATCGTCGAGGTAGAAGCGAATTTCGTTTGTTTCGACAGCCTGGATGCTCGGGTACTGCATTCCCTTGATGTTTGAAAGATGAATTTTTTGTCTAAATCCATCCTTGGTCTCGATAGTGAATGTCTTTGGTCTTTTGAAAACGCGGAAGCGATCGCCAAATTCATCGTCCTCGGATTTTTGATAGCCTACTGCAATACCGATGTCCTTGATAAAGGTGTTTTTGTTGAAATAAAGTGTGAGTACTGGATTCTGCGGCTTGCTTGGCATCGCATTCAACCATGCCGTTTTCAGATTACCGTCTCCAAGATTCTTGAGCGGGTAGCCGCCATTGGCTCCTGATTCGATGTCTGCGGCTTCGTAGTTGCCTAGCGCTTCGTCCCATTCAATTTCGCCGATGATATTCTCCGGCTTGTGAGTCAGCGTAAGGGCTAGTAACAGGAGCGTTATCAGCGAGAATAACGTCAATGCAACCGCTGTAAGCTTGCTGCGTATGGCTCTGGCCTTGGATGGAGGTTGCGGGCGTGTAATAGCCGCTGTTAGTGCAGTCGTCTTGCGGCGGAGAATCGACATGCTGCTGGTTGTCGGTGGAGTCGGCTGCAGCGGATGGCTGTCCTTTTGTGGAAAAACCTGGTCGCATTCGTCCAGGAATTCCTGCATGTCGTGAAAGCGTTCGTTCAGTTTTTTGCGAAGGCATTTCAAGATGAGTTGCGAAAGGCCTGCTGGTACATCCGGTCGGAACATCTCCGGTGCGGGCGGTTGTTCCTGCACATGCTTGAGCGCGATTTCGACTGGGCGCGAACCTTCAAAGGGGAGGCGACCGCACGTCATTTCAAAAAGGATGACGCCCATACTGTAGATGTCGGACTGAAGAGTTACCTCGTCGCCATGACATTGTTCCGGAGACATGTATTCCGGAGTTCCCATAGTCATGCCAGTACGTGTGAGACGCTCCTTCTCCATTTCCTGAATGTACGAGATGCCGAAGTCCATCACGTAGACGCGGTTGTCGCGAGAAATCATGATGTTGGAAGGCTTCACGTCGCGGTGGACGATTCCCTTGCTGTGGGCGTAAAGGAGACCGCGTGCAATCTGCTTGATGATGATCTCGATGGCGTCGAAAGAAAGCTTCCTACTGTTCTGCAAAACTTCGGCGAGGGTCTTGCCCTGCACATAAGTCATCGCAATGAAAATTCTGTTGTCTTGCCTACCGTAGTCGAATACATGGACCAAATTCTGGTGGTCCAGTTCCTTCATCGCCTGGGCTTCAAGGTAGAAACGCTTGATAGCCTCGTCATCGGACGATGAATCGAGAATCTTGAAGGCAACTTCTCGGTTGAGCTTGGTGTCCAAGGCTTTATAAACATATCCCATGCCGCCTTTGCCAAGGGTACCCAGCAATTCATAGTTTTCGTTGAAACGACGAGGGAAAGTTTCGAGAGCGTGCGGTGATATCATTTTGCTTTTTGTGATTTATATAGAACTATTACGGTGACAATATAGAAAGACAAAGCGATAATGAAAGCAAGAGGCAGGTTTAGGACGTTGTCTTCTTGATGGAGCAGGACGTTTTGGAGTGAACTTTGGTTGTAACGGCTCCATATTGCGTAAGAGAGGATGCGTGCTACGGTTTGCATCTGGTCTATGGGGACTAGAGCTCCTGCAAGTGCGATTTGCGGAATGATGATTAGCGGCAAGAAGGCGTTTGCCTGACCTGCATTCTTGGATAGCGTGCTTGTAAAAAGACCTGTTGCTACTGCAGGGGCGGCGACACTTAGAATAACGAGCGCGAGTAAGGGAATCGAGGCTGTTGCTGCTATGCGGAAACAGACGAAGGCATAGACGATGAACGTTTGTGCAAATGCGAAGAGAACCGGCATGGTAAGTTTTGCCGCAAGGTAACGTAGCGTATGTTTCCCCTTGCGGAGTTCATCGTGTAGAATGTCTTTTTCTGCGACGATTTCGCGAATGGAAAGCGAAAGGGCGAACCAGTTGGCGCAGAGAATCAATGCAAAAGAGACTGTCCAGAGCGAGGATGACTTTGAAAAAATCTGGCTCAGAAGGAATCCGATGATGAGCGGCTGCGCAAGGAGGGCTGTTAGCTTAGCCTTGTCACGGAACCATTGCTTCGCGATGGTCGATAATGTATGAAAATATGTTCCTCGAGGTTTTGATTTTTCAAAGAAGCGTATATGTGTAGGTGTGGCCAGGTTCGACGCATTGAGCGGGTTTTCGGCCCAGCGGACAAGGTCTTCTTCGCTGAGCGCTGAAAGAATTGCCTCGGGAGAGTCTGCATTGAAATAAGCGAGTGCTCCTGCGACTGTGCCAGCGAATGCTTCGCCCCCTTGATGCAATACAAGAACTTTGTTCGCAATTTGCAACGCCTCGTAGCTGTGGGTCGTGAGGATGATGGTGTGGCCGAGAAATGCGAGTTCCTTTAGGTGGGCGCAGAGGATTTTTGAATTGTACGGGTCGAGTCCGGAGAGCGGCTCGTCGAGGAGGATGAGGCCTGGGCTTCCCATGAGTTCGCGGGCGAGGGCGGCGCGGCGCAGCTCGCCGCCGCTGAGCGTCTTCACAAGGTTCTTGCGGCGGTCGCTCAGCCCGAAAAGTTCGCAGAACTTTTCCGCCCGCTTTTTTGCATCTTTTTTGAAGTCCGCCTTGTTCATCGAAATAGCGGCCCCGTCGAGGATGTTTTCTTCGACGGTCAAGTCCATTCGCAGAAGCGGATTCTGCGGTAGAACAGCGACTCTCTTGCGAATCTCGCTTTTACGATAGTTGACACCTCCGATTTTGACTAGACTTCCAGAGCTGCTTTTGTGTAGCCCTTGCAGCAATTTGAGAAGTGTAGATTTCCCTTGCCCGGAGCGTCCGATGACCGCAAGAATTTCACCAGCGGAAACATCGAAATTGACGCCTCTGAGTATAGCTTTTTTCCCAACGTTCACTTGCAAGTTCCGCACGTTGACATCAAAACCGGAAACCGTCTCCTGCGCAATGAGGACGTCTTTTTTGAATTCGATCGTTGAGGTCGGAAAGCGCAAATTTTCGCCGTCGTGAAGCTTGATGCTGCGGATGCTTTTGCCACTTTCGTTGACAGTTGCTGAATGCGGCTTGATTTCGGCAATTCCTTTTGTGATTCTCGCTTTTGCACCATGTGAAAAGCCTGGTATTTCTATTTCACTCCATTCACTTGTGAGCGGCTCGCTTTTGGCGTTGTCTACGTAAATGTGATCGATGACAAGAAGCGTGAGCTTATTGTTTCTAAGAGTCACTCGTAATTGGTGCGGACCTACGTGAATGGTATCTTCGTCTTTGAGGATGGCGCAATCGATAACACTTCCGTTCACCATGGTGACGCTGTTTTGCGTTAGGCTTTTTAGCGTCCACTTTCCTTCGGTATATTCAATGACGGCATGGTTCCTCGAAACCATAAGGTTGTCGAATTGCAGGTGACAATCGGATTTGCGTCCGATGGTGAATGCTATTCGCGGGTCAGGTGTAATAATGCGGAAGGGAAGCATTGTTTGTTCGTGGTTGTATACGTTGTTGATGAAATTAACAATTTTTTTGAATGGGGAAGAGTGAACAATTAACAATGAACAATGAACAATGAACAATGAATTTTTTTGTAGAGGTGAGATGCGGAATTTCTCGGTCACATCATCTTCAACGTCATCGGCCTTGAGTCGGGATCTTCCTGCGCGAAGCGCTTAACTAATTTTCAAGTGGTTAGTGGTTGGTGGTTAGTAAACAGGAAAATAATGGCGGCTGCGCCGCAGGAAACGCCAAAACGAGATGCTTTAGGTACCCGTCATCCCGTACTCCGACACGGAATCCCACTTGTGCATCCCGAATACATCTTGTTTCAGAGTAAACTGCGCGAAGCGCCTAACTCTACTCTAACCACCAACCACTAGCCACTATCAAGG
>JAZLIJ010000311.1:0-7521 GCA_045617325.1 Fibrobacter sp.
ACGGATTTTCGTGCATATCGCCTAAAAATACGCAATTTTACCCATTGTAATTTCAAATCCGTTGACTATACAAATCGTCCGTAACCCTTTATTCATATGGGTTTGAAACGATTGACCCTATTTTTTAGTGGACAGCAGTGACAAATTATATATATTCTCTTTTATATTTCTTTCCATACAACGTTCAAATGAAGGTCCCATTCCTTCAAGAAAATGGGTAGCAAACATTCATGCGACAAATTTAGAAAGAAAACAAGCGTAAAAAAGAGGGACAAATAGATATTCATCCCCCCTTTTGGAGCAAACGTATTTAAGATTAAAAAAATTTCATCAATCAATACGCAAGACTAATCTATCTTTGTGGATATGCAAATCATCGTTCAAGATTTCAGTGGAATTTACAGCGAGCAACCCTTTATGCAAGAGTTGCGTCGGGCGGCAAACGGCACAGCAGCAAAAGGCAAGCAACAAAATGTTCATTGGCTGGACTGCACCCAAATTGCAGGCACCGACTGCTACTGCGACGACGAAGCGGTGGCAGAAATCAACAAGCTGATTGACGAAAAACTCGGCACGAATTTTGCAAACAGCAACTCCGATTCATCAAACGACGGCACGGGTTTCGCAGCACTCCCCGCCATCCACTTTTTCGACAACGGCAACTACCACTACATGAGCAAACTCTGGACGGACCGTATCACGGAGCCGTTCGACCTCGTGGTTTTTGACCATCATCCCGACATGCAGCCGCCCCGCTTCGGAGACATTCTAAGTTGCGGAGGCTGGGTCAAGAAAGTCCTGGAAGAAAACAAGTTTGTTCAAAATGTTATTCTCATTGGAGTCGCAGACCATCTCGTTGAAGAATTAGTAAGCAGTAAGCAGTGGTTGGTAAACAGTGAGAATAGAGAAGCCTCGCGCCTCACCATCGTCAAGGAATCAGAACTGGCATATATAGACGAGAGACGAGAGACGAGAGACGAAAGAACGGCCTCCGGCCTTCAAACGATAGACGATAGAGAAAAAGTAGACAATAGGAAGTTGGAAGTAGACAGTTTAAACAATGGCGCTTCGCGCGGGATTGATGCAGAAAGCGCAAAATCTCATTTCATACGCCTCGAGCCTCGAACCTCAAACCTCTACCTTTCCATCGACAAGGACGTTCTCTCCCCCGCTGACGCAGCCACGAACTGGGACCAAGGCTCACTCACCTTCGAAGCCCTCAAAAGCATCATCACGGAACTTTCGCAAGGCCGCAAAATTCTCGGCATAGACATCTGCGGGGAACGCGCGCAAGAATTCAAGCCCATCGAAAACGGCGCACAAACCGCCCAGGAAGCCGACGAACTCAACAACAAGCTGAACCAGGAACTGGTGGAGTTTTTGAGGTGTGAGGTATGAGGGCGGGCCTGCGGCCCTTTGAGGTGTGAGGCATGAGGGCGCTCGCGTTGCTCGCTTTGAGGTTAAATAAAAGCCTTAGAACTCAGGCATTAGCTTAACCCTGAATTTTACAGATTCGGACAACGTCAACGGATAAATTTCGTTTTTCCATTCAACACCCATAGTCACTTTTCCGTCTACCATATTGCCTTCTTCGGGCAAACTAGAATATGTACATGTTGAAGTTTTTTCAGAATCATGGTAATATCCTTTAAAATTTCCCTGAGATAGTACAAGAACAGGGCATTCCTTGCTAGTCGTATCTTGATTTTGCAATTGGATTTCAACCCTAAAAGTGTTGCGAGAAACCCATATAGGCGCAAAAGGAACGATAATACCCGTAATACCAAATCCCGTATGTTGCTCAACATCACCTACCGATAGATCCTTGATGATTACTTCGTTTTCTGGCTTCAAGACATTGGAGAACAATATCGATGTACAAGAGCAAAGAAGAAAACAAAATACTATAAGTAACAAACGCAAAACTATCTTCATATATATTCACCTAATCAAGCCCCAAAGGGATATACAATGACCGTGTATTTTTTATAAAGAGATATCGTTTGACTTCACCATTGTATTCTATAGCGTAAATCTGTTGCTGTTCAATAGGCAACATCCCGTAATGGCATACATTGAAAACATTATCCAAACCAATATTGAGTAATTCATTTTCAATTACCTTTCCATACACATTTTTTTCATCTATGGAAACTACAGGACATTTTTCTTGTTTACCCACCCATATTTCCAAATCCCCTGTGCGATAACTTTTTTGTACAGGGATAAAAGGAACCAAGAAAACAGGCCCTATATTGGCCGTTGTTTTAGTATAATAGTCCTTAATTTCATAATTGTTTTTTTGGGAACTTGTGCTATCCTCGTCGTTACTTTCAGATACGATAACTTTACCATTTTCGTCCACTAAATATGGTTCGTACCAAATAAAGTTATGGTAAAAAGAACATCCTTCTAGGCAAAGCATGCCAAGGAGCAAAACAATCAAAAGATGAGCACGAGAAAAAATTTTTTCCATTACGGATTAACCCATTATTTCTGCAAACATACAAAAATCAAGTCAGCCTCAGTGTCAAAGTTACTGTTTATGGCAGCATTCCCTAACCACCAACCACAAACCACTAACCACTTTTTCTATAATTTGCAAAGCAAAAAATGTAATCACATGGCAAAGCGGTCAGTAGACCGTAGGCGATAAACAGGACGAAGTATTGCAGCAAAAGCTCTTTACAAATCTGCGCGAAGCGCCTAACTTCACACTAACCACTAGCCACAAACCACTAATGACTACTATGGATATTAATTCTCTTGCTCAACAGCACATTTTGAAACAGCCCGTCTATGTGACTGGCAAACCTATCGCCTATACCGCCCGTGAATTCGGCCTCGACCCGAAAGACGTGGACAAGCTCGCCAGTAACGAAAACCCGTTCGGCCCGAGCCCCAAGGGGATGGCCGCCGCACGCGAATACCTGGAAACCGTGAACCTCTACCCCGATGGCGGCGCCTACGACCTCATCGGAAAGATTGCTGAATTCCGCGGCATGAAGCGCGAACAGATTGCAGTCGGTAACGGCAGTAACGAAATCCTCACCATGCTCGGTAAAGTCTTCCTCGGTCCGGACTGCAACGCAGTCATGAGCCAGCACTCCTTCGCCGTGTACAAGCTTTCCACCATGGCAGCCAACTCCAACATCATCGAAGTCCCGATGTCCGCTCCGGCATTCAAGTGCGACCTCAAGGCCATGCGCGCCGCCGTGAACGACAAGACCCGCCTCGTGTTCCTCGCGAACCCGAACAACCCGACCGGCAGTGACCTCACCGCAAAAGAAATCTTGGACTTCGCCGACAGCCTCCCGGAAACTTGCATCCTCGTGATGGACGAAGCCTACACCGAATTCATCGAAGACCAGGCTCCGGATTTCCGCAGCCGCATCAACGAAGGCAAGAACATCATCTGCTGCCGCACCTTCAGTAAGATTTACGGCCTCGCCGGCCTCCGCGTGGGCTACTGCATCGCCCGCCCCGAAATCATCGGTCTCATCAACCGCGTCCGTGACCCGTTCAACGTGAACAGTATCGCCCAGGTGGCCGCATGCGCCGCCATCGACGACCAGGAATTCGTCAACTTCGTCCGCGAAGAGAACAAGAAGGGACTCGAACAGCTCATGAAGGGCTTCGAAGAAATGGGTCTCCCCTACGTGAAGAGCCAGGCAAACTTCATCGCCGTCGGCGGCTTCAAGGACCCGATGGACGCCTTCAAGTTCCTCCAGGCAAAGGGCACCATCATCCGCCCGCAACCGCAGATGGGAGACATCCTCCGCATCACCGTGGGCACCAAGGAACAGAACGCCAAGTGCCTCAAGAACATCAAGGAATACTTGGGAAAGTAAGCTTCCCGAGTCATCTTGAGCGAAGAACCGAAGGTTCGAAGTCGAAGGATCCAAGCCTTTAGACGAGATGCGACCAAGCGAGAGAAACGCACAAATTCGTTTGTGCACTTCCGAGAGACAAGCATCCTATGCCAAAGGCATGAAAGATTATAGTTTGGCGCTTCACGCAACATAAAAGGTAACGAAGACGCCAGACTATCACTTTCTGCGAACCGCTTTAGTTCGATTATTTTTATACAGCAAATCCTCGGTATTTCTCCGAGGATTTTTTCAGGATTCTAAATCACAAATAAACTCACAAGTCTACAGCTTAGGATGGAAGCTCATGCGATGTTCCGGGCAAAAGCCCATTTTTCGAATCGCATCCAGATGAGCCTTGGTTCCGTAACCGGCATGCTTATCGAAGCCATATCCAGGATACTTCTTTTCAAGTTCATCCATGTAACGGTCACGGAAAACCTTCGCCAAAATGGATGCCGCAGAGACACTCGCAACACGACCATCCCCCTTTACAACAGGCAACTGAATATCCTGTGACATCTTGTCAATTTTCAAATTGCCATCCACAACAACAAGTACACGAACATTCGCAGGCAAAGAGCCATTCACCTCTATAGGAATCTCAGGAGATGTTTCGTTCAAGCCCTGCATTCCGAGAGCTTGCAACGCACGACGCATAGCACGAAAATCGGCTTCCAGAATATTGATTTCGTCTATTTCCCGGACACTCGCACTTGCAATCGCATAGCATTCGCAGGCCTCCTTCACAGATTCAAACATAGCCTCACGCTTCGGACGAGTCAGTTTTTTTGAATCATTCAACGAAAGCAGCGCATCCGGTGATTTAAGAACCGCAGCGCAAGCGACAACCGGCCCAGCAAGCGGTCCCCGCCCCACCTCATCAACACCAATGACAACTGTTTGTGCAGAAGCTTCACCCGAAGCAGAAGAAAACAAATCAAGCGGATAACATTCCGCAGCATACTGGCGGACAGCAATTTCCCCTTCAATCGGAGAATCAATTCCATCCAAAAACGCAGGCGACTTAAATTTCACATTGGTTCTCAACGACAACAAATTAAACACGCGAACGTATTATTTATACGCTCTTGGCTAAAAAACTCGACTACAAATTCACCTTACAATTACTTTCCAAGGATATCCGCAGCATATTCCTTGATAGTTTTCCAATACAAGGCGTGTTCCTGAACAAGAACTCGAGCAGCAAGCGTATCGGCCGAATCATCAGGTAAAACAGGCACCTTCGTCTGTGCAAGGATTCGACCACAATCAATCTGTTCATTTACCAAATGGACTGTCGGACCAGATTCGGTCTCATGCGCAGCAAGCACAGCTTCGTGCACATGGTGTCCGAAGAATCCCTTGCCACCAAACTTCGGCAAAAGCGACGGATGAATATTCAAGATACGATCCGGCAAACGTTGCAAAACGCTATTCGGCAAAGCCTTCATGTAACCGGCAAGAATAAGCAAATCAATATCGTACTTGTCGATAACCTCAATCAAGGCCGCTTCATACGCAGTCTGCTCAGGATGCGTTTTACCAGAAATATGGTAAACAGGAATGCCATATTCCTCAGCATGACCTACTGCACCGCAACCACCATTATTCGTAATAAGGAACTTGCATTGAGCTTCAAGGTCACCTTCACCAATGCGATCAATAATAGCCTTAAAATTGCTTCCTCCACCGGAAGCCATGACGCCAATCTTAAACATGCGCACAAATGTAGTAAAAATTAGAAGATAGGGTTAACAGCAGAAAACGCCTATTCGGCAAAAGTTTCAAAAACTACTTATGATCAATTCCAGGAGGCGTCATTATATAATACAGTACGCATGGCAGTACAACACACAAAACGTACACAAAGAAACTCAGATAAACAAACCAGTCGCTGTTCGTAATTTCAAGGGAGACACACTGGGATGTCACCACAGAAAAAAGAATTATCAAGGCAACACCGGGCAAAAGAAAAGACATCAACCTATTCATGGTTCTAAATCTACGAAAAAAACAACAAAAACGATTCTATAATTTTTTTCAAAAGCGCTTGAAATGCGTAAAAAATTTTTAAAGGAGAATTTCTTCTTTTTTCAAGTCGTTCTTTCATTTTTTCAAAAAACTTTCAAGTCTTTTTTCGGCATTTTCCCTTCAACAGAACAGGGAAACGCACTCAAAACAGCGAATATTAAAAATTTATTACATTAAATTGACAAAAAAATCCATAATTTTTCAACTTCACACCCTAGCATTCTAAATTGGAATATTCTATATTAACAACAATTGAATAAACTTTTCATTTAAGGAGCAAAAAAATGAAAACTCGTCTTAGCGCATTCGCTGCAATCTCTCTCATGGCTGCATTCGGTCTCACCGCATGCAACGAAGAAGCCGCTGCCCAGAAGACAGCTAGCGTGGAAGCCCCGAAGGCTGCACCTGCTGTTGCAAAGGTAGAACAGAAGAAGGAAGCTCCGGCTCCCGTCGCTGCAGCAGAAGTTAAAGAAGAGAAAAAGACTCCTATCGTTCCGGTTGACGAAATGCTTCCGAACGGTGTCGTCGTGATTGGCAACCAGGTTTGGGCAAGCCAAAACCTCAATGTTTCCAAGAATGCCGAAGGCAAGACCATTGGTCATTGCTATAACAATAACGAAGCAAACTGCGAATCCTTCGGCCGTCTTTACACTTGGGCTGAAGCCATGGGCATTGATGCCAAGTACAACGAAACCACTGTTGCCGGCAACGTCCAGATGGGCGAATCCTATCAGGGTATCTGCCCGACTGGTTTCCACATTCCGACAGCAAACGAATGGGAAGAACTTGGCAAGTACATCAACAGCACAGAAAGAGCCGCTCTCGTAAGAAAGCACCTCGCCTATGCTGAAAACGAAGATATTTCCGGCATTCTTCTCCGCGGAAACTCTACTACGAAGGGTAGCGTTGAAGTGTGGGCAGCCTCTGCAGGCACTGTTCCGGGTGAAGATACTTTCGCATTCAACCTCGTCGGCGCCGGCGCAGCAGCCCCTTCTACGGACTGCAACTTCGTCACCGAAGACAATGCAAGACGTTTGAACTGCAAGACCTCCTACAATGCTGATAGCTACAGCGACCTCAGAGAAACCACATTCTTCTGGACCAACAGCGAAACTCGCGGTCAGAACAATGAAGCTTCCATCGTTGAATTCAGCTCCTCTTGGACAAGCCTTGGTTCTGGTGAAGAATACTGGTACTGGAAGAAGGCACTCGGTTCTGTCCGTTGCATCATGAACATGTCCTCTGCTGAATACGCCATGACTGATGAATACAGCCAGGCTGTCGCAATGAAGTAATCGCTTCTAGCAAAACATTTTAAAAAGACTCATGGTTTTCCATGGGTCTTTTTTTTACATATTAGAGATAAAAATGGCTCATTGGATAAAGTCCGTGACAAAACAAATTGCAAAAACAAAGACGAATGGATAAAACGCAATAAAATGGCCATAAGCAAGATGTTTATTCAATTAAAACGAAGAATGGCTGTTGTTGTGAGAATAAAGCGTCGGCCACAACTTGACGAGGCGAATGACGCAACCATGCTTGCATGGTTATGGCTGAGCCGTTAAGTTGGCGCTCGCGCAACGATGGGGAGGGTGCAGGCTAATGAACACAAGAG
>JAZLIJ010000312.1:0-28338 GCA_045617325.1 Fibrobacter sp.
GCCATGCACGAAGTGCGAAGGCGGCTATTTAGAACCATGAGCCACAAAGTGGCGAATGGGCCCGCAGGGCGAACGAGCGGCCTTGCGCTAGCAAGGGGACCGCGAGTGAGTAGTCCCTTTTCCCGCTCGAAAATAAAAAAAGACGCCTTCATGGTGTCTTTTTTATTTTTTATCCGAGGAAGGACTTGGGTCCGAGACCCCTCGGGGGAGAGGGTGCGACACTACACCTTTTTCGTCAACGGAAACATTTGAAGATTGATCCTAAAGACCTGATTGATGTTTTTCGCAGCCGAGGTAATCGTAGTAATCCTGTCGCGGCATTCTTCCAACTCCGCGACTACTTTCTTGTAAGTGTCCTCGTCGCCACCACAAGTAATCCCGAGAAAATGGCGTTCCTCCTTGGAATACTTGCCAATAGCCTTTTCGGCAAGAGATGCCATCTGCCGCTGCATTTCACGCATCGCCCGAGGCAACCCCTCCTTCGAACCCGTCACATTGGCACCGGTCTGCGAATAACGTCCGTCACCATCCTTTTCAAGAAATCCCGCATCCACGAGGAACCGAAGCGTATTTTCAACATCTTCCGCACAAATTTTTTCGTGGCAGGCATCCGCAATTTTCTGAAAACTCGCACCCGGCATCAGCGGAGCCAATTCCCTAAGAACAGGATATTTCCAGGACTCGTAAAAAACATAGGCGTCGGCATCGACAATTCGCGTCCTGGACTTGCTAACCATTTTTCGCATTTGCTGGACAAGAGCCTTCTTTTCCGCAGGCCTCGCCTCATTATCAACCGCAACCAACAATTCAAAGAACGCCTGTTCATTGTTGGACAAATTCATCGCAGCAGCAACAGCACACGACCTCTTTCTACTCAATTTACTTTTCCCGTCGCACACCAAATTCAAAAAATTAGGCGACGAAAAACCAGCCTGCCGATTAAACTCTCTCCAGGAAAAAACGGAGCGAGCCCTACGTTCCTCAAAATAGTCCCTCAAGTATTCGCGATAATCACTATAGACAAAAATTGATTTCATGATTCTGAATATAGTTATTTCCGCTTATTTTCATATGATTCACAATGAATCATATAGCTTGTAAAATTTACATTAAACGAAAAAAAGCGAAAACTAAGCTTCCCACAGAATTGAATTCGATTATAAAAAAAAGTATTATTTGCACATAATGAAAAAACTTTTTTCCTTAATCATTCTGTTGATTGCCTCCTTGGCGTTCACCGCCTGTTCGGAGAGCGAAACGGCCGGCAACGCGACCGAATCCAACACCGTAAAGAACGAAATCGCCATTATGCCGGGAGAAAATTTCGTTGACGCTCGAGACGGAAAAAACTACAAGACACTCAACATCGCAGGCTTTATATCACCAGCAACAGGAGCCTACACAAAGCCACTGCACTGGTTTGCAGAAAATTTGAATTACAAAACAACGCAAAGCTACTGCTACAACAACGACGAAAATAATTGCACCAAATACGGCAGACTTTACAACAGCGAAGAAGCGCAAGTCGCATGCCCCGAAGGATGGCGCCTGCCATTCGATACAGACTGGCCCGAAGAAATCAGCTTTTTTGAAGAAGATTCCGTCATCATCATTTCTCCAAAATTTGACATCAACTTCGGCGGATTCTCACTCGAAGAAAACGATGAAGAAAAATTTGACGAAGTAGACGAGGTCGCTAATTACTGGACAATCGAAAAACAAAGCGGAATCATGACTTGTAAAATGATTATTCCAAATGGTTTCCCCGCTCTTGGAATAGGCCTTGCCAAAACAATCAAGCTCTCCGTCCGTTGCGTGAAGGACAGGTAAATAGGAGAACAAAATGAAAAATTTTATTTCTTTAATATCCCTGCTCATCGCAGCTCTAGAATTTTTCGCATGTTCCGAAGACAACAATGCGACGATAGCTCCGCTCCGCGAGAATGTCCTTTTTCCGGAAACGTTCGTCGAGGACGGAATTCTTTATGTAAATGTGGGAGAAGTCTATGTTTATCGAGACACCGTTTTCAAGACACGATTTACCGACACCCTCCAGATGACAAGTTTCATTTATCAGAAAGGCAAAAACTTATACGATACCGTCCGCGTAAAAGCGGAAAAAGCCGAATGCAACATTCAGAAGAACTATTTTGAATGCACTATTAAGGAGTCTCATAATTTAATCTCTCCCAGATACATCGCAACCGGTTATCCAATAGTCACGCTGGACGAGCGATGCTTCACGACGCTAAAGCCGGACGGAAGCCAGTATGATAAATGCAGACACATAAGGGACACCATCTTTGTAGATTCCGTTCTTGAAATTTTCAATGAAACCACTTTGATACAGATAAATTCCATCAACTACGGGAAAGGGCGTCTATCCAATTACATCCCCTACACCGAGGTTCCAAAGTTTTCTGTAGAAGATTTGCGCAACGCCTTTGATACCTTGGATACAAAAGATTCCATTGATTTCGGAAGACGATTTATTTCAAAAGGCTATTCCATATCCAGCGACGATTTACCTGAATGGGCCAGAGCCTCTAGCAACAAATACAACATTTCCGCAGATACGTTAATTGTCGAAATAAACGGCAAATTGGACACAACAATCATTTTCAAAGCCGAGAAAATTTGTCTGGAAGCCTGCACCACCTACACCACTTACCCCAAAGAACTTGTAACATACGAAAACCGTTTGTGGAACTGGCTCAAAGAACCGCTGGAATCGGACACCACCATCACCTGGACCGCCCGCTTTACCGACATCAACGGTCTTGTCGATTCCGTAAAAGTGACAACCTTGTTTTTAGGGAAGTAGAATAGCCTCTACAATATATCGCAATGTGGATATTTTTCGATTAATCATTTTACATCATTTGTAAAATATATATTTTTGAAAAAAAAAATTTAAAGGTGTTTATGAAAAAATATTCTAAAGATTTGGGGAACAATCTCTCTGACAGCAATGATGATGGCCGCTTGCGGTTCGGATTCTCCTAGCTCCGCGTCAGATCAGCCATCCAGCTTTTCTGATTCCGAGTCTTCTGATTCAAAGGAATCATCCGATTCTAAGTTTTCCAGCTCTAGTTTCTCTACCAATACTATTTATGTCACGGACACCATTTACCTTATAAAAAACGGAAACGGAAATATCGAGGAATGGAAAACAAGCGATTGCGCCATAGGCGATAGAACATTTTATTGTTCCGAAAGCTACGACTGTCCAACAGAAATCATCCTCTGCAAAGACAACTCTAATGGCGAATGCAACGGAGGCTCCGGAAATCAGGAAACAGTTCGAAATACAGTTAAAGTTCCTCTGAATTACGGGAATAATCCAATCACCGATTACATTCCCTACGCAAACATTCCCGAATTCAATCAAGACTCTATAAAATCTCTTTTTGCCGAATTTGAAAACACAAGCTGCAAAGTCTTGCAGACCCTTTGGACAAACTACCAAATAGAAGCCGTAGGACTTCCTGAAGGACTTATATGGTACCAAGTTGAAGAGAACTTGTACAACAGCGTAGATCGATATTCTGGAAATGGGACCATAATAGTAGAGGATGCACAAAGCGATACAAAGACCTGCGAGTTCTTTATTTCAACAATGGACGCATCAATCTCTTGGAATAGTTGCCGCGTGCGTACACTTCCTGAAAAAGCATCCAGCGCCACTTTTAAACTTGTAAACAACACTCCCCAACCGATTGCCGATTCAGTCATCCAATGGAAACTGGTGTATAAGGATCAATATGGCCGAGGAGGCACTTTGGATATGTCAACGCGCTTTACAAAAACCGATTCAGAATAATCGAAAATCCGCTGCGCAATCACCATAGAAATCATCCTTGAAAGCAGCACGAAATTCTATATGATTCATCACGAATCATATAAAAAAAAACGAATAATGGAAAAAGGCTCACCTCAAAACAAGCCTCACCAATATCCAAACAAGTTTGGCTGCTGAATTCAGCTTACGAATTTTACACAAAGGAGTCGCACGCTACACGAGCTCATCTCTCCTTCGAAGACACTTCACACAAAGAGCTTCCTCAAAGAAGATAACCCAACTAAGTTCCTAGTAAGTTTCGTATAAAAGCTCTTGTGTTCATTAGCCTGCGCCCTCCCCATTGCTCAGCAAGCACCAAATTAACGACACAGTCATAAGCTTGCTCGCATGGCTGCATCTTTCTCCTCGTCAAGTTGTGGTTAACGCTTCATTCCCACAACAACAGTCATTCTTCGTTTTAGTTGCATCAGCACCTTGCTTATGCTTTTTAATATTACATTTCATCCATTCGTTCTTGTTTCTTAGTCATACAAAAAGGCCCGGATGATTCCGGGACCTTTTATTAGGAGAGAGAGAAAAGTTCAACCGTATAAAATACCAAGTACAACGGCAAGAGCCGAGAAAAATACAATTTGCTTCATGACGCGGATTTCATTGAATTTCATAGAATACCACCTTTTGGATGTTCGCACCGAATTTGGAATTATCACAAATAAAGTAGATGGTTATCCCATACACACTCCATTTATACCAACTTCCCAATTAGAAAAATATTCTGAAATCAGCGTAAAAGTTCCGATTCAAGCCAAATCGTATGGATGTTTTATCCACATACAAAAAGGCAGCCGGTTTACACCGACTGCCCTCAAAATGGAAACTTATTACTGAATCAAAGGCACGCGGTAAGACACGCCAGTTCTCTGCGACCGCACCAGATAGACGCCATCTTTTTTCACCATCTTGCGAACCTTCGGAGAAATTTCAGCAGCATTTGCAGCATCAATCAGCCCAAGATACATGCCATTCAAATCGAACACCTTGTAGTGTTCGGCAAGAGAATTCTGCATGCGGATTCCAGCAAGTCCTTCCTTCGGCGTCTCTTCAACCTTCTTGAATTCCACGTAGTCAATATCAATCCAGTCGTTCGTGATTTCGAGTTTCATTTCATGCTTGCCAGCTTTCAAGGTAGCCTTGCCACCGTTCACAATCGAGTACCCCTCATCGTCAAAACCCTTGCCGGCATTGACGATTTCATCGCCGATGCGTTCATCGTCCATATAGAGTACAAAGCTACCGGTACCGTTGTCGCCGGCCACATTGGCAGAAATCTCATATTCGCCATCGGCTTCGACCTTCACAGTATACTTGAGCCATTCGCCCTTTTGGCAGGAACCCACGGCCATGCCCTTGTTGGGTTGCTTTACGTCGACATCGTCCTTACGGTACTTGCCTTCGCTGTTGCCCTTGTCCAGGTCGTAGTAAGCCTTGCCGGCACCACCCTTGTTGTAGTCTTCCGCCTGAACCATGCCAGGAATAGCAGTCGGTTCGCCGTAATAGGGGCCGTATTCCTCAGGAGGAGCATCAGGAACTGTGGATTTGCTCGGATCCACCAGGTCCACTGCCGGAGCATCCGGATCGATGGTCTTGTCAATGAGCTTGAGCATTTCGGAGCAGTAGCGCTTGCCAAGTTCAATCACGCCCGCACGGCCGAAGTGGTAAGGATCCTTGCCGTTTCCCTGCAAGCCCTTGGAAGAGGCCAGGCCGAATTTCTTGAACTTACTCTTGAGCTTCGCAATGTCGCCGTTCTTGCTTCCGCAGCAGTTATTGCCTTCCTGGAGCAATTCGCCAGCCACAAACGGAACCTCGTTTTCATCGAGGCCAAGTTCATCGATGATAAGCTTGTAGGACTTGTAAACGTTGTTGCGCCAGTTTTCATCGGTGCCGTCGCTTTCGCCCTGATGGAAAAGAATGCCCTTGATGACACCGACTTCCTGAGCCTTCTTCGCAAGTTCCAGAATGCGGCCCATCGGATTTCCACCGTAGTCACCGGCCCAGCCCTTGAAGCTTGCGCCGTCACCGTTGAAATATGCCGCATACTGGTCCGGAAGGAACGCCCTGATGCTCACGCCGCCGACAGCCACGGGAATCATGCCAACAGTCACGCCCGGCAGCGAATCCACCATCGCGCGGCCAAAGTAGTCCGCCGGAGAAAGCTGCTCGAACGCATGGAACATCGGAGGAATTGCAGGATACCATTCACCTGTCTTGAGAGACTGGGTCGTATTACCGGTACGCTGGCCGGCATTCGCATTGTGCGAAGCAAGCATGATGAAATTCTTTGGATCCTTAGCCTGATCTACAGCCGGATCGATTTCACCATTACCGGACATGTTGCTTTGCCCGTATGCAATGTAAATGTGGAAATTTGGATTCGGAGCGGCAAAAGCACCTGACGCAACGAACGACGAAAAACCTACCGCGCAAACAGACGCAGCAAGCAATTTGGAAAAATCAGAAAACATTCCCATAAACACTTATTCCTTTTTTCATTAAACCTCTAAAATAGAGATAGCCCTATATAGTCATCTAAAAAATATTCTGTAATCCGCCCAATAGTATCTATAAAATTCGAAACGTATGGACATTTTATCATTACCCGTCCTTTTTTAACGAAAGGCGGTGACCAACTTGCGTCAGCCACCGCCGGAGTTGAGGACAAGGAACTCTACTTCTGAATCAAGGGCACGCGGTAATTCATGCCGGTTTTCAGGGACTTGACCAGATAGACGCCATCACCCTTTGCAATTTTGCGGACTTTCTGAGAAATTTCAGAAACCTTTGCCGCCTCAATACGCCCAAGGAACGTTCCAGTCATGTCAAACACATTATAGCTTTCAACAGCAGAATGCTGCAGGCGAACACCAGAGATAGCATCAGGAGGTTCTACCTTTTTCTCCTCGCCGATGCGGAACCAGTCAATATTCACATAGTCGCTCACGATTTCCAGGCGAAGAATATGCTCGCCCTTGGTGAGCTTCACCTTGCCAAGCGAAAGATCCTGATACACACTCCAATCCTCGCCCGTCTTCGGAACTTTAGTCTCCGGAATGAAATTCTCGCCATCCAAAAGCATCTTGAAGCTGGAGGATTCACTGCCGCTCGCAACGCTCGCCACAGCTTCGTATTCGCCGTCTTCAGTCACGTTGATGGTGTATTCCAGCCATTCACCCGCCTGCGTCATGCCAAGGACAACGCCCGAACCTTCGTCATACAAGTCCACGCCGAGACCTTCGCGATACTTCGAGCCGCCCTTGTTCTCGGATTCATTATCCTTGTAGGTGTTGTTGCCCTTGCCTGAACCCGGAATATCGAAGTTTTCGACTTCAATCTTCCCCGGAATCGTAGCAACCTTGCCGCCGTACGGTTCACGCGGCACGACAATCTGTTCACCCACGCCAACAAGTGTCACAATGCAGTCCTTGTTGTTCGTGTTGCCAGCATCCATGGTAATGGTTACAGAGCCGTTCTCGACATCGATTTCGCCTTCGTCCACGGCATTCTTCGCTTCACTCGTCGTATACACATGGAATGTCTGAATGTCGGCGCCCTTCACATTGATAGTCACCGTCTTCGAATTCTTGTAGTCGCGGTTCACGAGCACGACGATAGTGCTGTCGCCATCCTTGCTCTTGTAGGCAGAGGCAAACAGGTTCGCTTCAGGTTTCGCTGTTGCGCCCACGCGAATTGCACCCGGGCGGATGAAGCGTGCGAACTGGCTCATCACATAACCGCGCTTCGAAATCTTGCCGATTTCGTTCTGCGGAACGGAGAGCTTGTTGCCGAAGTCCCTTTCCATGATGAGGCCGTAGCAACGACGGATGTACCACCAAGTGTACTGGTTAAAATTACCTACGACCATGGCACGATGAATCTCGTAGGCCACGTCCATGGCACGCACCGTATCCATCTTGTTTTGGTTCGCCTGGTCACCCGTGCGCATCACCGTACGCCAGTAGTTACCGCTGCCCTGGCTTTCGGTGTAGTGTTCGGTCATCCAGCGTTCAATGCCCTTCTGGTCTGCAAGGGAGTACGCAAAGAAGTCGTCACCGGTTTTAGCTTCGCTCGCATAAAAGTGCGCACCGAGAATGTCCCAGTTCTTGAGAGCATTCGCATCGTTCAATACTTTGTTATAAAGATTCTTGTCGTAACGGAAGGATTCCGTGGAAATCACCTTGGTGCCGTTCTTGCGCATCTGGTCGGCATAGCCCTTGGTGAAATTGTAGATTTCGTCAGCGCTCCAGCATGCCCATTCGCCGCACCAGTCCGGTTCGTTACTGATGGAGATTGCATCCAGAGGTATTCCCTGGTCCTTCATGTACTTCGTAAAACTATTCAAGTGGTCAACGTACTTCTGGTAATCCGAGGACTTGATATGCTGATTTGCGCCCGCGTACGGAGAAGTCCACGGAGTCGCGTAGAAAAGAAAATCGTCGCCGGCATATTTTTTTGCAGACTTCGCCGCAGCCACTTCCTTATTGAAACTATTGGAGTTTGCATACACAGGAATACGGAGCGTATTCAAGCCGATGGTACCTTCACCGGTACCAAAGGCAATCTTCGCATCGGCATCGGAAAGACCCGCGCCGCCCTGCCATTCATTATGCACCATGCCGCCAAAACCGCGAATGACCTGGTGTTCCTCATCCAAGTTCACTTCCACTGTGGAAGCAAATGACGAAGACAATCCAAAAACGCCGCATGCAGCTGCCCAAACAAACAATCCCTTACGCTTCATACACCTAAGCCTTTTTACGCAGATTCACCCCATCGTGAACCTTACAATTTAAATCTACCCTATTCTAATTTGGAGGTCGCACAAGGCCGTTTTTTTTCCGTTGACGTTTTGGTAATGGGATGTAAGTAAAAAAGCGCTATTTTACATTTTTATACGAGAATCTGATTTCCTCGTCACAAGAAGCCTTTGTAACTGTAATCTCGTAATCCGTACTATTGTAAACCACCCATGGGCCGTCCCCTAGTTTCCTCTCCCACAAAGGTCCACAACCAAAAGAATCCTGGGGAATATCGGCACTCAACATTATTTTTGTTCCCACATCGTAATCCAATACAATATCGGGATGAACCGTCCGATGGGGGCTCGTTATTTTAAACGCATAACGGCTAAAACATGCCACATATTTTTCATCGCAAGCCTTTTTTTCAATCGTTATCTCCCTATTCGTATTCACCTCGGAATTATTGATGAGCCACCCTAAAAAATGACATCCCGGAAACGGAGTCGCAGTCAAGGCAATCTTTCGCCCAGCTTCCAAGACAAAATTCCCCTTGCGGCTTGTTTTTCCGTAGCTTTCGTTATTGGAGCAACAATCCAGCGAATAACGGCAAAATTTTGCAACATACTCTTCATCGCAGGCTTCTTTCTCGATCGTTATCGACTTATTCCCTAAGTCGTATTCTATTCCATTCCTATACCATCCCAAAAAAGTTGTATCCGCCGTAGGCTCCGCTTTCAACGTCGCCTTGGTTCCAGGAGTGCAATAAAAAGCATCTCTAAGGTGAACTCCATTAAAAAATACCCTGCCCAGAATTTCATTATTGGAAACGCACTTCAATGTATAACAGGCAAATCTCGCTTCATATTCTTCATCGCAACCGCCTTTCTCGATGATGATGTCCCTGTTTTTCTCATCATAGACATTTCCATTCCTGTACCACCCCAAAAAAGCGACCCCGGCTCCAGATGTCACACTCAACTTCAACTTGGTCCCCTGAGCACAAGCAATCGCATCCTTAATAATTCGACCATTGACATAGGCGAAACCTAGCTTTTCTTTATTCGAAGAACACTTCAACATATACTGAGCAAATCTCGCTTCAAATACTTGATCGCAAGCTTTCTTTTCAAACAAAATCTCCCTCTCTTTACATAAAAGAGACTCCCCTTCATACCAACCCAAAAAGGTACAACCCGTTTCCGGATATGCCGTCAGCTTGATTCTTTTACCAACCTCACAAGAATATTCCCCCCTGACATAGACTTTTCCAAGACGTTCATTGTTAGAGCAGCTTTTAAATTTAAAGCACGCGAATTTTGCAACATACTCTTCAATGCTGTTCTTTTTTTCAATCGTTATCGACTTATTCTGTAAATCATAGGGAAGATGATTTCTGTACCAGCCGACAAAGGAATAGCCGGCATTCGGCGCAGCAGTCAACTTTAATTTTTGCCCCGGTCTACAGGGATAATACCCCGAACCATAATTGACTTTTCCACACATTTCATTTTCAGAAATGCACCTCAACCAGCAATTCCGCGCCCGAATCTCCATTTCATACGAAAACTTACAGGACTTTTCCGTTTCATCCTCATTTTCATATACAGGCGAAAGTCTAGTTCCATCGATTAACGACACTTCAACATCAGACGCCTTGGGACTCCCCGAATTATCCAAGCCAAAGGAATTTCCATCGCCAGCCTTTAAAGAAATACACACAACATACTTTTCACCTGTCTGAGCCACATGGCCGCATTCATCCGTAGAAGCAATTCGCCCATCGCTCTTTCGATAATACGAAACCGTTTCAACAGTCACCTTTCCATCATAGACAGTAAAGCCACAGCTCAAATTATCTCCTCCATAAATTTCAGGGGGAATCAAAACAACTTTACTCATACCAAGCATTTCAGTGAACTCCTACGATTCAACAATATTATACCAATATAAATAAAAAGCACCCCGACACTTTCGCATCGGGGCACCTAGACGAGTTTCGTCTTTTGGGGTGTGTTAGGGACTCTGCATGGTTCTACTTCGCAGTAGAGACCATAAACTTCTTACTGCCATCCACATTCTTGAGCATGTAGACGCCGCTACCGAAGCCAGCCTTTTGCAAGGCTCTCGTCGCCGTCGTGGAGGCAAGATCGACAGTACCAACCAAACTGCCGCTCAAGCTGAACACATGGTACTTGGTAGACTTGGCCACATCGAGTTTCACAGTTGGCTGAACAACTCCAGTCTTCTCATCGACGTCGCCAAAGCTGAACCAGTCAACGTTCACATTGTTTCCGGTAATGACAAGTTTGATGGTGTGTTCGCCAGCAGTAAGCGTCGCCTTTCCGCCGTCGAATTCCTTATAGACGCTCCAGTCCTCGCCGGTCTGGGTTACAGTAATTTCCTCGCCGACATCCTTGCCGTCCACCTGGAACTTGAAACTCGTGGATTCGGCACCGGTAGAAGCCGAGGCCTTGATTGCGTAGTCGCCATCCGCCGGGACATTCACCGTGTAAAGCAGCCATTCGCCTTCGTTCGTGTAGCCAATCGCCTTGCCTGTACCACCGAGGACAATATCGACACCTTCATCGGCACGGAACTCGGCATCGCCCTGGTTTTCGGTATCGTCGTCGCGGTAAGCCTTGCGGGAACCGCCCTTGTCGAATTCCTCAGCTTGAATAACCGCCGGGAGCTTCACAGCCTCTTCCGCATACGGGAAGTGGTTCGGAGTCGCAGGAGTCGTTCCGCCCTTGCCCTCGAAAGCCCATTCGAGAATGCCCATGGTGGAATCCTTCGAGCCCTTGAACACGAGGAAGAGTTCATCGACAATTCCGGACAAGCCTTCCACTTCGCAAGTATTCTCGGCGTAGTCCTTCCAGCCGCTCGTCTTCTGGATGTCGCAAGTACCAGCCAAGGTACCCGTCACGCCATCCTTGCGGATTTCAATCTTGTTGCCATCGCCGACACTTGCCGCCACAGCCTTGAAGGATGTAGCGCCATCGCCAAAGTCAACACCGGAAACGCGAATCCAGGATTCACGGGAGGCATACGGGGTCAGCACATGCTGCACCGGTTCTCCACGCGTCCAGTCCGTACGGCTGCGGATGTTTCTCTGCTTGGAGCTCGTAATCGCCGGATAGGTGCGGTACGGGTTGAAGCTTTCAATCTGGTCCGGGCCTTCGTCCGTAAACTTGAGTTCGTTAATCTTGTCGCCACTGTAGGTGAGTTCGTCAATACTCACGCTGCGGTGGAAAGCAGGTTCCGGATTCGGATTGCCGAGGGATGCCGGATGCTCATTCGCCTGCACCAAGCGACGGTCATGGTAAACAGCATACCACTTGCCCTTGAATTCCTCAATGCCATGGTGGTTGTTGTTATTTGCGTTGATGTTCCTGCCGTTGATGTTCGGGTTCGGAATCGCAATGCCCTGGTAGGTATACGGCCCCATCACATTGTCAGACGTCGCATACGCAATGCGCAAGTCAGTCGTACTGTACGAAAGGTAATAGGTCTTGCCCTTCTTGTGAATGTAGGAAGCTTCCATAGCGGCAGGACCGCCCACCTTCAGGTGCGTCTTGGAACCCACATCGAAGCCCTTCATGTCCTTGTTGAGCTTGTAGATGTTGAAAATGTCGCTGTTGTTGTTGTTCGCCGGACGAGAATCGCTCGAGCCGCCGCCAAACGTAAAGTAGCCCTGGCCATCGTCATCGAAGAAGATAGCAGGGTCAAAGCACCAGCCGATGCCATCGCAGTCGGCAATGCCGCCGCCCCAGTTGTTGATGAGCTTCTTGCCGCCAGAAACCGGATTCGTCCACGGGCCAGCGATATCGTCAGCACCGATGAGCGCGACACCGCCACCGCCGCCATCGGGGAGCACGATGTACATTCGTCCGTCATTCGGATTGATATCGATACCCGAGGCCCAAATATCGCTGATATTGTTATCTTCGCGCTTTGCCTCGAAGATGATACCGTGGTCAGTCCAGTTCTTCATGTCCCTACTGCTGAAGCCGTAGAGGGACTTGATGGTATAGCCGTCGCCACCAGCTGGGTCATCACTATCCGTGAGGATGTAGAAAACGCTGTCCGAGGCCGTACATGACGGGTCAGCCAAATAATGATAGCTTGATATCGGGTTGTCAGCCATCGCCGTCGCAGCAAGACCAGCAACCGCAATGGCAGCCATCTTTCCTGTAAACTTGAATTTCATAAAACACCCTTTGACATCCAGAAGTCGCTGTACTGCCACTTCACATTCTAAAAATATCCTTGAAAAAGCGCAAAAAAACGTGCCACACAGCAGTTGTCATTGATATTTTATCAACACCAATAAAAAAAACAGCATCTCGAGGCATTACGCCCGAGATGCTAATGACGCCGAAACAAGGCGTCGGTTTGGATGTGTGGTGTTTAGGGAGCTCATTTCGGCCAGTTTTTCAGACAAAAACGGCCACAAACTTTTTACCAAACAACAATTCAAGGTGCAAGTTTCATTAAAACTCCGAAAACCTACACACAAAAATCCCACAAAACAAAATTCACCATCATGAATGTACAAAAAAAAGTGTTTTTTGTCAGTTATTTTCCACCAAAATCATGGACATTTTATCAATAGCGGTTTTCAATAGCGGGGCACCATCAAGGCACCCCGCATTGCATTGTGGAAATCACTCAACAACAGTAGTCATGAATCTGACATTGCCCTTCGCATTCCTGAGTACGTAGACACCAGGCTTGAAGCCAGCCGCCTTCAGGACCTTCGAGACTCCGCCCTCGAGACGCAAATCGACTGACCCCACAAGAGTACCCTTCATGTCGTACACGCTGTAGGTCTTCAGCCCAGAAGCATTCAGCTTCAGGCTAGCGCTGATGGACTCAGGAACCGTATCCGCCTTCACTTCACCAAAGCGGAACCAGTCCACGTTCACATTGTTGCCGGTAATCGTCAAGCGGATTTCGTGCGTGCCCTTGGTGAGTTCCGCAGTACCCGCAGAAAATTCCTTGTAGACGCTCCAGTCCTCGCCAGTCTTTGTGACCTTGACCGTATCGCCCACCGGCTTTCCATCCACGGAGAAGCAGAAACCGGAATTCTCGGCACCGGAAGAAGCGTAAGCCACAATCGGGAACTTGCCATCCTCGGCCACCTCGACCGTATATTCAAGCCATTCGCCGGCATTCGTGTAGCCAATCGCCTTGCCCGTACCGCCAAGCACAATATCGACACCTTCGTCCGCGCGGAATTCTGCATCGCCCTGGTTACCCGCATCATCGTCGCTATAGCCCTTGCGCGCGCCGCCCTTGTCGAACAGTTCCGCCTCAATCACCGCCGGGAGCTTCACCGGAATGCTGTCATACGGAGTCTGCGTAACAACCGCCATGCCGCTTCCAAGGAATCCCCATTCGAGAATCCCCATCGTCGAGTCCTTCGAGCCCTTGAACACGAGGAACAGCTGATCCACCATGTTGCTCAGGTCCTTCACATCGCACTCCACCTGCTCATAGGATTTCCAGCCACCCGTCTTCGGGAGTTCGCAAGTTCCTGCAAGCGTGCCCGAGGCGCTGCCCGTATGAATTTCAATCTTGTTGCCGCTTTCGACGCTTGCCGCCGTCACGACGAACTTCTCGGCCCCCTTGCCGAAGTTCACGCCGCTCACGCGAATCCAGGATTCCTTCGAGGCAAGCGGAGTCAGCACATGCACCACAGGCTGTCCCTTGGTGTAGTCGGTGCGGCTGCGCACGTTCTTCTGCTTGGAGCTCGTGAGCGCCTTGTAGGTCTGGTACGGGTCAAAGTCGTCAATCTGCGCAGGGCCCGCATCCGTGAACTTCACGACATTCATCTTGTCACCGTTCCAGGTGAGTTCGTCGATACTCGTGCTGCGGTGGTTACCGGTAGTGAGGCCAGAAGTCCTGCCACCTGCGGCCGGATGCTCCGGGTCCATCACGAGGCGACGGTCATGGTAGACCGCATACCACTTGTCCTTGAACTTTGCGATACCGTGATGGTTGTTACCGCCCTTGCCGTTAATCTTGCTCGGATTCTCGATGACGGTACCCTGGTAGGAATAAGGTCCCTTGATATTCTTGGATGTTGCGTAGCTGATGTTCTGGCTCTGGTCATTGTAGCTCAAGTAATAGATGCCGTTACGCTTGTGGAGATAGGAGGCCTCGAACGACCTGTTGGCGCCCTGGAGAGCCATCTTGGAGCCCACATTCAGCTCCACCTTCTCATGCGAAAGCTTGCTGAACTCGAACAAGTCGAAGTTGTTGCCATAGCTGCGGCTACCGCCACTGCCGCCGCCGAACGTCATGTAGGACTTGCCATCGTCATCGATGAAAATAGCCGGGTCAAAGCACCACGAAATGCCATCGCAGCCCGTGACGCCGCCGCCGCCCACGAGAAGCTTACCCACGGGGTCGGTGTACGGACCTGCCACATCCTTCGAAGCGACGATGCCGACACCGCTCGCGCCATTCGGATAAATTAAGTAGAATACACCATCATGCACAGCAATGCCCGGCGCCCAAATGTTCTTGATGTAGCCGACTTCGCGGTCGTGCTGAAGCACCATGCCATGGTCCGTCCAGTTCTTCATATCCTTACTGCTCAAGAGATAAAGCGCACGAATCGTGTAATCGTTATCGCCGGAACTCGGGCATTCGTCGTCCGTATCCGTCAAGATGTAAAAAACAGAATCCGATGCAGCAGCAGCAGGGTCTGCCAGATAATGATAATTGGAAATCGGGTTATCGGCAAGCGCCGAAGCTGCAAGTCCGAAAACGGACGCAAGCACCATCTTCCCCACACACTTTTTAGTCATAGGACCACCTTTTTGATTGAAAAATTTTCAGCGCAGTTGCAGAAAGGCAACCGAAAAAAGGGCCTCACAGGACAAGCCGCATTCACGCATGTGCAAGCAGACGCAATGTCGCAGAAAACAAGATGACCGAAGCAGTCACTCCAAACATTCATACCATATCCCATACATCGAGGTCCAAAAATCCTCGTCCTAAATCTATACCACAAAAAAAAGAAATGCTGCCGTCGGCAACATTTCTCATTGACAATTTGGAATGCAGATTAGTCGTTCTTGCGCATCAACTTTTTCGGTTCCGTCGCCGTCAAGTCGAAATTGACAGGCGGAACGCCGAAGAACTCGATGTCGTCAATCCAGAACTCGCCGCCAAGACCTCCGAACAGAGAAATGTTCGTCACGCGCGTTTTCACGCTGTCCCAGCCGATGTTTCCACCGATGTGGTTGCTGTCCGGCAATTCGAAGCTGTCAGGCAGAATAACATAACGAGTCCACACAGAATCAATATAGATATGCGTCCACGCCTTTCCGGTATCGGCTGTATCGCCATTCGCATCAATCGAGAACGACAGACGCGGGTCATCATCCCTCGTGTGCTGAGCGCGAGCCCAAAAGACTACAGAGTCCAATCCGGAGAAATCAACATTCTCGCCCACATAGCGTCCCATCAGGACCCACCCGAGAGAGGAATCGTTCGAACAGACAAAATGAGCGACCTTGCCCTCACGATCCTGGCCCGCATCCGCAATGTCCAGTTCGCCAGTTGCATATTCAGTCTTATTCACATACCAGTTCACCTTACCGGATTCAAAGTCGTCAAGCATCAGGTAATCGCCGATAACGATGCGTTCTTCTTCACCCGATTCAACGCCGACGACAATCGAGCCGTAACGCTTGATTCCGCTAGCCTTTTCGCTACCGGCATAGGCAACAACCTCAAAATTACCAGCAGGAAGAGATTCAAATTCGAACACACCGGCGGAATCAGTCTCGACCTGGTATTCCAAGCCCTGAACGCCAATAGACACAGAGGCAACACCTTCAGGAAGCAATACGCGTCCAACCACGGTCCCCGGTTTATCGACCTGCATGTTCAATTCGGAATATTCACCAAAGTCCTTATCGTAGCTCAGCTTTGCAACACCTTTCAGGGAATCGCCTCTAGCTTCAACAAGGTATGTACCAGACTGTTTGGGCTTGAATTCAAAATTACCCAATTCATCAGTTTCAAGGGTATCGGCAAAAAGCGAATCAGTACCGGGCAAATAATTATCAGGGCGAACAACAATCTTCACACGTGCCGCAGGCGTTCCATCCATACGCGACACAGAGCCCAAGACAGTATTCTCGGTCTCAAACGATGACCCGACGCAGGCAACAAGAGAAATGCTTATTGTCGCGAGTCCTAATGTCCGCATCCAGTTTTTCATTTTTTGACTCCTATACCTTCCCCCATAATTATAGAATTTTCTGAAGCGGAGCCTTTACGGGCAACTGGATAAAACGCCATAGAAAGCTGCATAACCCTATCGGGGCTCTTTGCTCCATCAACTCTTTTCTGCACCAAACGTCTAAATTCGCGCAACATGTCGCCCAAGTCCTCAAAGCAGGACTGGTCCACCGACAAAGTCAATGTGGAAATGTTCCTTTCGGTTACGGGGACATTCTCAAGGGCGTCACTCGCCAGGCTAAGCACCTGTCGTTGGAAATTGCGAACGGCCTTCGCCTTTTCGGGGCCACTCACAGTCAAATGCGCTTCGGTCAAAGCAAGCTTACCCGAAGCAAGCTTTTTCACAAGTCCAACGCTTTTCAAAGTTTCAATGGCTTCAACTGCCTGGGCTTCCGTAATCGGAGGGCAGATATCCCTAGCAATCTGCTTCACATTGACATTGCCGCCGTTCAATTCCAAATAGGCACGAACCGCCGGAATCCACCAGTTCTCCAGGAGCTTGAGTTCAGCGTCCTGCAAGCTGTGGCGTTCCACGTCACGCAAGGAGAGCGCCTTCGCCATGAGCTCTTCGCGCTTGGACTTATCCTTGCTCACCGCAGCGGAATACAGAAGGTCAAAGTACTCGGCCTCGCGGCCGTTTAACGCAAGGATTTCCTTCGCCGCCGGCAGTGCATGAGCAGGCAAATGCTGCTTCTTTTGCAATACTCGATACAGATAGCTGGAATCCAACCCCAGCTTATCACCCATCATTCGGTAGCTGTAGAAGGGCATCTCGACCTTGCGTCTGTCGTAAAAGTCCTTCAAGAAGTCGCGGTAGTCCGCTATGTCAGAAAAAGTAACCATCAATCTTAAAATACGTAAATAAACTTTCCGTAACATTCGAACGTAAACATTTGTTATGGATTTTTTATCCATAGGTCGCGGACGTTCAAATGCAAAAGAAAACTTCAAAAACTAAATTTAGAATATATTGAAAGAACAAGAAGGCAAATTTCAAAACAGGTCCAGCATGTATTGCGCAGATGACAACGAATATATTTCTCAATGCATCATCAAGAACATGAGCGAGGGAGTGATTTCCGTCAATAGCAGTGGGATTGTCACTCTTGCGAACGATTCAGCCCTCCACATTCTAGAGCGCAAGAAGAACGACCTGATCGGAAAAAAATTCGCACACAGCTTCTTCGACACCTCCGAGAACGACGATTTCACCCAGATCGTGCTGGACGCCATCTACAAAAAGACGAAAAAGCTCAGGTCGGTCGTCGACTTTTCTGCCAAGGGCAAGAAAAAACGACTTTTCATGACCGTTTCGTATATGCAGGACGGCCAAGGGAACCAGCAGGGCGTCACACTCGTCATTACCGACATCACGGAATCCGAACGACTGCGGCTGGAGCTTCTGCGTATGCAGGCAAGCGTCATCGAGAACATGGCGGACCTGGTCGAAAACCGCGACGGCAACACAGGCGGACACATCAAACGCACCGCGGAATACGTCAAAATTGTCACCAAGGAACTGTTGCGCGAAAAAAAATTCACCGACGAAATCGACAACCAGTTTATCTTCAATATCGTCACGGCGGCACCGCTCCACGACATCGGCAAAATCAGCATCCCCGACGTCATCCTCAACAAGCCCGGACGATTCACCGACGAAGAATACAACATCATGAAGACGCACACGACCGCCGGACGCAAGGCGCTCCAAAAGGCAGTCAAGACCATGGGGAACTCCCCCTACCTGAACATGGCCATCAACATGGCGCAATCGCATCACGAGTGGTGGAACGGGAAAGGATACCCCGACGGAATCAAGGGCGAGGAAATTCCGCTTTGCGCACGCATCATGGCCATCGCCGACGTCTTTGACGCAATCGTCTCCAAGCGCTGCTATAAGGAAGCCATACCGCTCGACAAGGCCTACGTCATCATCCACGAAGAATCAGGAACACACTTTGACCCAGACATCGTTGAAGCATTTTTCAACGCCCAGGACAAAATCGAAGAAGCGCTCCACCGCCTAAGCGACGAAAGTCTTTCCGCTGAACAATAGCGACTGAAACGGAAATTTCAAATTAATTTAAGCAACTTCGTGACGCAAGTCAAACCTTCTTTGACTTACTCTTTTTTTTATTTATATTTACATTGAGATATTTTCGAGTTCGCTCTTATCCCGACAGCTGAAAACGACCAAAACTTCATCATCTAGGGATAAAAGCAAATAACTCACACCCGCGTGGTGTGGGTCGTTTGCGTCTATAGATGAATGGTTACTTGGTCGTTACCACAGCTGTCATAGGCGTATGCGATGCCACACCTTTTTTGAGCCATCGCAAAGACCTTTGACAAGACGAGCTCCGTTATTTTCAACAAACGGAGGCAACATGAAAAAGAAAAACATCTTTGCAACACGCTTGCTAAACATCATAGCAATCACGTCTACAATTTTTTTTATCGCATGCGGCGACGAAAGTTCACCAGCAGCGCCGGAACAGCCTCGTAGCAGCGTTCGCGAAAAAAGCAGTTCCAGCATTCCGAGAACCTCAGTCAAAACCATGTATGAGCTTGGCACCTGCACATTTTCAAATAACGGAGAACGTCTTTACGTAACAGACCACGGAAGTTATTTCCAGTGCAAATACGACGACTTCATCTTTGATTACACATGGATAGACGAAAACGCCAAAAAGTCAAGCAGTTCAGCCAAATCAAGCAGTTCAATTAAATCTAGTAGCTCCGTAAAGTCAAGCAGTTCGGTCATCACCCCCGTCTATACAAACGCATCCAAAATTTGGAACGGAAAAATGGAAAAACCGAAAACAGAGACCATAGACGGTCAATCCTATATGGTGATTTACACTGCCGAAGAACTAGCTTATTTTGCAAATCAGGTAAATAACAAAGGTGACAATAAATTGAACGCCATACTGAGACAGCACATCCGTTTGAATCCAGACAATATGGTTGACGAAAATGGCAACTTACTTTTGTCACAAAATTCGCTAAACGAGTGGACACCCATCGGTGGCACAAACAATATCAACTACAACGGAACCTTCAACGGGAACGGGTTTATCGTTTCCGGAATCTACATAAACAAGCCAGCCGTAGAATATGTCGGTCTCTTTGGAGTTATTGGCGGAACAACAAAAAGCGATAGCGCTCATGTTAGATTTTTAGGCATAGAGAACTCTTACATCGTAGGCAAAAGCCAAGTAGGAGGTATTGCAGGCAGAATGAACTATGCAGAAATTCAACAAGTATTCAACCGCAAATCTTATGTAAAAGGCGATATTGCTGGAGGTATTGTCGGTTACGCAAATCACGGTTGGATTTATTATGCCTATAATTCAGGTATGGTGGTATCTCCAAGCAACCGAGCATCAGGAATTGTGGGCTTTAACAGAACTACTAGTGCAGACATAGAGGTTTGCTATAACGTAGGGTTCCTTATCGCACCAAACAACGGCACCGCCGCCGGAATTTCAACCAACGACAACACGTCTAGGAATTCATTTTACATTGCTCAGTCGGATAGAACGATAATGGCCAATGGCGCTACGGAAAAAAACAAAAGTTTCATGGTAAGCCGCGAATTTGTAAGCACATTAAACGGCCTTTCCTTTGACAACATCTGGTCTGAGGATGATAATCTAATCAACGACGGCTTCCCCGTATTCACTTGGGAAAAGCTAGTCTATTAGCAATCATTCATTTCTCCACACTAGAACTCGGCGGATTCACTGAACGAATCCGCCTTTTTTATAAGTTCAAAACGCCATCAGTGAAGTTACTTTATTCTAAAAATTCACAACATAGAACATTTTCCCCAAAAAAGCGTGTATATCATTGAAGGGTATAAAATCCCTTTGCCTACGCTACGAAGCGTTTGCAACATGATGCTTTCTATGGAAGATTTTGAAGAGAAAATTGAACGGCTGATTACCGAAATCAAGAGTCACACTTTTTTTGACCCGACTTACGACGCCGTATTCAAGAGGATTTTCTCGAAGGACACGACGCTGATTCACTTTTTGAACGCCGTGCTGCACTTGGAGGGAGATAAACAAATTGAAGCCGTCGAGCGACGAAAACCTTCTATTGCGCTCACCTCCAAACTTGGGCGCAAAGAGGTCCGCTTCGATGTCCACGCGAAACTACCAAACGGCCGTTTCGTTGATTTGGAAATGCAACGCGCCACCCACGAGGATTTTCTCGACCGCGTGGAACTTTACGCCTCGCAACTCGTCGTCAATCCAAGATTGACTTTGACAGGGAACGCCCGCAAGACAAAAAGGAACGAACATCCCTACTTGATGCCGCCCACCTATTCCATTTGGATTTGCAATTTTGACGTTGCCTTCTGCTGCGCTTACCGCGAAGAATTCGGCGTTTTTCGTCTCAGCGATATCGGAAAAACGGGCGCCTTGCCTATCTACGACAAGAAGAAGTATCTTTTTGTAGACCTCACCAAGTACACGCCCTCGGAGGAGAACTCCCCGGAGGCGCTCTGGATGAAGCTCTTCACGCAGATGGCAAGCGCGATGGAGGCCCCTGCGACGCATGACAAGGTCATCGACGATGTCTACGCCAGGATGAGGATTAACATCTTGCCGGAAACACGTATTACGGAGATCGCCGCCGGTATGATCGCAGAAGAAGAAATTATGACTCGCCTCGGTACCGCCCGCCGCGAAGGACGCAAGGAAGGATTGGAGGAAGGGTTGGAAAAAGGAGTGAAAAAAGGAAGGAAAGAAGGAAGGATGGAAGGATGCCGCGAGACGGCAAAATCCTTGCTGAACTTGATTCGTAAAAATTCGCAAATAGGGAAAGCGTCTGAGGAATTCGCAAAAAAACTTGAGAACTCTCTCTTGGAGATACTAGCCGCACAGAAGTAAACCCTACAAAAAAATCACCCTTATGGGTGATTTTTCTACAACGCATTTTTCGATTCTTTATTCCGCACCGAGATATTCCACTGCAAAGATAAGCGTGGCGCCTCCCGGGATGGGGCCTGCACCACGGCTACCATAGCCAAGTCCTGGAGGAATCACGAGGATTCTCTTTTCACCAGGAAGCATTCCCTGCACGCCGAGTTCCCAGCCACGAATAACGTTACCCGCCCCGAGGCTGAACGTAAACGGCTGTCCTCTATCGCGAGAACTATCGAACTTGTAGCCATTGACCATCCAGCCGGTATAATGCACATGCACCTTCGCACCAGCCTTTGCCGGCTCACCTTCGCCCTGCTTTACAATAACATAACGCAACCCTTCGGAGCCATGTTCAAACTTGTATGCATTTGTATCCGGGAAAAAGTCCATCTGATCGAGAATCGCCTGGTCCATTTCAACAGAAGCGATTTCGACTTTAAAAATCAGCGTGGAATTCGGCGGAATCATGGAGAATGCGGCGGAACCATAACCCATAGCAGGCGACACACGCAACCAGCGGACTCCACCTTCGCGCATTCCGTCAAGACCAGCTTCCCAGCCCTTAATCATCTTGCCATCGCCCATCACCACATTCAAAGCCTTGCCCAAATCCCTGGAACTACCGAACTTGCGGCCAGAAAGAAGCCATCCCGTATAGTGCACCGAAAGCTTCGCACCCATGACTACGGGCTTCCCCTTACCGACTTTTTCATCGCTAATCTTCAGTCCCTTTGTCTTCTCTTTCCACTTTAATTTATCTACATCCTTCGGGAACACGTCCGGTTCCATCGGACGCTCGGCATTCACAAGTTCAACCACAAAGAACAAGTCGCTGTTCGCAGGAATTCCCTCAAGGGAATTTTCGCCATACGCCATGGCGGCGGGCACCGAAAGTTCTCTCACTTCGCCAATGCGCATGCTGTCGAGACCGACATCCCATCCTTGAATCACCTGCCCCACACCGAGAGTGAACTCCAGCGGCTGCCCGTTTTCATAACTATTTGCAAAGAGCCCAGCTTTTTCATCTACTTTCTTCGAATTTTTGGAAGCAGCACTTCTTTCGGCCGCCAAATACCCTTTATAGTGGACCTTTATCAGCTGCCCCGCATGCACCGGGTCTCCAGAACCTGTTTTGACGGTTGTCACCTTAAAAGGCACCGCCCAAGCAGCGGAACAAATCAACAATACAAGAAAAATCTTTAGTTTCAGCATAGAATCTCCTGTCTAATAAAATAGAAAATGCTAGTTTTTTTAAGTACGTACTTATTCGTAAACGGATTTAAATATGCTATCAATCATCATCATCATCGCGATTGTGATTCTGTCCATCATCCTTGCGGCCATTGGCGCCTATGTTGGCATCCACAGTTCCGACGATAATGAAGACCCTAAGCAAATCATCGACGTATCTGGTCAATACGCAGCAATTGAAAGACCTGCCCGTGAATCGCTCATGGCGGTAAAGCCCTCCGAAGCATCCATTCGCGCATGGCTCGAAACCAAAATGGAGCTTACACCGCAGCAAAGGGCTTCCTACGTTGCCCGCTGGAACGCCGCCCTCGAAGAGACCATCCGCACTATCGACGAAGGTGACCGAATCGGGACAGCGACATACCGTATCGTCATTGGTCCGAAGGGACATAGGTATTGTAAATTCGTCCATGAGGAAAATTTCATCACCCGCGAACAAATTCGCAACCACGCGGAAATTCTTCCTCCTTACGTCCTTGGTTGCGATTGTAAGCTTTTACCGAAACAACCTTGGGAAAACCCAAGTAAATCCGGGTGGAAGGCAGTCATCCCGACCCACGGGAACACCTACAACATCCCTGATTGGAGGCAACTTGCGTAACTCGTTCCTACTTGCTCTTTTAGTCGCACCGACCATGGCTCTCTCCGCCGGGTCCGCCATCATCACCCTGGAAATGCCCGTCGGCGCCCGCCAGCTCGGCATGGGTGAAGTCGGAGCCGCCATGGCTGACGACGCTACGGCCATGTATTACAATCCTGCAGGTCTCGCCTTCGGTCCTCTCGCCGACGAATGGAAGACATCCTACACAGCAGACGCAAAGCAAGCACCTTTCTTCACAAAAATGGCAAGCCGCCCCAAGGACGGATTCTTCAGCAAGAGCGAACTTTGGGCAGGCACCACAAGCGGCGTCATGAAGTTTGACGGTGAACAGTGGGTAGACTACCATTCCATCACGCTCGAAGGTAACGCCAAAGTCAAGGACGCCGTCCGTGTTTACGCAGGTACTGAACGCGGTCTTGACGAATACACCCGCCAAGTAAAAAAATTCAACGACATCAAAAACGCCGATGATGAATCTCACGTTGTCGAAGTCAAGATGCCATGGAACTTAATTGTCAAGGACACCATCACGGCCATCCTCTACGAAGCCCGCACAGAAAAGCTCTGGGTCGGCACGCCAACAGCTTTGTACCGCTTCGACGGCAAAGGCTGGAAGAGCTACGAAAAGGAACTCGGAACACATCGCATCACAGCTCTTGAAACCCAAGGCGCCTCCGTGTGGATCGGTACCGAAAACGGCCTTTTTGTCTACCGCAACGGGGAATTCGAGCAAAAGGGCAAGGTTCTTCCAAGTCAAAAAATCAACGCCCTCGTCTGGTCCGAGAACCGCAAGGAACTCTTCGTTGCAGCAGACGGAGCCGGCATCGCCCGTCTGACCCCGAAAAAGAGCGCAAACGACAAGGACCGCTGGAGCCTGTTCAACGAAGAAGACGGCATTATGGACTTGAACGCAACGGCTCTTGCAGTCGATAGTTCAGGCCACGTATGGGCGGCACACCACAACGGCCTTTCCCACTTCAATCTCCGCAAATGGGAACAGATTCAGTTTGCCAATAACAACGTCAACGACATTTCCGTAGACCGCAAGGGCGCCATCTGGATTGCAACAGACAAAGGCGTTTGGCGCCACCTGCCCGACTACGCCACGGCAAGCGGTCGCAAAGCAGAACTCGAACGCGGCACCGCAGAAAAAGAAAACAGCGTCAAGAAGGACGACGAATGGACGCACTACCATTCCGGAAACGGCCTCACCACAAATAAAATCTGGGCAGTGCTCCCCGAAGGAAACGATGTCTGGTTCAGTACAGCAAGCGGCATGGAACAATACAAGGACGCAGACTACCAGCTGACCGCCTTCTACGAAAAGCTTCTCCCCGTCTTGAACATTCCCGACCTCTACCATCTCTTCGGCGGCATGACGATTCCTCTGAACGACTGGGGTACTCTCGGCGTTTCCGTGAACTTCGTCTCATTTGGTTCTACAGTCGTTTCCGGTGATGTCGATGCAGACGACCTTGTCGCCTACAACAGTTCCGAAATCGTCGGCGGTGTAAGCTACGGTACACGCTTCCCGAATGACTGGGGTCTCGGTCTTTCCATCAAGTTCTTCTACTCCGACCTGAGCTCGGGCGCATCCGCTGGCGAAGAAGAGGCAACCACATTCGGTTACGCTTTCGACGTCGGCATTCTGAAGAAAAACCTCTTCGTTCCCAACTTGAACTTCGCCTTGGTGCTTGCCAATATCGGTCCAAGCGTCTACTATGTGGACAAGACCATCGAAGACCCGATTCCACTAACCTGGCGTCTTGGCCTCTCCTATGAAATTCTGAGCCTCGCCGACTACAAGTGGACGGTAGCTTTCGACTACAACCGCGAAGTCGTCTACGACGATGAAAATGGCGACCCTGAACCATTCTACATCGCCTGCTGGAAATCGCTCTTCAACCCAGAAAAGGATGATACCAAAGGCCTCGAAACCGCCAAGAACTCTCTCTTGCAAGGTGTATTCAACGTCGGTACAGAATTCATCTACTCCAACACGATTGCCCTTCGTTTAGGTTACCTCTACGACAGAACCGGCAAGCGCAGTGAAGTGGACTTCGGCTTCGGCTTCATGCTCTCCGACATGTTGCAGTTCGACTTTGCAACCATCAAGGATGTAGGCGACCACGACGGTGTCCGCGACGGCCAGATGCGCTTCGGAATGTTGTTCAGATTTTAGTGGTCAGTAACCGATGGTTAGTTTTGCTTCTAGAAAAGCACTGATTATCCAAATTGAACATTACTCCACACCTAATAAAAATGTTAAATCGTAAAGTTTAAAGAGAGCATCTTTAAACTTTATTTTTTCACCTCTGCATACGAATCACTCAAAATGGCTGAAAAAAAAAGAATCCAATACATTGACGTAGCCAAATTCCTCGGACTCCTGGGAATCGTATTTTTCCATGGCTACAAGGAATGTTTCGTCAACGCTTTCACATCCACCTTTCTCGTTCCCCTTTTCTTCTTCCTGAACGGCATGACGCTCAGAATGGACAACATCAGCAGCGGGGACTTTTTAGTCAAGAAACTGAAAGGGTATGTCATTCCTGCAATCAGCCTTTGCATCCTGTGCGTTTTCTTTGACGCCATGATGAGAACCATGTGCCATATTCCATTGGACGACACTTTCTTCCTCAGAGGAATCGCATACTCCATCAATCAAACCCGGTTTCTCGCCCTCTGGTTTTTAACGGCGCTTTTCTTCAGCGATGTTTTTCTCTTCGTGTTATATCGCAAATTCAAGGGCAACATTTGGCTCACAGGACTAGGCGTCCTCGCCGTTTTGGGATTTGGAATTGTATACAACATGTACTACAAAGTTATGTTGGTTTGGAACATCGACGCAGCCTTTTTCGGTATCGTATTCACCTACTTCGGGCACCTGTTCACCCACAAGAATTTGTCCTTTCTGTACCAGCCCCTGATGAAAACTCGCTGGATTCCACTACTAGTGGGACTTGCGCTCATGGTCGGTACATACTTTCTCTGTCTCTACATTTTAAAAAGCACAGGTTCTTACTTAATAATGTTCCAAAGTCGCTATTGCGGATATTACTTGACGCTCCCCTGCGCCCTGATGGGCGCCCTTGGATTCACGCTCACCTGCCGTGGAATTTCCAATTTCGTCCTGGCATATCCAGTGAAATTCAACTTGTCGCTGCTAGCCATTCACCAGGCGCTTTCCATGACCCTATTCAGAAATTTCATCGTAAGATCCTGGTGGATAAAAGTTGCGAATTTTCCACCAGAGAATGCGGAGTTCATCCTTTTCGTTTTTTGCATGACGTTATTCTCGCTCGTAACAGCAGCGATCCTGTACGCCATACTCATCGTCACGCCGTTCAGTTTCTTACTGAACAAGCCGCGCTATCCGCTTTTCGAAAAAATCTACTCGACTCTTTCGAGAACGATCAAGGCGCGGTCCTGAGTGCTGTGCGGGATGGTGTAAAAATGCTTGCCCACGAACTTGTAGCCAAAGTCCTCCGGATGAAACACGGCGAGTTCATCGGCAACAGCGGGACCCTTCATAAAGTAAACGCGACCGCCGACCTTTAGCGCATTCGCAATTCGCGGAAGCGTCTTCTCCATGAGTTCAAAGGCGCGACTGACGACTCCATCTACGGGAATTGTCATGCTACGGCTTGTGACTTTGTGGCCAAACACATCAATGCCCTTGAGTCCCATTTTTTCAATGACCATGTTGAGGAAGTTGATGCGGTTCGGACGCGGTTCGCAAAGCGTAAGGCGAATATGGGGATTCACGAGCTTCAGGGGAATGCCCGGGAAACCGGCGCCGCTGCCAACATCAATCATGCGTGCAGGCCATTCCGGCACATATGCGTTTATCAAGGTGCAATCGGCATAGTGGCGCTCAACCATCGTCTCGAAGGCGTTCAGGCGCGTCAAATCCTGGTCATCGTTATTCGCACGCAGCAGCTGGTGGAATTCCCAAATCTGCTTGAGCGTTGCCTCCTGCAGCTCGACACCGTAATACTGCATTAGCTTATCAAGCCCCGCCAAAGATGGCGTTACACGCCTGCCATTAAAAAGCGGGAACTCGGTACGTGGAGCCTTCAGGTGCGGCACGAAGTTTTTGCCGGCGGCACTCGCTGGCGTCTTTTTTGACCATGATGAATTTGCCATACGCAAAATTTAGAAAGAAGTGGAGGGTTTTACAATGAACAATTAACACAAATGCGTAGGTCGAGAGTCGCGGCCAAGGTGGACGCTTTCAGCGTCCATGGCTGCGCTCACAAATAATCATAAACGAGTTTATGATTGCTTGATTCGCTTGCGCATTGCTGCTTGGACACCTGTCCTCGCGCCTGTCCTCGCTTGACGGGGATGACGGGGATGACCGAGACCAGCATTGAACGCCTACGGCGTTCGCAGCGGCGGTTATGAAATATCAAAATGCAAGCATTTTGCTGCTTCATAACCTTGCATGCTGGTGTCACAAGAGCGTAGCGATTGTGCAATTAACAATGAATAGAGAACACAAATGCGTAAGGCGCGCGAAGCGCCTAACATTCATCTTATAATTAATGGCTCTGTTACGCCAAAGTGTTGTTGGTAAATGACGATTGTCATAATTTGACATATTACTGATGTATATTTGCTGTATGGACGTAAAGACTCCGCAGATGGAAATTGTCAGGCAGATGATCATGGGGCTCTCCAAGAAGG
>JAZLIJ010000313.1:0-2034 GCA_045617325.1 Fibrobacter sp.
CCCGACATCATCAGGAAGCTCGTGAAGTCCAAGGCCGTCAAGTACGCCCGCTCCATCGGCTACCACTACGCCTCCGTCAAGGCCAGCCATGCCGGAATGGACGTGATGCTGTTCTTCTACAGGAAAGGGAACGGTTCCTGGAACGCCCTCATATCCACAGACACGGGCATCGATGCAAAGGAGGCCTTCAGGCTTTACTCCAGGAGATGGGCCTAGAAGTGGCTCACAAGGAGATGAAAGGCTTGCTCAACCTCGGGAAATGCCAGTGCATCGACTTCGCGGGGCAGATTGCAGGGCTGTCGCTTTGCATGATACAATACAACATCCTCGGCTGCGTGAAACGGTTCGAGGCATACGAGACCATCGGGGGCCTCTTCGCGGAAGTCACCGGTGAGACCGTCGAACTTTCGGTCGCCCAGAGAATCTGGGAACTGATCGTAGAAGTCATCAACGTAATTGCAGAGTTCATAGCCTGTGACCCGTTCGAACTTATTGAAAACGTAATAAACAACAACAATCAAATCAAAGCAGTGAAGCAAGCCTTCGACCGGCTCGACCTAGCTTGAGCGGCGCCCTAAATCACTCGCGAAACTTGAGTTTTTTAAGCGTTACTTACTTCTTGAACTGCTTATTCAGGAAATCCTGGGCTTCCTTCATGCCGCCGTCGCGGGCTTTCTTCATCAGCAGTTCGCTGTAGGTCTGGTCCTGCTTCACGCCCTGGCCGGCATAATAAAGAATGCCAAGACGGTATTGTGCGCCCGGAACATTCTTTTCAGCGGCTTTTTCGAGGCATTCCACGGCTTTGGCAAGGTCTTTCTCGACGCCCATGCCGTAAAAATAGCAGTCACCCATCTGAGCCAAAGCGTAGGCATTGCCCAACTTGGCTGCTTCCGACCACCACACGATGGCTTCGTCAAGGTTCTTTTCGGTTCCCTTGCCGAAATAATAGCAGTTACCCAAATTCAGCATGGCTTGCGCGTCTTTTACATCAGAACCTTTTTTGAACCATGAAAAGGCCGTCTTATCGTCTTGTTTCACACCTTGGCCCACGCGGTACAGGTTGCCAATGGCATTAAACGAAGCTTTTTGGCCTTGGTTGGCCGCTTTCTGATACCAGCTCATGGCCTGACCGTAGTCTTTTTCAACGCCCCAGCCATTATCATAGCAGGCGCCATAGAAATACTGGTATTCGGCTTCGCCGTGTTCGGCTTTATAGCGAATAGTGTCGATTCGCTCGACGGCAGTTTCTTCCAAACTCTTCCTTGGACCCATCAGCTGACTCAAATCCAACGGTTTGCCTTCTTCCAATTTCAGCACTGGTTTATTGGGATCTTGTGGAGTAGGATTCGGGTCCGTTGCAAGACCCACATTCGGGTTGATAGGCTGGGAGATGGGCGGCGTAGGCATTCCCGGAGGAATGACAACCTTGTGTTCGGCCTGCTGTTGTTCCGTTTTGTCGCCCTGCTGGCCGCAAGCTACCATAGTTGCGGCAATTGCCAAAGTCAAAAAGATTTTCTTCATGATAATTCGATTTGCGTTGCAAAACTACTGATTTTTCAGATATGTGTAACTGAAATTTGAAAAAGCGCGGCACTTCGGGGCTTTGAAGTTCTGAGATTTTGCTTGCAGAGCTGTTGAGTGATCAAAATAAACAGGTGAGCATTTGAATTTGCTGGACGTATCGTGGAATCTGATTCACCAGTAAATGCTTTGCTTTTCCCACGGTGAATTTTTGACTCAAGTTTCGCAAGTGAATAAAAGTAAAAAAACGGCTAAAGTGTTCGGTAATCCACGGATTATCACTATATTGCGGTTGCAAATCAAACAGATATAGCCCTTTAGCCGTGGACAAAAGTAGACAAATAATCAGTGAACTCCAAAGTTTTTTCAAGCACCTTAATTCCGCAGCACCATAAAACTTTATTTTTTTAATGTCCTGAGCGACAAAAAGTTGCCCAGGACATTGCCATGTCAGGAATTTCACCTATCTTAGTGCTGTAATTAGAAACCAAGCGAAAATCTGATTGACATGGC
>JAZLIJ010000314.1:0-39435 GCA_045617325.1 Fibrobacter sp.
ATTCGCGCTGCTCTCGCCTTACGCATTTGTGTTCATTGCCCCTTCGGGGCCAAATGCTGGTCTCGGTCATGTCCGTGCAAGCACGGCCGCGACTCTCGACCTACGCATTTGTGTTCATTGCACAGTCGCTACGCTCCCGTGCCAAATGCTGGTCTCGGTCATGTCCGTGCAAGCACGGCCGCGACTCTCGACCTACGCATTTGTGTTCATTGTTCATTGTTCATTGTTCATTGTTCATTGTTCATTGTTAATTGTTAATCAAAATTTCTACATTCCGAGTATGGCCGAAAAGACTTTACTATTACTCGATTCCTACGCACTTGCGTTCCGCATGTTCTACGCTTACAGTCAGAACCCGCTGGTAAACAGCAAGGGTGAAGATGTTTCCATGATGCACGGTTACTGGGGTGCGGTGCTGCGCATTCTCGCCAAGCACAAGCCGACGCATTTCGCAATCGCCCGCGATGTTGCACACACGAAGACTTTCCGCCATGAACTTTACCCGGACTACAAGGCGAATCGCGGCCCCATGCCCGAAGAAATGGCAGCCCAGATGCCGCTCCTTGGCGAAAGCATGGAAGCAAGTGGCATTCCACTTTTGTCGGAACCCGGCTACGAAGCTGACGACGTGATGGCAAGTACCGCCGAAGCCGCCGTGGCAGCAGGCTTTGACCATGTGCTGATTATCAGTAAAGACAAGGACATGAGTCAGATTGTTACAGATAAAATACATCTGTACCATATTACCAAAGGTGCCGACGGCATCGATTTTGGCCCCGAACAGGTCGTAGAAAAATACGGACTTCCGCCCGAAAAGATTCGCGATTACTTGGCCCTGATGGGAGACGCGAGCGATAACGTCCCCGGCGTTCCGAAAGTGGGTCCGAAAACCGCCATCCAGTTGCTGGAAGAATACGGCGACATGGATAACTTGTACGCAAACATCGATAAAATCACCAAGAAAGGTTTGCACGACAACTTGGCGAACAACCGCGAAAAAGCGTTCCTCAGCCGCGAACTCGTCACGCTCCAGACAAAGCGTGCCTTCAGCGGCAACCTCGATGCCCTCAAGTTCTGCGGAATCCACAGCGATACGCTTGCCGAAATTTTCAAAGACCACGAAATCAACAGCCTTTTGCGTTTGCTAGAAACCGTTCCCAGCAAAACAGGATTTGTGGATAGCAGCACAGCGGATGGTGCAGACGGTCGTGACTGCGACGAGGAAGTCGTAAAGGCAAGTTTCGTCACCGAAGAACTACCGGAATACATTTGCATCGATACCGAAGAAAAATTCGAACAAATGAAAGCAGAATTTGCCATCTCTGCAAAAATCGGCATCGATACCGAAACGGATGGACTTGACCCGATGCAGTGCAACATCGTGGGGTTCTGCCTCGCAGCCGAAAACGACAGCGGTTCAAGCAGCGACAAAGCCGAAACTGTCACCAAAGGCTACTACATTCCGCTCGGCCACACCGACGATATCGGCTTCACGCTCCCCTGCGTCAAGGGCGGCAACTTCGACTTCAACAAAGCAAAAAAGTGGTTCCTCGAATTCTGGGACAGTTCTTGCGACATCACCGAAAACGGAAGCAAAAAACGCAGTCTCGTTTTCCACAATGCGAAATTTGATTTACACGTTCTGGCACGCACATTCGGCCTTACGCAAAAGCAAATCGACAACGCACAAATCATCGATACGCTCATTGCCGCGTGGATGCTGACTCCAGGCCAATCTGGGCTTGGGCTCGACAACCAGGTGATGCAACGTCTGCAGCACGAAATGATTCCTATCGAGAATCTGATTGGTCGCGGCAAAAGCCAAATCACATTCAACCGCACGCCGATTAAAGACGCCACGGAATACGGCGCCGAAGATGCGGTTTACACCCTCCGCCTTTGGGAACCTCTGCAAAAAGAACTTGCCAAGATGGACTACGAGCGCTTCTTCTTCAGCCAGGAAATGCCGCTTTTAAAAGTTTTGTACCAGATGGAAGGCGTTGGCGCGTTCGTTGATACAAAGGTTCTCAAGGAACTCGAAATTGATTTGCAGCACCGCATCGAAAAACTTGAAAAAGAAATCTGCGACATGGCAGGCGTTGAATTCAATATCGGAAGCCCGAAGCAACTGGGCGAAGTGCTGTTCGATACGCTTGGCCTCCCCGAAATCAAAAAGCGCAGCACCGATGCCGCCGTCCTCGAGGAACTCAGCTTCAAGGCGCCGCACCCCATCGTATTTGCAGTCATCGAATACCGCGAACTCAAGAAGATGCAGAGCACATACGTTTCCGTGCTCCCCACGCTGCAGAACCCGACAACAAAACGCATCCACACAAGTTTTATCCAGTGGGGCACTGCCACGGGCCGCTTGAGCAGCCGCGATCCGAACTTACAGAACATTCCGGTGAGGAGCGACCTCGGCAAGAAAATCCGCGCAGCCTTCGTGCCGCAGAATCCGGCAAACGTCATTCTCGCCGTGGACTACTCGCAAATTGAACTTCGCATGCTTGCGCACCTGAGCGGAGACGAAGCACTTATCGACAGTTACAAGCAGGGCATCGACATTCACGCCCGCACAGCCTCGGCCATCTACGGGAAACCTTTGGAAGAAGTCACAAGCGACATGCGACGCGACGCCAAGGTCGTGAACTTCGGCGTGCTCTACGGCATGACCGCCTTCCGCTTAAGCCGCGACTTGAAAATTCCCATGGGTCAGGCGAAGGATTTCATCACGGGCTACTTCGACATGTACCAGGGCGTGCAGGAATTCATCGAAGTCACAAAGCAAGAGGCCCACAAGAACGGCTACGTGGAAACGCTCAGTGGCCGCCGCCGCTACATCGCAGGTATCGATAGTTCCGACCGCATGGAATCGCAAATGGCAGAGCGCATGGCCGTAAACACCCCCGTGCAAGGCAGTGCCGCAGACCTCATCAAGATTGCCATGATTCGCATCCAGAAACGCATCAACGACGAACAGCTCCCGCTCAAGATGATGCTCCAGGTGCACGACGAACTCGTGTTCGAATGTCCCCGCGACCGCGTGGAAGAACTTTCCGCCATGGTCAAAGCCGAAATGGAAGGCGCCATGGAGCTCAAAGTCCCGCTCGTCGCAAGCGTCGGTTTCGGCAAGGACTGGCTCGAAGCGCACTAATTCGCATTCAACAGCAACAAAGACTATCCTTTCGGCAGTAAAAACGAGCTTTGCGACATTTTTGCCTTTAAATGTCCACATTTGGAGGCAAAAATACTTTTACATCGTTGATGTTTCACCTAATTTCATGTAAATTTAGTAGTGACAATCCCTAGAATTTCAGTTCGCGAAATTGAATTTTTGGGGAGGCATTGTCATTTTTGGTAAAAGTGGCCTTCGAAGTGGTGTTCGAAGGGATGTTAAAAATAGAGCGCCTTCAAAGGCACTCAAAAGGCCATTTCTAAGAAATTCTTCCACAAGAATATTTTTAGCGGTGGCCAAGGGCTACTTCGATATGAAAAAATCGTCCAGGAAATCTTGCACGACGCGCGCATTGCTATGCTCACTCGGGGCAATACTTTCAACTGCGGCTTTGGGAACCGCAGCAACACTCCCAACAGCACAAGAAGTTCAAAAGAACATGGGACTTGGCTTCAACATCGGAAATTCCATGGATGTGCCAAACGACCCGACTGCTTGGGGCAACCCCTTCCCGACACAGGACCTGATGGATTCCATCAAGGCGGCGGGTTTCAGCACCGTCCGCATTCCCTGCGCCTGGGACAGCCACGCCGCAAACGGCACCATCAAGGAAAGCTGGCTTGATTCCGTCAAGACGGTCGTCGATTACGCCATGCGCGCAGGTCTCTACACCATCTTGAACATCCACCACGAAGGCGAAGGCGGATGGTTCCAGACGCACATCGGCACAAGCGTTGATCAAGGCGTCAACACCAAGCTCAAGAACTACTGGACGCAGATTGCAAACAAATTCAAAGACTATAACGAACGTCTGCTTTTCGCAGGCGCAAACGAACCCGGTTCCAATGTAGGCGACCAGGGCATCACGCAGCAGCACGTCAACACCTTGATGAGCTACTACCAGACATTCGTCGATGCAGTCCGCGCCACAGGCGCTAACAACGAGACGCGCACGCTCATCATTCAAGGGCCGAACACGAACATCGACAACTCCGTAAAATTCGTCACGACAAGCCTCATGCCCAAGGACAAGACAACCGGGCGCATCATGTTCGAAGTCCACTACTACGACCCGTACCAGTACACGCTCATGTACGAAGAACAGGACTGGGGCGCAGGCGAACCGATTATTCCGCAGTACTTCTACGGCGCCGATTTTCTCGGAAGCGATTCCAAGCGAAACGCCGGCTACAACGCCTGGGCAAAATCCGTTGACATGACTTACGCAAACGGGGAACACACCAAGACGCAGTTCGCCAAGATGAAGTCGAGTTTCGTTGACAAGGGATACCCCGTCATCGTCGGTGAATTCGGTGCGAACATCCGCACGCCCGACTTGAGCGGAAGCGATTTGGACAAGCACAAGAAAGGCCGCATCCAGTGGCACAAGGATGTCGCCCAGGCAGCAAAGAGCAACGGCATCACCCCGATTCTCTGGGACATGGGTAACGAGAACGGCAAATACGACAACATGGCCTACATCCGCCGCCAGACGCAGTACGGCAAGGTCGGAACCGTCATCGAAGTGGACGTCATCAACGCCATGCGCGATGTCTACGGACTCGGCAAGTACGAGAACAAGGGCGTCACTCACGTCGAGGATTTCACAACCACCGGCGGTGGCGATACCCCGGCCTCCAGCAGCAGCGCACAGACGCAGGCTAGCAGCAGCGCAAGCGAATCAAACTTCCTCTGCAACGCCATTTCGCCCGAATGTACCAAGGACTCCGTCTTTCTCTGCGAAAACGGTCTTAGAGAATACTGCGACCAAACAGGTCTTGCAAATCTTGACCTTCGCAATACACAGGAATTTTTCCGCGAAGGAAACATGCTGCATGCAACGGCGAGCATCCGCCTTTTCGACATGAACGGCAACCTGATTTCTACATCAAAAGCCTCAGGCGACAAGGCAAGCATGCAACTTGACCGTCTGAGACAAGGCATCTACATCGCAATCAGCGGCAACAAGACGTTAAGAATTAACGTCAAGTAGAATGACCTAACGCACACCGGAACGGCAAGCACGACGTTTGTCGTTCCACCAAACCTTTAAACATATATATTGAGAATAGCAGGAGCTTTCCAATGAACACTTCATTCCTCAAGGCATTTTTTGCAACAGCGCTGCTCACGACAACAGCATCTTTCGCACTCCCCAAGGCAACAGAAATCTATCCCAAAATGGGACTCGGCTACAACATCGGTAACACGATGGAAGTTCCAGGCGACCCGACCTACTGGGGAAACATTTTCCCGACCAAGGAATATGTTGACGGCATCAAGAAAGCAGGCTTCAACACAGTGCGCATCCCGTGCGCATGGGATTCCCATGCCTCAAATGGCACAATCAACAAAGGGTGGCTCGATTCCGTCAAAACCGTTGTTGACTTCGCTATAGCCAACGACATGTACGTCATGCTCAACAGCCACTGGGATAACGGTTGGCTCGAAGACAACGTTTTCAGCGGAAGTCACATCGACCGTGACGGGAAACAGTCCACAACAGACTCCTCCGCCGTCCGCAAATTGCAGGAATCCTACTGGACGCAAATCGCAAATCACTTCAAGGATTACGACGAACATCTTCTCTTTGCAAGCGCCAACGAACCTGGAGTGAATGACCACCGCGGTTCAGGCGCGCTCTACACCGACAACGGCCAGCTCGGATTCGGCGAAGACCGCATGGGCATCCTCAAGGCATTCCATGAAGCATGCCTCAGGGCTGTGCGTTCAACTGGCGGCAACAACGCCACCCGCACAATCATTGTGCAAGTTCCCCGCACCGAGCACGAAAAAGCGAGCCTGCTCCAAAAGCAATACCCAGTTGACCCCGCAGGCGAAGGCTACACCATGGCCGAATTCCACTACTATCCATACCAAATGGCATTCATGCCCGCCGATGAATCCTGGGGCAAGGTATTCTACTATTGGGAAGAATACACGACCGGCTCCGACGCTGCACACACCTGCTCCGGTACAAGCGTAGGTTCCAAGTCCGACATCGAAAAGACTTTCAAGAAAATGCAACAGCTCTTTGTTGACAAGGGAATCCCCGTCGTGATTGGCGAAATGGGCATCGCAAGGCACTATTCCCGCACAGACGCTGACTTTGAAAAGCACATGGAAGCGCGCGCCGCCTGGTATGGTTACACAGTCGCTCAAGCCAAGCAGCACGGCCTCATCCCCGTCGTCTGGGATAACGGCGTCGAAACAACCAATTCCGACCAGGACCACTTTACACTCATCCGCCATTCCGAAAAATACGGCACCGGCATGGGAACCATCGTTGATGAGGCAACCATCAACGCCATGAAAACCGAATTCGAAAAAGCAGGCGGTTTCGTCCCGACCGAAAAAGTCGAAGTGAGTGCAAACGACAAGGCTCTCTGGGTCACCTACAACACCAAGGTCTCCACCAAGAGCGAAACAGGTACCGTCCGCATCAACCTTCCCGGTGGCAAGGACTGGAGCAACTACACAGCAATTTCATTCCAGATTCGCACAGAACCGGTTTCTGTCATCGGTTGCGAAGGCGACGAGGACAACGGCTGCAATGGCTACGCCTGGACAAGCGTCGATGCATTCGGCATGAGCACAAAGTCAAGCACCTGGAGCGATTTCCACGTCGGCAGCATGGACGACTTCAAGGACGTCTTGAATACGGTCACAATCAAGCTCCCCGATGCCAACGGTTCCAAGGACGACGGCCTCCAATTCGCAGACAAATCCTACGTGACAGCATTCGGCATCAACATCTACGCGACACAGCTCACAGGATCCATGTACTTGAACAACATCCTACTCATCAAGGCGAACGGCACTGCCGATACACTCAGGTCGTTTGACAGCGAATCCGATCTTCCAGCCTGTTCCGGAATTGCCAAATGCAAAATCATCGATGCAAACGCAGATGGCGAAGGCCCAGCTGTTGAATTATCCATTCCGCGCGCCATCGTCAAGACAAGCGGACTCCGCGCCATTGCACAGCACGGTTCCGTAACAGCGACCTTCAACGCAGCGCATAGCGGCAAGGCAACCGCCATGCTCATGAACGGTCTCGGCCAAGTTGTCGCACAAAAGAGCCTCAACGCCTCTGCAGGCGCAAACACGGTCGAGCTCTCCACGAACTTCCGCGGAACAGCCTTCCTCGTGATTCGCCAAGGTTCGCAGAACTACACCGCCAAGGTGAACATGCGATAAAAGTGGTTGGTGGTCGGTATACAGGATTGCGTATGCGAGATGCGGACAATTATGAATTATGAGGTATGAGTTATGAATTCTAAGATGAAAGTTTGGCGGCGGTGCCGCGCATTTCTAGATGCAAAAATCTCATACTTTATAATTCTTAATTTATAATTCATAATCGCATCTCTAGCCGCAAGAACTAAGCATCTAAAAAACTCCCCAGGCACGCGCTTGGGGAGTTTTTGATTTACACAATAATCATTCACCCGTTGCTGTTTTACAGGAACATGGCCATGTAAACAGGCAAAAGCGTCGTTTGTTCATTTCGTACATAATCCTTGGTGTACACAAGGAATCTGTCGCTTACCCGTGCACTATACTTTTCACAGAAAGCGTCCAGCGAGGCGTGTGTCCTGTAGCCAGAAGACTTCACCTCCACAGGCCAGATTTTATTTCCTCGCGAGAGCAGAAAATCTACCTCAAAATTATGCCTATTTTTCGGATTCAAGAAGGTATGGTAGAACAAGGCGTTCCCGCTAGAATGCAAAATCTGCGCGACAACATTCTCGTAGAGGTAGCCTAAATTAGCGTCGCTCTTGTCACTGAGAAGTTTTTCGTAGACAACGTTTTCAGTGAAGTCCTTGTCATTGAAAATGAGCGTCGTAAAAAGCCCCGTATCCGCCACAAAAAGTTTAAACAGTGACGAATCCTTGTTATTCGGCAACCCCACATTGGGGTCGTTGGCATGATAGGCGACAACGACTGTCTTTGACTCCAATAGCATCGAAAGCAAGGGACCGATGGACTCGCTTCGCTCATTCGGCAACACACTTGAGACCTGGTAACGCATGGCGTTTTTCTGAAGTTCTCCAGGAATATTTTCAAAGAGTGCGGACATTCGACCCGTCGGATCCAGCTTGAAGAAGTCATCCCCGTAAAGTTTCAGAATTTTACGTTTTTCGGAATCGACTTTTTTAAAGTCATTTGTTTCCAAGTAAGTTTCGACAACCTTGGGCATGCCGCCCACAAGCATGTAGAGTCTAAAATCACGCATCAGCTTTCGATGCGCCGGACCCAACGCCATTTTCTTTTCAAAGCATTCCCGCAGAATCGGATACGTTGCCGTATCCCCCATAGCCCAAAGGAATTCTTCATAATCCATCGGATGCATCTGGATACGTTCTTCTTCGCTGGGGATAAGAATATCCTTTACGTTCCTTTTTATGGAAATCAGCGAACCCGTTTCTATGTAGTCAAAACGACCATCCTTCACCAAATGCTTTATGGCCTGCCTAGCCTTGGGACAAAACTGAACCTCGTCAAAAACGATTAGGGATTTCCGTTTTTCCAGGGACACTCGGTATTTCAGTTGAAGCTGTAAAAAAATAAAGTTAAGATCGGAAATATCATCGAAGAGCTTGATGATATCTGCCGACGCCGTAGAAAAATCAACAATCAAGTACGACGCATATTCATTTTTGGCAAACTCTTCCACAATGGTGGACTTGCCAATACGCCTGGCGCCTTCAACAAGGATTGCGGATGACCCTTGGGAATTTTCTTTCCAATCAAGGAGTTTCTTGTATATTTTTCGTCTAAAAATCATATATCCTCAAAATCGTCATTTCTTTTTCTTAAAAATATAACAAAATCGTTGTTTTTACAAACATTAGTTACCACAGAATCGTTTTATTTACATTTTCGCACTGCACCTGTCAAGGAAAGTGGACACGAACCAAAATCCTTCTTTTTCTCGCATTTTACAACTTTTCGCAAAGAAATACGCAATATATGTTTGGATTTTATCTAATTTTACATATACTTATATTTGGATTTTGTCCAAACGGAGGTTTTCCGTGTATTTTTCGCGCTTAATCGACAGATATTTGCTTGAATGGGCCAAAAACGAAGACCATAAGCCGCTTCTTGTCCGAGGAGCGCGTCAAGTCGGCAAGTCCAGAGCCGTCAAGCATCTTGGAGAAACCTTCAAGAGTTTCCTTACCATCAACTTCGAACGCAATCCCGAATACAAGGAAGTTTTCCGCAAGGATTTGAATACAAAACGAATCATTTCGCAAATCGCCGCCATTAGCGGAACCGCTATCGTACCCGGAGAAACCCTGCTGTTCCTTGATGAAATCCAGGAATGCACAGAAGCCATAATGGCTCTGCGTTTTTTCAGGGAAGACATTCCCAACTTGCACGTAGTCGCAGCGGGCTCCCTTCTGGAATTTGCGCTGCAAGAAATTCCCACCTTCGGCGTCGGGCGCATTCATTCCATGTTCATGCACCCCATGACTTTTGATGAATTCCTCACAGCAAACGGGCAAGAGAAGCTCATCGAAATCCGTAATCAAGGTACCCCCAAAAGCCCACTGCCAGAACCAATACACCAAAAACTTGTGGAATTTTTCAGGACCTACATGATGGTGGGCGGAATGCCAGAAGCCGTAGCCAAATGGGTGACGACCGGCGATTACCTGCAATGCCAGCAAATTCAGGACGACATCCTGGTTTCGTACGAAGACGACTTTGCGAAATACAAGAAGAAGACAGACACGGCCCTACTTCGCGCAACGTTCAAAAGCGTATCCTCGCAAATCGCACAAAAGTTCACATACGCAAAAGTCGGTAGCGGCTACAAAGCCGAAAAAGTCCGGGACGCCCTGCAACTTTTAATCCACGCGGGCATCGCCATCCCGGCAACGCACACAAACGCAAATGGCCTCCCCCTTGGAAGCGAAGCCGACAAAAACTATCAAAAAATTCTGCTGCTGGATTCCGGACTGCAACTGAGGCTGTTGAACATGTCTCTCGGAGACATCTCCGAAATAGTCTCGCAGATATTTACCGCAAGCGCCTCTGACCTTGTAAACAAGGGGCCGCTCGCCGAAATGATAGCAGGCCTCGAAATTCTCAGATACAAGACCCCAAACATGAGGCACGAACTTTACTACTGGAACCGCATGCAAAAGAACAGCCTGTCCGAGGTGGACTACGTAGATGCAAGGGGCGCACAAGTCACGCCCATCAAAATCAAGGCCGGCACCCAGGGCGGCATGAAAAGCCTATGGATCATGATGCGCGAGAAAAAACTCTTTTCGGCATTCCGTAGCTCCCTCGAAAACTTCGGCACCTTGGAATACACCGACGCCGAAGACAACGGAGCCGTTCGACACGTCGATATCATCCCACTCTACGCACTATCGCAGATGCGGTAAGGCGAGACAGAAATCCGCCTGAGTATTCCGAACACATTTGCCACATCCTACACACGTTCAAATGATTTTCTGAACATCTCCTTCGTTAAAGATTCTTCCTCTCCATGGTAAAATACTGTAATTTGCCAAACATCATCTTTCAGCACTGGCAAATAATAATAATCGCCTGTAAGAATTGAGCACTGTTTGTAGCAAGCCTTCAGTGCATTAATTTTAGATTTGTATTCCTCCGAATCAAATTGGGCTTTACTAGACACGTTAACACTCTTGACTTCAAAAAGATGATTTGAGCCCTTCTTGTCCCGCATAATAAAATCTGGATACGATGAATGAATCCCATTCAAATAGTATTCAAATTTTATTTCTGAATTTTGAAGACAGTTCTTTCCCCAAACATTTTTCTTCTCGTCACTCAATCGCTCTGGCTCTGCAGATCCATCAATACGCATTTGTCCGCGTTTCGGATTCATTTCACCGGTTCGCTGTTCTGCGGAATACTTAGCAGAAACATCCTTCAATATTGACACCCACTCACGTTCAGCTTCGCTATCAAAGGCAAACTTGTCATGACCATCCTTGCGTCTCCAAGCCCAGTCACTGATGTTTTCATAATTGCCGTTATCCGCAAAGGACGATTTGACTGGGAAAGAAACTTCTTTTACAGAGCCATTCTCATCTTTCGTCAAATCCATGCTTTCAGAATAATCGCAAACAAACCGGTTATATTCCTTTTCAATTTCAGAAAGATGGTCGCAGAAATGCCACCATCGTACAGTGTCATTTTTTGCATAAGCATAGCACAGAGACTTGATTTCCGCATCGCACTTTTCAAGTTTGGCGTAGGTATCAAAAATACTTGAATGAGCAGGTTCCCGCATTTTACCATCAAGAAAAGATTCTATATCAAAATCTTTTCTTTCACCCATTGACTTTAGCCTAGTAGTCTTGATTTTTATTGCGGAAGGGATCTCTTCTGGACTGCCGAATAAATTCACTTGAAATGTCTTTGGAACGCTAGAGGAACGGACTCCCCATACCCATGCCGTTGTTGCCAATTTTTGAGCTTCATCACTCAGCTTTTCAAAGTCTAGCAGTCTTGGATTTCTGCGAACACGACCAACCACCTGTTCATCAAGCTGGTCGCTGGCCGTTTCTCGAACTTGATATAGCATGCAGGCACGAGGAATATCCCAGCCTTCAGAAATTTTCATTTTAAAAATGATAACATCTATTAAAGAGAGGCTTTCCTTTGCGCGATCGGCCCACTTGGATTGAGGTAATTCGTGCACATCGTCATTCGTTTCACCCTTTTCCTTAGAGCCATCACCAACAATATACATCCATTTCAAACTTTGATGTTTCATCAAGATGTTCTTTATCTTATCAAGTTCCGCATTCGTCTTATTCTTATTTGAGACTTGAATGATTAAGCAAGGATTTACCCCAAGCAAAATTCTATACGACTCCTTGATTTCCTCAAATTTATTGATGGCGACTTCAACATCTTCATTTTCACCACCCATTTCCACTTGTTTAATAAGTTTGGCGTTTTCGGCATCCGCATCTGTAATTTCAACATCAGGATGCTGTCCTCTTTTTAGATTCGGAGTTGCAGAGCAATTGATTACCTTAGAAAAGAATCCATTCAGTTTGTTTAGTTCGTCAATGTTTTTTGTCTGCTGGTGACATTCATCCTTAATAAGATACAGCGTCTTGCTTTGATTCATTGTCAATTCCATCAGGAAATTCAGCATCACGCCCTGTTCCTTCAGCTTTGAATCTTTCTTGTACAAGTCACGAGGCAACACATATACATTGCAATCGGCAGGAATGTGCAGCCGTTCTTCGCCATTCGCCTCAGACGAAATCAAATGAGGTTTTAATTTAACGAAGGTTCCAGAATTGACGCACTTGGAAAATTCTTGATAGTTTTGTTTCTTTGAAAGCAAATAAAAAAAGCGTGGAACCGAAAGGGCTTACACGCTGGAAGGGTCACCACAACCCTGCAATACAAATAAGCACAAACGGCCCACGCACAGAGTGCGTGAGCGTTCGGCTCTTTTCTTGTATTGCTATTTAGAAGTGGTGATTTTCCAGCAATGAATAAGAGACGAATCTCAAAAATCCGGTCGTCCGATGACCGTCTGAATGCATTTACACTCAGGGAGCATCAAACTATGTCGATACGAATATAGTTTAATGCGCCCGAAAAGAATACAGAAAATATTTCAAACTTGTCGGAATTTCCGACAGGTTCCCGTGAAGACAGGTCAAAGCGAACCACTTCACCCACCCTCGCCTCCCCCAAAAAAACGCAACTTCATTAAAAACTAATTACTATATCACTCAATTTTTATTAAATTAGCATTGAGGTAGCAATATGATAGCAACAATCCAGACTCGCGTAGATGCAGAACTCAAAGCCAAGGCCGACGCCCTTTTCGCCTCCATGGGATTAGACACCACGGCCGCAATCAGGCTATTTCTGACCCAGGCGGTAATCCAGCGAAGAATTCCCTTCGAAACCGTCGCACCAGAAGAATTCAACGAGGAAACCGTAGCCGCAATGGAGGAGGCCCGCGCCATCGCAAAAGGAGACGTATACGCCAAAAGATACGATTCTTTTGAAGACGCTCTGGAAGAACTGAAAGTAGCCGAACCCACAGCCAAATACAATGCCAAGTAAATACCAGTTAGTCATGACATCCGCGTTCAAAAGCGATGTCAAGCTAATTCAAAAGCAACATAAAGATATTGAGCTTCTCAAGTCCGTCGTCAACATTCTCTTAAGCGGAAACACTCTAGATGCCAAGTACAAAGACCATGCGCTCACAGGAAATTGGAAAGGTTTCCGGGAATGTCATATTGCGCCAGACTGGCTGCTGATTTATCTCAAGAACGACAAGGAACTTGTGCTGACGCTCACCCGCACAGGCAGTCATTCCAATCTGTTAAAGAAGTAGCAAGTAAAAATGCTGCGGAATCCTTTATTCGTAAAATTTCCTACCTTTACCGCATGAACATAAATCTCGGTCCAGAAAACAACCAAGTCCTTTTCAATTCTCCGTTCTGCATCCACAAGGAAGCGCCTAAACTCGGAATGCTGCATTCATTGCTGAACAATCTACGCAAGCCGGAAGTCCAGCAGATTTACGGAAACATTGCACCATTTTGGCATAGGGACAAGGTTCCAGACAAAGGATTTTCCAAGAACGACTATATAATATGGCTGGAAGGCAATCTGACAAAGACTGCGGAATCCTTCGTAACCTACGAGAACTCGTTCATGGTCACGTTTTGGCTCAAGTTCATCAAGGATGAAAACGAAGAGGCATTCAATCAAGAAATCCGGGAAACGCAAGACAGCCCAAATGTGTACAATATTTATCTTGAAAAAATCTTGTACCTAGCAGAAATCGGGCTGCTCTACCTTTACGGCAAGGATGCAGACAACCTAAAAGCGTACATACCCCACGAACTGCTGTGGCAGTTCCTAAAGGACGAGCCTTCCAGAGACATGTTCGGCTTCACAGACTACTGCAGGGTGGCAACCAATCTTTACGGCGTCGCAGCGGCATCCGACATCGCAGATTTATGGAACCGAGACCACGGCACGCATTTCACGGGCGCGGACCTGGGCGAGCATCTTGAAAAATGCGCCCTGAGTTCAAAGTTTTTTCACTTCTATAACGGCGGTCTTACTGATTATAGAATCGAATACGGTGATGACATTATCGAGATTTTGGAAGGACAGCGGGGAAAGCCTACATACATGCCGAGCCGCGAAGAAATCGCGCAATGGAGTTTTTCCGTACTAGACCTCAACGCCTACACTCCTGAATTCGAAAAACTATTCAAAGCCGTCAAGCAATTCAAAGACACTGGCACAGCAATGGAAATCACCACCTATCTGCTGGAATCCTGTTTGCGCGGAAAAAATTCATTCAGAGAATTCCTCTTTTTGCAAGAAGAATTCAAACTTGAATTCAAAAGCAAAGACGAACTTGAAAAAGTACTTAAGCTTTTGCAGGATTTCAACAACAATTGCAGAATGTGGGTAAACCTAGGGTACACACCACACAGTCTGCCAAGGCAAGGCAACCGCACCGAGAATTTTCCAGGCATCCAAAACGAAATTCCGTTTCCAGAAAGTACGCCTCCATTTGCGGAAAATACGCCTTTCAAAAACAGCAGTCCCAAGGTCGGTCGCAACGACCCATGCCCATGCGGTAGCGGTCTCAAGTACAAAAAGTGCTGCGGCAAGATTACGAACTAGACGCTTACCACATCTCCTACCCAAAATTTTCAAAAAGGAACTCCCCAGGCTTTTGCCTAGGGAGTTTCTAATTGCATAAGCTATAGCCGCGCTATCCGCGCAGCCCGCATCAACTTACCACAGATTCTCGAGATTCTTCTGAGCCTTGGCGGCGTCCTTGCGTTCTTGCACGATGGCATCGACCACGGCGGCGACCGTCAGGTTGAAGATATCGTGCACGGAGCTTTCGGCGTCGGTAAAGTGCACCGGCTTGTTAAGGCCCATCTGCACAGGACCGATGGATTCGCCGACACCCATTTCGAGAAGCATCTTGCAGGTGGTATTTGCGGCAGAAAGGCTCGGGAAGATGAGCGTATTCACCGTCTTTCCGGCGAGCTTGTTGAACGGATACTTCGCATCGCGCAAATCCTTGTTCAATGCGAAATTCACCTGCATTTCACCGTCGAGTTCGTAATCCGGGTGCAGTTCCTGAATCTTTGCAACCGCTTCGCGGACCGTATGCGCAGTACCGCGCTCGCTAGCCTTGTCGCTACCGAACGTAGCATAGCTGAGCATCGCCATCACCGGCTTGTGCGCAAAGAACTGTACCGCGTCATGCGTCAGTTTCGCGATATCCACAAGCGTGTCCGCATCGGGGTCACGGTTCACCAGCGTATCGGCAAGGAAGAATGTCCCCTTCTTCGTAGAGAGGATATGCAAGGCGCCAAAGTGCTTGTACTCCGGACGAATGCCGATAATTTCCTTCGCAAGTTCGATAGTTTCAGAATACTTGGAGTAGCCACCCGTAATGAGAGCGTCCGCATCGCCCGTCTTCACCATCATCATGCCGAAGTGGTTCACCTCGTACATGTCGTCGCGGGCTTCTTCGAACACGACACCATTGCGGCCGTTTTCCTTGGCGTAAATTTCGGCGTAGTTGCGGCGGCGTTCGAATTCCTCGGCACTGCGCGGATTCACAATCTTGATGCCCGTAAGGTCGAGCTGTTCCTTCTGGGCCAAAAGCTGGATGCGGTCGGCATTGCCAAGCAAGATCGGGAAGGCAACGCCTTCGGCCTTCGCCTGCACGGCAGCCTTGATCATGTTGATGTGGCCGCCTTCGGCAAACACCACGCGCTTCGGGTTACTGCGAGCCGTATCGCAGAACTGGCGAATCAGCTTGTTATCGTAACCCATCATATCGCGCAGACGGTCGTAATAGGCGTCCCAGTCGGTAATCGGCTTGCGGGCGACACCGCTTTCAATGGCTGCCTTCGCGACAGCGATAGAAACTTCAGTCAAGAGGCGCGGGTCAAGCGGCTTCGGAATCAAGTATTCCTTGCCAAAGGTAAAGCGCTGGGAGTTGTAGGCGATGTTCACGATATCCGGCACAGGCTTGTGCGCAAGTGTCGCAATGGCGCGGACGGCGGCATGCTTCATGTGCTCGTTGATGCAGGTGGCACGCACATCCAGGGCCCCGCGGAAAATGTACGGGAAACCAATCACGTTGTTCACCTGGTTCGGATAGTCACTACGGCCCGTCGCAAAAATCAAGTCGCCACGGCTCGCCATCGCCTCTTCGTAGCTGATTTCCGGAGTCGGATTTGCAAGCGCAAAGACAATCGGCTGGTCGGCCATGCTGCGGACCATTTCACGAGTGAGAATGTTGCCCTTGCTGAGTCCGACGAACACGTCGGCGCCCTTCAGAGCCTCTTCAAGCGTGTTGATATCCGTGCGGTCCGTTGCAAAGAAGGCCTTCGCCTCGGTAAGCCCCGGACGGTCCTTGCGGATGACGCCCTTGCTGTCGCACATCACAAGGTTTTCCTTCTTGAGGCCGAGAGAAAGATAAAGCTTTGTACAGGCGCTAGCGGCGGCACCGGCACCATTCACCACCATCTTCACATTGCGGATGCTCTTGCCGGCAACTTCGATAGCGTTCAGAAGGCCTGCTGACGAAATGATGGCCGTACCATGCTGGTCGTCATGCATCACAGGAATGTCAAGCGCCTTCTTCAGGGAATCCTCAATTTCAAAGCATTCCGGAGCCTTGATATCTTCCAAGTTGATGCCGCCAAACGTCGGGGCGATTCCTTTCACAATTTCAATGAACTTTTTCGGGTCCTTCTCGTTGATTTCAATATCAAAAACATCGATACCCGCATAAATCTTGAACAGGAGAGCCTTGCCTTCCATCACCGGCTTTCCGGCCAGCGCACCAATGTCGCCAAGACCGAGAACGGCGGTGCCATTGCTAATCACGGCGACGAGATTTCCCTTGCCCGTGTATTCATAGGCGAGGTTATGGTCCTTTTCAATTTCGAGGCAAGGGGCTGCGACACCAGGCGTATACGCAAGGCCAAGGTCGGTCTGAGTGCTATGCGGCTTGGTGGGTACAATTTCAATCTTACCCGGCTTGCCCATGGCGTGGTACTCAAGAGCGCGTTCCTTCAAATCTTTGCCCATAATGTTCTCCTTTAACAAATTCCAGCCCAAATTTAACAAAATGTAAACATTTATTAAAGGCTAAATTTCGCAACATTTTTCCTACAAAAAACGCCCCGCCCAAAAGGCGAGGCGTTTAATCATCCCAACACGAAACGTGTCATTGCGGCTAGATGCCCACAAAAACGAAGGCACAACCACAAACCAATATAGTAAGCCCCCAAATGGATTCCACAATCGGAGCATACTTCCTGATATTCAATTCCTTATTGTACATATTGTCCTCTCTAACCCTTTATTTTATCGAGTGTTACCACCCGTACCCATATATAATCTATATAGAGTGTGATAAAACGCACACGTCATTCCTGTATATAGTATGGACAATTTATCAAAGATGCAACATGGAATAATTCAATTTGCACCCCGATAGCTTTACTTCGTTCCGTTCCATAACACGCTTGGCAACATCCTGGAGGGAGCGACGACGAATTATGAATTATGAATTACGAAACAAAAAGAAACCCGGACGAAGAATCGCCATTGGCAACTTCCGTCCGGGCATCTATGAAGAAAATTCAAGCGACAAGCCTAATTAGCTTTAGAAAAATTCCTCCGAAATAAGGAGCAAGTCAGCCATATCCGCCGAATTGATTTCAAAATCAAGATCCAAATTCTGCCGAATACGTTCCACATGCGAAGACTTAGGAAGCGGAAGGAACCCAAGCTGCAAAATGAACCTGCTGGCAAGCTGCGGCACAGAGACTCCATATTTCGTAGCCATCATCTTGACCTCCGGCACATCCATAAGCTTACCGCTTGCGTTTGGCGAATAAGCTTCAATCAAAATGCCATTCTGCTCACAGAAATCGACGACATTGATAGGAACATGTCCAATATGCACGCGCACCTGGTCCACCACCGGCTTCACATGGCAACCATCCATGATGTTCTTCAAATCCTCGATTTCAAAGTTCGAGACGCCGATAGCACGGAACTTGCCCGCGTCATAAGCCTCCTCGAGCGCTCTCCAGACTTGCAAATTCTCATAGAAATAGCCAAAACCATTAGCTTCTTTCATCTCAGCCCAGGGCTTCGGTGCGTGAATCAGCATCATGTCTATGTAAGAACAGTCCAGGCGGTCCATCGATTCCTTAATGCAGCGGACCGTTTCCTCGTAGGTCTTGACCTCGGCAGGAATCTTCGACGTGACAAAGATGTTCTCCCTGTGCAAGCCGACAGCAGTCAAGCCAGCCTTAATGCCGGCACCCACACCGGACTCGTTGCCATACGCAATAGCCGTATCAATGTGCCTGTAACCGCAACCAATTGCCGCTGCAACCGTTTCGGCAGCAACTTCATTTGGAATTTGCCACGTTCCAAGAGCCACCTTTGGAATGCGAGTGCCATTATTCAATTTGTAAAACTGATCGAGAGCCATACATCAATCCTATTTTTAACCAATTGTTTTATCTAAAATACATAGATGATTTTTCATATATATATAATTGAAAAAATATTCAAAAGTCGTAATTATAACAAACAATTACAAACAGAATAGACCAAAATGGAATATTCCATCTGCAATTCAACGCAAAAAACAATCCGCCAATGTCATTTTTTTTCATCGGTTTCATTTTTTTCATCCACAAGAGGATCATAGGGATCCACATGCACCAGCGCATCGACGACGTTTTCTTCGGCATCAATAAGCATCCGTTCAACAGCCTCGGCAGCATCGTGCGCCGCGCGAAGCGGCATTTCGGCATCGACAACAATGTGCAAATCCACATGCAAGTCGCTCCCCACATATCGCGTGCGAAACCCATGCAAACTAATAACATCCGGATGGCTAAGCGCAATCCGCTTTAACTTTTCGGAGATTTCGAGGCTTGCGCCACGATCTGCAACTTGAAGAATTCCAGGCCATGCGATTTCATAACCAGAATGCAGAATGAAAAATGCTACAAGAATGGCACCGATAGAATCGGCAAACCAAAGCTGCGGGAACGCGATAGCCGCAACTACAGCTATCAGCACAGGAATGGAACTGTAGGCGTCGCTGCGATGATGCCACGCATTCGCCTCAAGCGCCTGGCTGCGAATTTTCCGCCCCGAGTTCCGTGTATAGCGGAATAGAATTTCCTTGACGATAATTGACACTAGCGCCATGGCAGCGGCAATCATCTCCGGATGCGATTCCGTACCAAGAATCAAGTTGCAGACCGCATTATAGCCAAGTCCAAATCCTACTCCGCAAACGGCAAGTCCAATGCCAACGGAAACCAGTGTTTCAAAACGACGATGTCCATAAGGATGGTCCGCATCGGGCGGGGAATTCCAAAAATGACTTCCGACAATGACAGCCACATCCGTCACAAAATCGGAGGCACTGTGAATGGCATCCGCAATCAAAGCTTGGGAACCGCCCCAAAGCCCCCCTATAAATTTCGCGATAGTCAAAGCCACATTCCAGAAAAGGCCTATCCAAGTAACACGGCGGACTTCCCTGCTATCGTCTTTTTTGCGAATGCTTGTCATCCTCCTTAATGTAACAATTCAAAATTCTCATTTGCAACTAAAGTCACGACATAAACATCCAAAAAGGCAAGATTTTCATCAAAAACTTTCTATTTTAAATTTTATGAAAAAAATTCTTAAGTTCATCATCGTCATCGCCGTATTGGCAGGAATCGCTTTCGGCGTCAAGACTTTTTATTTAGACAAGACAACTGAAATTCAAGCAGGCCCCCTTGTAAGTGCAAAGGTGACGCAAGACACCATCAGAACCGAAATTTCTGCAACAGGAAGCCTGGAACCAGTAGACAAGGTGGAAGTTGGTACACAGGTTTCCGGCGACATCAGCAAGATTTTCGTTGACTTCAATTCGAAAGTCACCAAAGGACAGATTATCGCCGAGCTCGACAAGTCCAAGCTGAAAGCCACGCTGGACCAGACGCAAATCGCCTACAAGTCCGCAGAAAACGACTACAACTACAAGCAAAGCGTCTACGCACGCACGCAGAAACTAGCCCAGAGCAACAGCGCAAGTACAGCAGACCTTGAACAGGCGGAATACAACATGAAGGCAGCCAAGTTCGCCTTTGACCGCAGCAAGAACGAAGTTGCCCAGGCAAAGTTGAATCTTTCCTACGCGACAATCAAAAGCCCCATCGACGGCGTCATTCTACAACGCTCCGTAGATGTCGGTCAGACGGTCGCAGCCTCCATGAGCACACCTACGCTATTCATCATCGCAAAGGACTTGGTCCAGATGAAAGTCATGGCCTCCATCGATGAAGCAGATATCGGTCAAGTCAAGGCGGGGCAAAGGGTCACCTTCACTGTAGACGCCTTCCAGAACGATAAATTCAGCGGCATTGTCCAAGAAGTAAGGCTCAATCCGACAACAACCTCGAATGTTGTCACTTACACAGTCGTCATTTCGGCAGACAATCCCGACCAGAAGCTCCTACCGGGCATGACCGCGACCTGCACCATTATCACGCAGGAAGTCCCCGATGCAGTTTCCATCCCCGTCAAGGCGCTCAAGTTTACACCAGCCGAAGGCACCCCCATGGCAAATCCCAAGGACATGCCGCATCCGCCAATGCCGCCTAAAGGCGATTTCGCCAAAAATGACATGCCGCCTCCGCCACCGGGCATGGGTCCAGGCGGTCCTGGCCCCGGATTCCCCGGAGCCAAGGGTCATAAGAAGAAAGGCAACAGGCCTCCAAAACTTAAAGGAGATCACGTCTGGGTGAACATCAACGGTAAATGCGCTCCACGACGTGTCAAGATTGGCATCAACGATGGAGTCAACGTGCAGATTCTCCACGGTCTCGAGGTCGGCGATTCCGTCGTCGTAGGCCAGGAAGTCTTAAGCGGCAAGCCCTCCGCAAAAAAGGAGGAAGCCAGCAGCCCGTTCATGCCAGGTCCCCCGAAAAAAGGCAAGAAGCGCTAATAGCGATCGCAACTTCAAAAGTGGCACGCGACGCCACCCAAAGCTTCAATATACAGAAAAAGAATCCCTCGTCGGGATTCTTTTGTGTTATATGGTTAGGAGGAAAATCAGTAAAGCTATTTCACGTTGCGGGCCTTTTCGACGGCTTCCGCGACAGACAAGCCGACGTAATCCTGAGCGCTGAACCAGCGACCGCTCTTCTTGTCGTCGAGGAGCACGCTCACCATGGAGCCCGGCACGACAGTTTCAGGAGCATTCGGAGCATTCGGGCCGCCAAGGTCAGTACGGAGCCAGCCCGGATCCATGACGTTCATCATCACGTCCGTACCGTTCAGCTTGCATGCGAAATCCGCGACGAACTTGGTAAGGGCGGCCTTTGCGCAGGCGTAGGCGGCAAGTTCAGGTTCATTCGCGATGCCGCTTGTCGTAAGCTGCATGCGGCCAAAGCCGCGCTTGATCATCCCCGGCAAAAAGTGGTAGGCAATCTTCATCGGAGCAAAAAAGTTCACCGCCATCGCCTGATGGAAATCATCCATCGTATTCGTCAGGTAGTCTGTAAAGTAGTGGCTCATGAGACCCGCGTTGTTGTACACGATGTCAATTTGCAAACCCCAGCTGTCAATTTCAGCCAAGGCGGCATCGATTTCAGATTCATTCTCCAAATTGCAGCCCACAGCGCGAGCTTCGACACCATATTTTCTCAGTTCGGCAAGAACGTTCTCCGCATGGCTCTTGTCACGCCCCTGCACGATAATGTTTGCACCGAGTTTTGCCATTTCTATTGCAGTCAAGCGGCCAACGCCACGGCAGCCACCGGTCACAAGGACCCATTTTCCGACAACATCAATCATAAAATTTCCTTTAAAATACAGTTGCACAAAAAACATAAACAAAAAAAGACCTGTTGAAGGTCTTCCATAAACAATTTCTGTTTACAAGAGTAAGCGCTCCCTAGTCGCAAATTCGGACGAAACTACTCCCCTAAAGCGAATTTTAAATACAGATTGAGCAAATCATTCCACCACAGGTACATGAACGGCGCCGAAATCGCAAGAAACGGTCCAAAGGGAATTTGCCCGAATCCCGAATCCGGTTTTTTCCTGCGCGCCACCACACCAGCAGGAACCATCACCAAAATTCCAAGCAGGGCAGCTAGAATCAGCGTTTCGACAGCACCAGTCAGTCCCATCAAGGCGCCATAGCCCGCCAATAGCTTGACATCGCCAAAACCCATAGCCTCCTTTTTCAAAACCTTCGTCGCAATTAGGCCAACCAGGTAAAGACCGCCACCGGCAATCACGGCACCAAGCAAACTCTGAAACGGAGTGATGCCACCGGGAATCATCGAAATCACGAGGCCTGCGACTATACCACCCACCGAAATGGAATCGGGTATTAATTTGTACTTGCAATCCACCGCAAACACGGGATAGATTCCAAGCAAAAGCCAGAACATGGCAAGCGCGTCAGCCCACACTTCGGGCGCAAGTACGGGAACAGAGGCGTTCAAGGTAAAGCCACAGGCAGCCCAAAGCGAAAGAGCGCCAAGCAAACCGCACAGACTCTCACCAATAGGGTAAATCACGCTGATAGGCTGCTTACAACAGGCACTCTTACCCCTGAGCCAAAGCCATCCGACAATCGGCAAATTGTAATACAGGGGAATCGGCTTTTTGCAGAGCGGGCAATGCGAAGGAGGGTTGATAAGGGAAATTCCTCGCGGCATACGGTAGACAATCACATTGTAGAAACTGCCGACACAGGCCCCGAAAATGAAAAAAACAATTAACCAGTACCAAAGAGGGATTTCTTCCATAAATTTTCTCAACTTTTTTTGGAATATAATTATAATTTATAAAAACTCTCACAAAAATGGAGATTCCATAATGAATATTGAAATTGCCGCTATTTGCGACGCAGCAACCGCCAACGATATCGGCGGACGCATGAACATCCTTGGTGCATTTGACCGTATTTTTGCCAAGTTTCCTCTTGTCATTCCACAGTGCTCTGCCGCATTCCGCATTCGCTACTTGCGCTCTGAAGCAGGCACACACAAGTTGAGCCTTTCCATCGAAGATGTGTGCGGCCAGCCAGTCGTCCCACCGATGCAGTCGAACATCGAATTGCAGCCGGTTGTACAGGGTTTTGATACAGCCGCTGTGAACATGATCCTGAACATGCAGCGCCTTGCCTTCAAGAGACCGGACAAGTACATCGTGCGCTTGAGCGTCGATGAAGAGGAAATCGCAAATCTCCCGCTCTACCTTTTGGAAGACCCGAGAATCGCCCAGCAGAGACAGCAGGAAGGCGCTCCAGAAGACGAATCCGTCGATGGCAACGCTTAAGAGCGAACTTCAGCAATTTTTGAGAAAGCGCCGGAGCCACAAAAGCCCGGCGCTATTCTTTTGCATCAAACTTCGGAATATAAACAAGCCTCCGCAACAGGAAGAAATTTCTACTTTAAGGCTATGCGTTTTTCATCCTCTAGATTTTTAGCCTGCCTTGGCGCAATCGCCATTTGCAGCCTCACAAGCTGCGGAAACATAAACAACAGCTGGGAAGTCAAAGGCGGCGGCTACATCAAGTACCAAATCAACGATGGAGAAAGCCACACCATCGAACTCGATGACGAAGACGTCGAAATACCATACATACGTAACAGTCACCATTACTTCATTGTCCATACCAGAGCAGAAGCCAGCAAAAGCGGCGACATATTCTCCATCATGGTCAACCGCCCCGTATTAGGCGAAAACCAGGCTGTTCAAGGCTACACATGGATGCAGACGGAAAACGCCCCCAAGGCAAGCCTCACAGGAAAAAGCAACATCGTCCACTTTGACTACAAGAACGATTCCACTTGGACCGCCGATATAGACCTCCAATTTGTCGATTGCAAAACCGGCACATGCGACAACAGCCTCCCACCGCTCCACGTAACGGGCAGGCTCCGCTACTGGATTCCCGAGGAATACCGCTAGCCGCAAAATTTTCTCAAAAAATTTTCGAATTATGCATCAAAACCCCTTGACAGTCCAACATTTATTTTCTAATATTGGGCTACCTTAATGGTCGATTAGCTCAGTTGGTTAGAGCGCTACCTTGACATGGTAGAGGTCACAGATTCGAGTTCTGTATCGACCACTGAAAAAGAACCAGTTCATTGAACTGGCTCTTTTTTTGTATACCTTCTTAAAAATTTCAATTTGCCGAATTTACTAGCCCGAAGCGCAATTTATAGAATTCAGCCAGCATTTTCTACTTTATTCGCAACGTTTTTAACAAAAAAGAATGAAAGCAAAACTTCAATTACTAGCCAAATTGGCATTTTACCCATTTTGATAATAAAATATCGCGTTCCTAATCCGCACTGTCATAAACAACATATTTTTTTACTAGCTAAATTCAGCTTTGAGGTTATTTAGCTAGTAATATTCCTCATAAATCACCAAGCAAAGCAGCTATCCAGTCGCAACCACCGATTTAGCTTCATGCAAAAAGCGCCCGGGCTCTAGCCCAGGCGCCATAATCTTTTCGCGATTGGTTATAACGATTAGCCGAAGAAGTTCAGCTTCGCAAGGAAGAACATCATCACGTACACCAGCACGAGGCCGACGATACCGAGGATGATGCCGGACTTCGCCATACCATTGGTATCCACATAGCCCGTCGCATGCGCAAGTGCGTTAGGAGGCGTAGAAATCGGCATGGACATACCCAAGGAGCTAGCGAAAGCAACTGCAACCAGGAGAGCGGTAACACCACCAAGAGGAGCGAGGTTGTCGGCGCAGTTCACGCCCACCACAACAAGGATAGGAACGAGGAGGGCTGCCGTTGCAGAGTGGCTCATGAAGTTTGCCATGAAGAGGCAGATGACGCCGCAACCAACCAGAAGCGGGAATGCCGGCCAAGTGTCAAACGGAATAGCACCAATAAGATGAGCGGCAAGACCAGTCTTCTGGAGACCCACACCAAGAGCGAAACCACCGGCCACAAGCCAAAGCACATCCCAGCTCATTTCGTTCAGGTCCTTCTTGTTGATAACACCCGTAAGAGCGAACACGGCGATAGGAATCATAGCGATAGCATAGTCATTGATGCCATGACCCGGAAGTCCCGGGATAATGCACTGCTTACCGCCCCAGAGCCAAAGGAGAACGCACAGACCGAAGGTCACATAAACGATGATAGCGCGCGGGCTCTTGTCAAAGCCATTGGCACCTTCAATCTTCAGTTCCATGGACTTGGCGGAAATCGGATAAATCTTCAAGATGACAAACCAGGCGATAAGCATCATGATAATCACATACGGGACACCGAAAGCCATCCACTGGCCAAAGGAAACGCTGAAACCGGCTTCGTTCAAGGCGCCAAGGGCGATGGTGTTCGGAGGAGTACCAATCGGAGTACCCATACCACCGATGTTTGCACCTATAGGAATTGCAATAGCGAAAGCGGCCTTGCCCTTGTCGTTATCGTCAAAGAGCTTGAGCACCGGAGCCAAGATGGCAAGCATCATAGCGGCGGTAGCGGTGTTGCTCATGAACATGGAGAACACAGCAGTAATCATCATGAGACCGAGAAGCACGAACTTCGGGTTCTTGCCGAACGGCTTCAGGAGCACGCGGGCCAAGTTCAAGTCCAGCTTGTACTTGGTAGCGGCAGCGGCCAGGAAGAAGCCTCCCAGGAACAACATGATGGTCTGATCGGACCATGTATTCATGATAACCTTGTAGCTCACCGGTTCCACACCTTCCACACGGAACGGAAGGAACGCAGAATTGGAAATCGTAAGGATCATGAGCACAATTACCAACGTGGACGTAGTCCAAATCGGGAACGGTTGAAGAATCCAGTAAAGAGCGGCCATCACAAAGATGGCGATTACACGAATTTCAATGGGATTAAGGGCGTTGGCACCATTAATTCCGAGGGCTTCGTACGGAACGAAGAGAGCGGCAATGGCGAGCACTGTCGCAATGATGAATTTAATGAATTTTGCTTTTGTCATACTGTTCCTTTCATTCTGAACGGGGGCAAATTTAGTAATTATAATGATATTCGGCTATAATTTTTTAGACGCATAAGCGTTTTCGCATATTCAATTATGCAAAAAGGCTGCTCTTACGAGCAGCCTTTGGAATATACCAAGAAAATTCTATCTTACGAAAACCTTGCCTGCGGCCTGTTGACTTCCAACAGACACGCGGAGCATATAGGCTCCCGTCTTTGTAACATTCAAATTGAGCGAATTCAAGCCGGCGGAAGCCTTAAGCGTCTGATGCGCAACAACCTCGCCCTTCAAATTCACAAGTTCCACCTTGGCAACGGAGCCGGCGAGAGCGGCAGTCGTAGCGAACTGCACAAGCAAACCATCGCCTTTACGCATTGCGCGGAGACCGTCGAGGCGTTTGGCGACAGACACCGGCGCAGACTTTGCCACACGAACCTTTGCCACCTTCGATTCCGTCTTGAGGGAAACTTGCAGCGGCTCGCCGTCCTTCATCTGCACAGTGTTGCCATCAACCGTCACGAAAAGCTTCAGACCCTGTGCGGCAAGAGATGCAAGCCCATCAAAGCTCAAGTAGCCGACACGGTTGCTCGTCGCATTCATCTCGACATCCCATTCGTACACATTATCAGACGCTTTTTTCTTAAAGCTCCTGTTCAACATGCGCTTTCCGTCGACGATGGAGAGGTTCACACGGTTGCCCATTCCGGCGGGAGGCTCCTCGGAAACGGCTTCGCTACTTCCGACACCAAGCACATTCCAGCGGTCCGTCTTGCCGTTCTTGTCGGCAAGGGAGGCGACAACATTCCAGTCACCTACGTGAGCAGACTTGGAAAGCATCCCACTCGAATTTTCGGCAGCCGGGACCGTCTTACGTTCGGTAACGCCATCCTCATTGACAAATGCGACAAAATCCGGGGACTCAGGCAGACTCATCGTCACAGGGGATGCGACCTTGACCCACACAGCTTCAAATGGCTTAAGTGATTCAACGTTTTCGACGCAGTTGTAATCACCGGCCTTCATATCCCAGTGGCAGACCTCAGCACCTTCCGGCAGATTATTCAGGCGCATATACCATCCGTACGGATTTGCGACAAGATTCCAGCCGCTATACACATGGAACAAGTTCCACTTGGCGTCACTCACCGCCGGGACAGAATCCTTCAACGAGAGCGCACGACCTTCCATCGAGCTGTACCAGTAACCGCGAGTCGGGTCGGCAACTTCGTCAGCAGAAAGCTTGCGATACTGCCAGAAGTCACCGCTATTGTCCGTTTCATCCCACCAGAAGAACTCGGCATCGCCATCCCACGGAAGTCTTTCAAAATCGACTATCGCAGGAGAAAGCATCTGCCATTCATCCTTGAGATTTTCGACGATTTCCATCTTCACTTCGAAATCGCGTTCGAAAACCACCGGTTCCTTGCCTTCGCACGTCAAAGAGACTCGGGCCAAATAATAGCCAACAGGAAGCCCCGCGACATTCAAATCCAGAGATTTTCCAACAGGAATATAAATTTTCTTCTGATTTTTTATAATCGGCATGCCAAGAGCGTCAAGCAACGTCACCTCAGCAACGATTTCGTTCGCAGAAGACCAGTTTGTAGCCATATCCAGGCGAATCGCATTTCCGGAAATTTCAAGTTTCGGATTGACAATTTCAAGCGGAGCAGTAGGATTCTCAGGCGTTTCAGGAATTTCGATTTCCGCGTTTTCAACAAACACAACCTTCAGACTCCTGATTTGGCTATAGAACTCGTCCGAAAGTTCATTTCCCAATTCATCAAAATAGTACACCGATTCAAATTTATAGCCGCTATCCGGCATAACATCCAAACGCCATTCATTGGACATAGCCTTCGGCATAAGCGTCAAGCCACCTTCACCAAAAACATGGTACTTATTTTCATACTTGCCGCTTGCAGAATTGTAATAGGGTTCCGTGATTCTAACGGAGCCATGTCCCGAAATGCTGAGACGCCACTGGCTAAAAGCAGAACCTATACCGACACATTCATTGGCCGGTTTCCATTTGGCATGCAACGTGAAAGCACCCGTTTCACCGGCAAGTCCAACAACTAACGGCCAATTGTCGGAATTGATTACATTGTCTTCAGAAAGCGGAAGTCTGCCTTCCTCGGAATCGTATTCCCAATATTCGAGGCACATATCAGACGTATAGATACCACTCGGCAAGGGCTTATTCTCTTCAAAGACCTCAACACTTCCATCCAAGCTGATTGAGCTTTCACGATCAACCGGCTTCACATAGAACACATCATCAGCGCCTTGTTTTTCGCCCAGGTCGAGGGATATCGTAATACGACTTTCAGGCTTCGGATTTTGCTTAAACTTGGCCGTAATCTTCATGTCGCTCAAGCCATATTCATTGAGTTCAAAAATGCCGTTGTTTTCCAGAAGAGCCGTGGTATCCACGCCATTTTTGACAGCGGTAAAGACAAGACCTTCTAATTCATAATCATTATCAGGAGTTGCAACAACAGTAAACTTGTACTTGATGTCGTTCAATCCGGAAACAGGAATTTTCAATTCATAGTTACCCGCAGCGTTAGTCTCGTCACTTTCCCAGACGAACGGATACGTCATTGTCGTATCGATTTTTTCTCCGGATTCAAGGTCAATCGCCACATGCGACTTCAGCAGAACATCGCCATGCTTTCCACCATCAAAGACCAACGTCAGAGTTTTCTCCTGACAAGACGTTTTCATGCGCGGGTAAAGCGTAATTGCATACGGATTTGCGCTACCCGATACAGCAATCTGTTGTTCAAGAACATCCGTAAACGATTTGTCTGTCGCCAATCTGGAAAAACGATTATAGCCTGTCCCTGTGTAATCGGGAGACGGAATCCATTCATCCGCATAGCATTTTCCGACAGGATACACCCAAAAGCTCGCAGGACTCTTCAAGAAAGTTCCTTCCTGTTCGTTGACACTGGTTGAAGCAGTGGAGTTCGCCTTAATAGTAGAAAATTTTTCTATGAAATTTTCACTGACAAACAAAGGCTCATTCTCCGACTTCTTCCCAGATAACGCATTGATAATATCGTCAAAAAGTCCGTACTTAATCGTATAGGTAGCCACCTGTGAAACAGGCTTAATAAGAAGGCCATAAGTCGCAATTTCAATTTCAGAATGTTCCGTCAAATATTTCTTTACAGCCAAAGAAACATCGCTCATTTCCAAAATCGTAGAACCATCCATTTCCAATTCCATTCGAACATCATTTTCACTTTCAAATAAATTTTTTATTGAAGAAGCTGTACCATTGTGAGACACCAAGGCTCCATTGCGCAATCTCTGATAAAGCTTATCGTCATCCCCCGTTGTTTCCACAGCAAAGAAAGTTCTCCACTCAGCAACTTCGTAACCAAATGAAGCAGGATGGCTCGGGATTTCGCTAATTCTCATATAAGGATAAAGCGACGTCTTCACGCCATTCGCCACACCTGAACCGACTATTGGATCGACACTGAACAGATAGTAATTGTACTGGTCAAACTCATCCTTTCCATAAGTCGAAGCGTCTACGACGGGATCGAGTTTATAAAAACCCGTCATCTGTAACTTCAAGGACTCGCCCTCTTTAAAATTAACACCATCTACATAGATGTTCAAGCTGTTCTCGTACCTAGACATTCCTGTTTCATACACCATGAAAATCGTATCGGCGGAAAGTACATTCAATTGTTCGCTGGATATCAAATTTTCAAAAGTCAGCGCACGTCCGTCCAGCGGCTTCACATCAACATTTTCTGCCATGGACCTTGTAGCAAAGCCTGTCGGAGACAGATAATCCAGGTTCTCGGACGCTCCCTTCGCACCAACGACAAAATCCGGAATGTTCTCCATAGAGACAACTGCATTCGTAGCGCTGTTTACTTCAATAAAGTCAGGCCATTCCGTAGATTGCAGAGAATAGGCAGCCAATCCAAGCGAATCCAAAATATACCGGTCTATAGGAACATAAGGAGTTTCTTCAACACATACCCCATCAGAATAATCGAAACACGCCTTCTTTTCACCATACTTCATGAAATACTTTACATAGAAGCCACTACGTTTAATGGCTATTTCACTATCGTCGTCAAACGTTGTGGTATTACTGTAATACCCGCTATAGGTATTCGAATTTAAATATTTCACTACAAAAATAAGATTATCCCCATCGCTCATCAGATTGTTCATTTTCTGAGCATCCGCTGTCGTCAGCTTTCCATCGGAGGCATTTGCATACAAAGTACCATGGTAGTCATTATCCACATTTGCACCTAAAGATTCCATATCCGCAAGAATCTTGGATTTTTGGGTTTCATTCAGGTGATTGAGGCAGCCATCCTTGACACAGCTGAAATTCAGCGTAATCTTAAATGGAACAAACAATTCAATTTGCGTATCGGAAGTGTAGCTTTTCGTTTTGTCATACACATCTTCGCCATCCTTCAAAGCGTACAGGCCACCCAAGTCAGCCAGCAACGCATCAATTTTGAGGGCATCCGCTGTCGTCAGCTTTCCACTGGCATCGGTTGTCAAGACAGCCGTGTATGCATTCGCGTCATTCGCACCAAGAGCTTCCATATCCGAAAGCACCTTGGCCTTGGTCGTGTCATCCAGATGATCCAAACATCCCTCCGCTACACAGCCGAAATCCAAGGTAATACTGAACATCGAAGATTCCTTGATTGTCGGAACATCACCTAAAGAAACCCAGGATTCCGATAAAGAATTTGTAGCAGAAAATTTCGGTCTTTTTTTGTCGGTATAGTCATTCAGCAATCCTGCAAATGCCGGCGAGCGCATTTCCGTTTCGGAAAGCGTTTCGTTCCCCCAACTTTCAGCAGACAATTGCGCAGCGACCGTAGATGTCGGCGAACTTCCAGTAGCAGCACTACTATAGTTTTTCGCTATGTACAAGGAGCCTTCATTCACACCGTTCTGCCAAGTAAGATTAGCAACGCTCGAAGCAAAAACATTCATCGATCCAATACCATCAGCGCCAAAGCCGCTCCCGACATAGAAATTATTATAGGCGAAGAACGTCCTGCCTGTCATAGATCTTCCATAAATAGATCCTATAAGATAGCCACGATATGAACCCGCAAACGAACACTGCACATCACCGACGTAGGATGTATTCAAAATGGAAGTCTTTACCACATACTCTCCGAGAGAACCAAAGATTCCACCAAAAATGGCATTGCCAGTCACAGACACAGGTGCCTGGTCAACATCCATCGACAAAGTCAACTCAACAGCTCTAACTCCGACACTCGAAAAATTCCCATCTACAGAACCTATAGCCCCACCAACGACAACGTAATCAGCATTGGAAGTTTTCAATGAACCGCTAAATTTTACATCTTGAATTTCAAAATCGGGAACAAGAGTGCCTGCGGCATTGCGAAGCTCTTGGCCATTCACTCCCCCAACAAGACCACCAACCGCAGAGAGGGAATTTCCTTCTACAGCACAATTTTCAATCCTTGCACCAGAAATCACTGAAGAATACCCTTCCGCATCCACAAATCCGGCGATACACCCTCCATAAATGTTTCCAGTGAAATTCGCGCTCCCCTTTACAGAAGTCCCCTTAATCTCAATATCGTAAGCCTTGAAGGAACCTTTCGCCACACCAGCAAGAGCACCCGCCCCAATATCGCCACCACCAACACCATCGGTAATAACCGTGGAACTTGAAATTTTCACATTTTTGACAGTCACATTGCTCATGTTTGGAGCAATAATGGCAGACGACCCAGAGCCAGCAAAGTAAGCATTATCAAAATTGACATTTTCAAAGGTTATATTCGTACCCTCTTCACCCGAAAGCATTTTGATAAAGCCTGCACCCCCACTGTTCTCATAACAGGCGCCTTTTACGGTATGGCCATTTCCGTTAAAATTGATCGTTCCTGAATTTACCAAAACAATCATTTCAAATATCTTTTTCTCATCGGATTGATTACACATGCTCGCTGAAGCATCAAATCCGCCAAATTCCAAATCGGATGCAAGTTCAAGTGTATTGTCATCAGAAAGCTTTCCTCCGATAATATCCACCATACCTATCGCCGACACCAATGCGGGCGCCTGCCCACCAGGAGTCGCCGAAGTCTTCCAAATTTCGCTACACCAAACGGAACCAATTCCGTCGTTGTTGTCTACGGCAGTACAGGGATCTTCGCTCTGGGAAAGTTCAAACGTAGTTGTCCCAGTCTTTTTCAATTGAAAATCCGCAAAAGCAGAAACAGATGCCAAGAGGACAGCCAGGGCAACATCAAATCCGAAATTGGTTTTCATAAGCGCTCCTCGAATAGAGAAAACCTACATTGGGTATGTAATAGAAATCTAGTAATAAAAAAACAAGTTACAAAAAACCCCGCATCAAATGCGGGGCTTTTGTAAAGCAGTTTTGCAGGATTTACAAGCAGGCACCTACTTCACAAGGATTCGCGCACTGCTAATTTGGCTGCCCACCTGCACCTGGACAAAATAGACTCCAAATTCAGGCTTTTTCAACCGCACACTGTTGGAGCCAAATGTAGCTGTTGCACGTCCGGAAGCGATAACCTTTCCATCGACAGTCACAAGGCTCACCTTGACTCGTGCGCCGGCGAGGCTTTCAGGGACATCAATATTCACAGCCATCGACTGAGCAAGTTGCGTCACCCGGAAGCCCTTCATGTCACTATTATTTGCCAAGGTCGTTCCGTTCGACACGCGGACAGTCAATTTTTTAGCATCAGTTGTCAAATGCACTTTTATCGGATCAGAGTTTTTCACTTCGGTCGTCGCACCATCAACAGTTACAAAGAGGTGCTTACCCATAGCGCGAAGCGCCTCTACCCCTTCAAAGTTTACATAGCCGTTTCTTGCAGTCGTAGCGTTCGCCTCTAGGTTCCAAACAAACTCATCAGAAGCACGTTTGACACTCTTCGCCAAACGACGCACGCCTTCAATAATGGAAAGGTTCACATGGTCGCCCATACCTGTCGGCGGTTCATCCATTGATTCTCCATCACCTACAGAAAGCACATTCCAGGAATCACGTTTGCCCAAGCCATCCTTCAACGAGACGCGCAAATTCAAGACTTCATGTTCAGTTTCCTTCTTCAAGGATTTTTCAGTTACAGTAGTATCTTCAACAAGGCTAAACACCGGCGTCACAGGCACCTTGAACTCCACCGCCTTGTGGACCTTCGCCCACACAGCTTCGTAGGGGCCAAGCGTTGTCGGAATTTCATATTCGCCAGATTCTGAATTCCAGCGCCAGAATTCAACCTTGCCGCCGCTTCCCTTGGTCAAATCTACATACCAACCATGCGGATTGGCAATAAGGTTCCAGCCGCTATAAAGGCTGTCCAAATTCCATACAATTTCGGTTCCCTTGACGGGCGTTTCCTGCTTGATAACAAGCGGCGCCCCGAATGTCGAGCCATACCAATATCCGCGTCCAGATACAATTTTATCCTTGGTTTTGAACTTGCGATACTGCCAGTAATCCCCCACCGGACTCTTTTCGTCCCACCAGTAGAAAGCTGCATCTTCGCCCATTTTCTTGAGAGAATCGACATTCATCATGTTCAAGGACACCAGCTGCCAAGAACGCGGAACAACGGTAATGCGGTCTTCCACCGAGAACGTCATCGTATCCTTAGTCACCTCGGCAGAATTTTTCACGGTAAGAATCACCTTGTACTCGCCAACCGGAGCAGGCGCGAGGACCCACTGCACCTCAGGAAGTTTCTTCGTCAAGGAATCAGTAATCAGCGTATCTACATAGGTGCCTTTTGCGCCAACCACCTTGATTTTCACCTGATTTTTCTTGCTGCAATCGTAAAGACCTGAACCGAAACCTACGCGGATGGCGTTACCAGCCTGAACAATATAAGGAGTCGCCTTGTCGAATGCAGAGGAACTGCTTGACTTTTTGCTGCTACTCGAAGATTTAACACTGCTGCTGGACTTCGCCTTGCTGCTGCTCGAAGACTTAACACTGCTGCTAGACTTCGCCTTGCTGCTGCTGGAACTTGTCGCCACTACAGTAAACTTCGCCGTGACAGTCAAATTCTCCACCACCTTGTCGAACTTCTTGTCCCAACCAGCAAACTTGTAACCACTGCGAGTCGGATCCGCTGGCGCCTTGGCGGCTGCCCCATACTTCACCGTTTGCTTGCTAATTTCCTTGCCGTCGTAGTTCTTGAATGTCACTGTGTAAGTGCGGACCGTAGAATCGTAAACAGCCTTGTAAGTCGCATTTGCGGTCACTTTCGCTACGGCGGGTCTCCAGGACTTGAACGTGTAGGTGTATTGGGCGGTCGCGGCGCGGGTCGGTGTCGCCGGAGCGGTCGGAGTGGCGCCATAAGCGATAGAACTCGAAGATATGGCCGAACCATTATAGTCCACAAAACTTACAGTAAATTTTTTCACGGTATAGACAGCAGTAACCGTCGTATTCGCCGTGATATTGTTGAAAGCGACACTCCAGTTGCTAAAATCATAGCCAGTACGAGTCGGAGTCGTTGGAGCAGTAGCTGTAGTTCCATACTTCACCGTCTGAACAGAGCCAATCTGCGTTCCATCAAAATCCTTGAAAGTCACCGTATAAGTACGTACAGTAGAATCATAGACCGCCTTGTAAGTCATATTCGCCGTAACCGAGGCAACAGCGGGACTCCAAGCCTTGAAAGTGTAGGTGTACTGCGCCGTAGCCGCACGTGTCGGCGAAGCAGGAACCGTCGGAGTACTACCATACTTGAGCGTCTGCGTAGAGCCAATCTGTCGGCCATCAAAATCCTTGAACACGATTACATAATCTGTCAGATTCGGCCTTTCAGGAGCAACAGCCCCATCCGCAAAGAACGGCAAATTACCGTTGACACCAGATTTGAACGCCCAAACGTAGCTTTCAGCATCCCAAACTTCATTCAAAATACCGGCAAACTCGGCGACCTTCATGGAACTTTCTGTCATCGAACCGTTCTTGTTGCTATTCAAATCCGCCTTGGAACCATTGCGGATATTGTGGCTGAAAGCGGAATTCGCCTTCCAATCAATAGCGGCACCCGTGCTGAACACGCCGAAACCATCCACAGTGAGGTCGCCAGAACCAAAATGATAGTTAGATTGCACCTTGTCTGTCATGTACAAAAGTGCATCGCCAATCATGTACCCCACCTTACGGCCCGCAGTAATACCACTTTCCACAGAAATGTTGCCTATAGAATAAGTATTGGAGATGCTAAGCCCCGGAGACAGGTACACCTTTCCAATCAAGCCTCCCACATTTACGGCTCCCGCCGCAAGTTTCCCCTGCACAAGCACATCCCCAGCAAGCGATACCCTATTGACGTTTTTTATATCCTTGCAATAACCGCAAACACCGCCAAGGTCCAGTTCCGGCGAAGAAGACATTACAGAAGCAGCACTCACTTTCAATCCAGACGCAGGCTTTACAGAAACATTATTAAAAGAAATCGAGGATCCGCCAGCTTCATCGGGGAAACTTCCAATAACACCACCGACCATCGCGGAATTTCCACTATCCGCAACCGCAAGTGAACCATCAAACAGCAAATGATGCATATTCAAGTCCGAAGACATAAAAATGCTGCCCATACCGACAAAACCGCCCACATAGACAGCCCCCGAAGCACTCTTCAAGGCAGATTCAATACTCACGTTGGACGTATCATTAGCAAGACCATTGCCATCGGCAGCGAATTTTGCACGACCGACAATACCGCCCAAATAAGCCTTTGCGCTAAAGTTCGACGATTTCAAGGCAGTAGCACTGCCAGCCACTTTCATAGAACCGGTCGCCTTGGAATTCGTAATAGAAAGGAACAAATCAGTCCTCGAAGACGGATTCGAGACATTGTTATCAGCACCGCCAATAAAACCGCCCGCCTGGTACTCATAAGACTGGGCGACCTTCAGCGAATCATTCAAGGTAAAGTTCACCTTGCTGTTCTGGATTTTAAGTGCACTGCCATTGCATACATTCCCGATACCGACGACACCACCTGCAAAGACCTTGCTTCCGCGGCTATTGCTTACTTGCACACGCGCATTCACATTGGAAACAGTCATGTCGGAGACATTCGTAGAGGACTGGTAAATAGAAGCATCCCCCACGAGACCACCCATGGAAGAACCTCCTCTAATTTTCGTATAGGAAGTACCTGCATCATTGGAATTGAGCGTCACATTGCGGATAAAGACACTGGCCGGATTAAAGTAGCCCGCATAGCTGAACAAACCAGCAAGGCCTCCAAGGACAGACTTCGAAGACCCCGAAGACAAATCCTGCACCGTCGAACGCATCGTGATGTTTTCGAAAGTCACCTGGTACGCAACACCAGCCAAGCCACCCAGGAATACGGAATAACCAGCACCCCAGTCAAAATCGGACTTTCCTGCATACACTCCATCGGAACCATCCACTTCCAAGTTGTTTCTCACAAGGATATCATCTGTTGCCGTGATATTCTTGACCGTAGTCGCCGTAATGTAGCCGGCCATGCCTCCCGCAAGCGGTCCGCGAACATCCACATCCGTGAGGGTAATTCCATCCACAGTACTCATTTTAATAACGCCAGCAAGCACACCTGCGGCACGATATTCCCCACCAACAGCAGCGACATCACGCACCGTTCGAGAATCCTTCACAATCACACGGGCATTCTTGAACTCTAAATTTTGCACCTGGCTGTCATCAATACGGTCGAAAAAGCCGGCAGGCCCCATGGAGCCGTTTTTCAAATCGGCGATATAACACATATTCCTAATAGTGTGGCTTTTGCCGTCAAATACAGAATTCCTCGACTTGCTGAAAGAAAGCGGTTCATGAGAAAAAGTACAAACCGTAGAATCGGTTCCAGCCGGATTGAACTGCATCAAGTCAATGTCCGAACCCAGAAAAAGAGCCTTCTTCTGAGAAGCAGCCACATTTTCGCCCCAGTATTTATCCAAGGTTCTCTTCAAAAAAGCATGAATTTCGCCTGCCGAAGATACCGACGCGCCTTCTAGGCAGTTGGCCCCATACGCATTCGACCACTTCACCTTATCAGTGGAACACGAATAGGAATCCTGCGAAAGGACTATCGATTCGGTATTGGAACCAATGTTAAAAAAGGTTGCGGCATACAAAGATGACGGGGCAATCATGCCAACAGCTAAAAATAAGATTTTTGTAATTTTCATGAAAAACCTTGGACTGTACAATCTCTTACTACAAAGATACCACCAAAACAAGACATTATCAATAACGAAGCACAAAAAAAGCATCCATAGTGATACACAACACCCCAAAATTCACAACAGCCCACGTACAGTGTAAATATAAATTTACACTACAATTCCATGAATCATTTCATTTCTTTTCAAAAAAAAAATCTTTAGAATTAAACTACATTTCACAAAAAAACAACCAAGGAAAAAAATGCTCAAAAAAATTCTACTCGCAGCAGCAATGCTTGCCTCCGCAAGTTTCGCCGCATGGGATTACTTCCCCGTATTACAAAGCGGCAAGGGTTCCGTCAAAGGCGGCCTCTATTACGATTGGGACGACGACTGGTCCCAGGCAGGTCTCAAGGTCGGAGCTCGTTTCACCGTCGCCCCGAATTTTGAGCTTTCCTTGCAGAGTTGGGGCTACCAGTTCTGGGGTGAATGGGACTGTAGCGGCTGCGAAAACGGTGGCGACGGCTTCCGCGACCTGATTCTCGGCGGACGCTACCAGATTACGCCGCAAGTAAACGCGTTTCTCGATGTCAAATTACCTATAGGCACAGATGACAGCGACGGCACACCTCCAGGCAATAACGAATTCTACCTTTACTTAGGCGGTCAATTTTCCAGGGCGCTTCCGTCAGGACTTTCCTTCGGTGCTGAAGGCGCATTCCTCTGGGGTTTTCAAAAACATAAAGAAGAACGCGGCTTGGACCTTCACCTCGGCGGCGAAGTGGACTTCAGCATCCCAAAGACAAAGCTGACCCCGTTCATCGGTCTCAAATTTATCGCCCGTTTGACGGAGTCCACCTATGAAATTGGCAAAAAGGAATACGGTTACGATGACGACGGTTCCCATGAAATCATGCTTTGGCTAGGCACCAAGTTCATGCTTAGTCCGCAACTCAAGCTAGATGCACACTTCATCTTCAGAAGCCAGGATCTTGAAGAAGACGATCCTATCGGCCATCCCCTTCCAGGCAAATTCTACTTGGGCGGAGACGCTGCTGGACTCTACGTCGGTTGCGAATTCTTCTTCTAATACCTTTTCAAAAAAAATCAGCCCTCAAGCACAAATGCCTGAGGGTATTTTTTATCCAGCAGTAATCATTTCAGCATTCAGCAATTCTACTCTTTGTACACTTTCCTTTATTTAAGCTTTCCTACCCTCGCCCACTTTAGCTATGGTGGCGGCTTCGTGGAAATCGTTCCTCAATTAAACCTCAACTTACTGGCAAGTGCAGATAGTTATGGTCGTGATGTCGAAAACTTCGAAGATTATGCCAATAATGAATTTTCTCTCGTCCTCGGTGGTGGTTACCGTTTCAACTTCGGACTTGAACTGGATCTCAGATTCCAGATTGGTCTTACAGATGTAATTGAAGCTCCCCGTAATAAACATGCAAAAATTCGTTTTGCAACTCGGCATCAGCTACTGGTTCTTACACTAAAAAAGATTTGCAAAAAAGCAAAGGACCCGCCATCGGCGGGTCTTTTTTATGCTTAATCAGCGAATTTTTAGTCCAAATGAAAGATGAGCACAAACTAAAAAGTACAACCGCTGCGCTCCCGTGCCAACAGCATGCAAGGTTATGAAGCAGCAAAATGCTTGCATTTTGATATTTCATAACCGCAGCTGCGAACGCCTACGGCGTTCAATGCTGGTCTCGGTCATCCCCGTCAAGCGAGGACAGGCGCGAGGACAGGTGGCCAAGCAACAATGCGCAAGCGAATCAAGCAATCGTAAACTCGTTTATGATTATTTGTGAGCGCAGCCATGGACGCTGAAAGCGTCCACCTTGGCCGCGACCCTCGACCTACGCATTTGTGTTCATTGCACAGTCGCTGCGCTCCCGTGCCAACAGCATGCAAGGTTATGAAGCAGCAAAATGCTCGCATTTTGATATTTCATAACCGCAGCTGCGAACG
>JAZLIJ010000315.1:0-5037 GCA_045617325.1 Fibrobacter sp.
TCACAGACATTCTTGTAGCTCATGGCGATAAGGCCGAGATCCTTCTTGCCAGCGCGCTTACCGGCGGCTGCAAAGAGGGCGACGGCGCCACGGTTCGTGGACTTGGAAGCCTGTCCACCCGTGTTGGAGTACACTTCGGTATCCAGCACGCAGATGTTCACGTTTTCGCCAGAAGCGATAACGTGGTCGAGGCCACCGTAACCGATATCTCTTGGGCGTTCCCGCACATATATGTGCGGTCGGGCTATATTGCAAGGCTTCCCGTGCGCACCTGCGGCACGCCCGCGCGGCTCTTGCAACCAAGCCTCGCTACGCGAGTCTTATCCCCAAGGGGTCACTATCCCTAACGCAAATGCTGAGAAAAACGGTTCTATTGGCATTGCTCCTCGCATTTTCGAGAAGAAAACCGCGAATCCCAAGCCTGTTTCGAGAGAAGACATTCTGGCTACCCAGGACGTCTACGACAAAATCATATCGATCGAAAATTTCCCTTTTAACGACATCAATCTGTTCAAAAGCTCCTAGACAAAAGCAGTTTGGTTATGTTCAGCCATAATTTTGCTAGGTTAATTGTTTTAACTCGAAATCGACCGGTTCAAGCACGACACAGATGTGGCCTTCGGTCTTGTCGTTGTTGTACTCGACGATTGGGTCATCAGGATTCTCGCCCTTGCGGATATAAGAAATTCCGTCGTTGAAATGGGGATTTTTCAATTCGGCATTTTTACGGGCGATAGCTTCGAATTCCTCTACAGCCCATGGCTGGAGGTCGAAACCGTCGAACAGAGTTTCCCCGTTATATCCTTCGGTAATCTCGCAGCAATTAAAAATTTTTTATTGAGTTCTATGAGTTCCTTAGCGGGATTCTTGGCTGCAATAATCTTGAAGTCTAAATGAAGCTCCATTGGGGGATGTCTCCGATTTTTATTGTTGTCAAATGTCCCTGTCTATGTCAGTCGCAAGAGGAAACTTTTTTGCGTATAAGTGTATTTTATGCTGTGGCAAAAAGAGATAACTGACCGTTGCTCTTGGGTTCTAGGAGTGTGGCGATTTCGTTTGCGGGCGTACGCATTAGTTCTTTTGGTTCCATTTTGTGTAAACCACCGCCGTAAAATCTTCCGTTTTGACATAAAGTTTCTGTTGAAATGGAATTCAATTTCTGCCAAATTTCATTCAATAAAGAAACATTTTTGAGACAATAGGCGTATTCAGGCTTAGGATAAAGCAATAGATAAACGTTTGTTGTTATTGCTTTAGATTTATTTAGTATAAAGCGGAACATTTTATTCTGTGATTCGGATCTTCCCATATATGGAATGACGATTGCCGCAGGTTCTCGATCTTCACAAGAATACCAAGGATTACGATGACTGCAAATGTAGCCTTTGGGTACACCTTTTTCTATACCAAATTTGATATACTCCCAAACTTTGGGATAATTCTTTTTGATTATTGCTTCTGGAAGATTACAACTAAAAAGAAATTGGGGATGCGAAACGACTGGATTCCCGTTTTCACTACTAATGCAATTTCCATCTATGTAGCGTGGACCTGGAAGAACGGGGCGTAAAAAAATATGGGGGATTTCATATTTTTCGATTGTCTCTTTATCTACAATAAAAAAATCGTTGTCACCAGTAGCAATACCTCGCTTGACCGTAAAAAAGGAACCAAGGGTAACTTGTGATTCTAAGTTGACGACATTCCCTTGAAATAAGCTTGTCCATTTTGATTCGGCTTTCAAGTTTGACCCGTCAATCAGCCTTATTTCATTGGGTTTATTTATCGTTCCTCCAATCGAAAATTTGATTTTGCTGGATTTTGGGGGCTTTCTGTTACGGAATACCACGATGCAGGAACTCACGAGAGCATCTGCAAACTGTAAATCGTTAGCATTAAATCGATGAATATGCACTAGTTCGACATTGTGCAACAGGAATTGTTTTACCGCGGTTCCATAGTTTACATCCATAAATTCACTAGGAACAAGCCAGCACGAAAGACCGTTCTCGTTGAGCCAAGCAGAAGAAAGGATCATGAAATAACAATACAATCCTGCCAGTCCTGAAATTTTTATTCCGTATTTTTTGAGGACTTTTTCTTGTAATTGTACCTTTTCGTCGCTATCTATGTGGTGATGGCGTACATATGGAGGGTTTGCGACAAGCATATCAAATAGGTCGTTGGGCTCTTGGTCAAGAAAATTTGCCTGTTGCAATTCCAAAGGGGTTTCTTTCCAAAATTTTTTTGTGGGGTTGTAATAGTGCGAATCTATTTCGAATCCCAAAACACGCTTTGTTGATTCTGTAAATTCATTTAAAAAAGCAGAATAGAAAACTCCAGTGCCAATAGATGGCTCGATAAATGATACATCCTTCTTTTTAAGAAGATTTCGCATATAACGCATAATTTCAAGCGCCAATGGATAGGGCGTAGAAAACTGACCCATAGAATTACGTTCTTTCTGCGTTTTGAGAGCGTCTAGTGCATCTTGCATTAATTTTCTTTTTTGTTCAACTTCGTTCATCAAACACCAGCCTTTAAAAGATCTTCAATACGATGTTCCCAGACCCAATCAATGCCTTCTGCTGCTTCATATCCTAAGTATCCTGTATCAAAATAGCCGCACAGATACAAAATAAATTCAACTTCATTGCCGTAGGTGTTTTTCAGTTGTTCAATCTTTGTCGCTTCTTCCTTTCGTCTTTTATTTGTATTAGTGAAATCACCAGCCGATTTACATTCAATTAAAAGAGGTAATTTCTTTTTTGATGAGTTCTTTCGCTTGACAACAACATCAATAGGCATTTTTATTTGCTGCGAAGCATTTTTTACAGGCACATTTAGATGAAAAGTAAATGTGCGCTCTTCCATAGATTTAAAGTCTTTAATGTCTTTCGATTCTACGAATCTGTATCCCCTTTTTATCAAGAATTTCTTGATTCCGCTTAATTGACGACGTTCCTGTTCATTGCGGATTAGAGGATCTGCTAAAGAACCACAAACACGATCTCCGATAATTTGCTTTGCCAATAGTCGATCAATTTCATCAGGTGTTGCCTTTTTCTCTAGCCAAGGCATAATATCTTTGTCAAGGATTTTATTGACTATAGCAATTATCTTGCCAAGGATGAGATTTGCTTGCGATTCAGAAAGCTTGCTTGGAAGAGTTCCTTCTTCGAGTTTTTTTATAAAGTCTCTAGGAATGTCGGCTAAACCAACAAGCCTGTCTCGTGCAAGCGGAGGTGTTGTAGCCATACGAAGAATGGTAATGGCATCTGGCACTTCCTTCAGCATGTTAACAGAAAGCATGTTTAAACAATCTGTTTTCTGGAAAATCGTTTCGACTTTAGCTATTGCTTCTTGACGTGACTTGATATAAGTTGAAGGGGCGTACTTCAAAAACCATTCATTATAGTAAAGGACCGATTTTTGGACATCGGTTTTCCATTGGTCTACGTTTTTCTTGTTTATGGATAGTTTTGATTGCAGAGCCATAATATCTAATATAGATTATTTATAATGCTTTTTTTTGACAATTTTTGTACATGGAGAGATAATTCTATCTATTCGTAAAAAAAGACGAGAGCCGAAATTTCTTCGACTCTCGTCTTTATTACTTCAGGTCTGGATCCTTCGCGACCATCGGTCGCTCAGGATGACGCGTTAACCGATTACAGGCTGATTAACCCTTCCGTATCCTTGGACATCGCTTCGTAGAATGCGAAGCGAGCGTCCACTTCCTTCTGGAGGTCGTCGGCCAGCTTCTTAGCAACTTCCGGATTGTTACGGGTGAGCTGCTTGTAGCGGTTTTCGGTGTAGATGTATTCTGCCACCGGAATCGTGGGCTTCTTACTGTCGAGGACAAGCGGAGCCTTTCCTTCGGCGGCGAGAGCCGGATTGTAGTGGAGAAGTGTCCAGTAACCGGAATCCACAGCCATCTTCTGGTGTGCGAGCTGGCTGTTGAGATCGAAACCGTGGTTGATGCAGGGGCAGTAGCAGATGATCAGAGACGGACCATTGTGAGCTTCTGCTTCCTGAAGAACCTTGAGAGCCTGGGCGTCGTTTGCGCCGAGGGCGATGCGGCCCACGTACACGTTCTTGTAGCTCATGGCGATGAGGCCGAGGTCCTTCTTGCCAGCGCGCTTACCGGCGGCTGCGAAGAGGGCGACGGCGCCACGGTTCGTGGACTTGGAAGCCTGTCCACCAGTGTTACTGTACACTTCGGTATCGAGGACGCAGATGTTCACGTTTTCGCCAGAAGCGATAACGTGGTCGAGGCCACCGTAACCGATATCGTATGCCCAACCGTCACCACCGAAGATCCATACGGACTTCTTCACGAGGTAGTCGGCGAATTCGTCGCGGAGGCTGACGGATGCGTCGTCGGTTGCGCTTGCGAGAGCAGCCTTCAAAGCGGCAACGTTTTCACGCTGGGCCTTTGTGAGCTGGAGGCGACAACTATTAAGTTGTCGTCGTAGGCGAGAGCACAAGTCTATCGGAGATTCTCTTTCGCATTTGACTTGTGCGGTCGTGTTAGCCGGCTTCGTCGCTCTGATCCTGGGTCGTGAGCTTTTCCTTGAGGTCAGCCGGGACGTTCACGGCTTCGAGGAGACTCAAGGCCTGGTTGGCGTGCTTCGTGATACCGAGACGCATGCCGAGACCGAATTCAGCGTTGTCTTCGAACAAGCTGTTGGCCCAAGCCGGACCGCGGCCTTCCTTGTTCTTGGCCCACGGCGTGGTCGGGAGGTTACCGCCGTAAATGGAGGAGCAACCCGTAGCGTTAGCGACAACCATGCGGTCGCCGAAGAGCTGAGAAACGAGACGGACGTAAGCGGTTTCGCCACAGCCTGCGCAGGAGCCGGAGAATTCGAACAGAGGTTCGAGGAGCATAGGCTGCTTGACAAGACCCTTGTTGATCTTGGTGCGGTCAAATTCGGGGAGGTCAACGAAGAAGTCCCAGCACTTGCCTTCCTGAACCTTGATGGGTTCCTGCGGCACCATGTTGATAGCCTTCTTGCCTTCTTCATTCTTGTC
>JAZLIJ010000316.1:0-1096 GCA_045617325.1 Fibrobacter sp.
TGCCGGGTTCAAACGGCTGCAGCCCCATGAGTTTCACTTACGACGACTACACTGTAGAAGATGGCGTCATTACGATTCCTACGGAACTTCTGAAAAATCATGTTCGCGATTTCAAGAACTGGAAAAAATCCTAGATGAAATTCAGTTACCGTGTAGAGGGCATGACCTGCCCCCATTGCGAAGCCAAGGTGGAAAATTGCGCCAAGGCGTTTCCCGGCGTCACCTGCGCCAAGGCCAGTTTCCGCAACAGCCGTCTCACCATCGAAAGCGAATTGCCTATTGCCGAAGCTGACCTGAAAAACGCCATCGAGGACGCTGGCTACTGTTTGGTTCTCACCCCGCCGAAGCATCAGCGGGACTATTCCGTCTTCTACATCCTTGCCATTGTTTTTGGGCTTTTCATTATCGCCAAACGGCTTGATCTTTTCGCCTTTTTCAGAGCCTTCCCTGTGGTTTCTGAGGCGGGAACCACCTACCCTCTACTTTTCCTCATTGGGCTTTTTACATCGGTCCATTGTGTGTCCATGTGCGGCGGGATTTATCTTGGCGTAAATTCCATCGGCGAAACAATCAACCCCGTCAAGCGCGCCCTATTTTACCACAGCGGGCGCATTTTAAGCTACACACTTGTGGGCGGAATTTTAGGAGCCATCGGCAATGCGGTTTCCATCTCCCTAAAAGTCCGCGGAACCATCGGTTTACTGGCAGGAATCTGGATGCTCATCATGGGCATCAACCTGTTTGGGAACTTCGGCATTCTCCGAAAGTTTCAAGTCCATTTGCCCGTAGGCGTTGCCCGAAAAATTCATAAGGCAACAAAACACAGTCCCTTCTTTTTAGGAATCGCCAACGGCTTTATGCCATGCGGCCCCTTGCAGGCCATGCAGATTTATGCTATCGCCAGCGGAAGCTTTTTCGCCGGAGCATTCTCCATGTTCTGTTTTGCGCTCGGCACATCACCTCTGCTTTTCGCCTTCGGAGCTGCCGCCGGATTTTTACGAAAGAACTTGCAGAACATTGTGCTAAAAATCAGCGCCTGCCTGCTTTTGTTCCTCGGATTCTTTATGGTGCAAAACAATCTTGCCTTGGCGGGAAT
>JAZLIJ010000317.1:0-7354 GCA_045617325.1 Fibrobacter sp.
CCGTATAATGCGCCGCCTTTTGCCTGTTGCATACGGACCAAATCGCTGAAATTGCTTGTTTGGTCCGTGTTTTGCACGACGTTCCACCCGCCGCGTACGGACCAAATTGCCGAAAACCGCTTTTTGGTCCGTGTTTTGTGCAAGCGTTCTTCCGCCGCATACGGACCAAATTGCCGAAATTGCTCGTTTGGTCCGTGTTTCGCGCAAGCGTTCTTCCGCCGCATACGGACCAAATTGCCGAAAACCGCTTTTTGGTCCGTGTTTTGTGCAAGCGTTCTTCCGCCGCATACGGACTAAATTGCCGAAATTGCTCGTTTGGTCCGTATAATGCGCCGCCTTTTGCCTGTTGCATACGGACCAAATCGCTGAAATTGCTTGTTTGGTCCGTGTTTCGCGCAAGCGTTCTCCTGCCGCGTACGGACCAAATCGCCAAAATTGCTTGTTTGGTCCGTGTTTCGCGCAAGCGTTCTGCCGCTGCATACGGACCAAATCGCCGAAAACCGCTTGAAAAGCGTTCTTTTTAATGATTAGCGACGCTTTTGAAAAAAATAGCGAAATTCTCGTAATTGCTTTACTATCAACTAGTTAGGGAAATGACTTTTTTGTTGCTGTCGTTTTTTTTGCGTCTTTCCGAAAAAAAAAGATATATTACAAAAGTCTTACGACGAACTGATTTGATTTCAGTTCAATTGAAAATTTTACCAAATAATGTAAAGGGGCGAAAATGGAACTGTCATTCTTTTCCGGTTGGCTTGATGACTTGCTGGAGCCTAAGTCTTTTGAAGATTACTGTCCAAATGGATTGTGCGTTGAAGCAAATGATAAGGTGACCAAGGTTGTTACTGGCGTCTCTTTTCGCGACAGTTTGATTGATGCGGCTATTGAGGCACAGGCGGACTGCATTATTGTGCATCATCCGAATGGCTTTTGGAAAGGGGAGGACCGCCTGCTTGTTGGAAAGTTTGGCGAACGTATGCGTCGCCTCATGCAAAACGGAATTTCTCTGTACGGCTTCCATTTGCCGCTCGATGCGCACATGGAAGTTGGCAATAACGTCCAGATTGCGAAGGCGCTTGGCTTGAATGTGATAGGCGGCTTTATGCAGGAGGGCGAAAAGAATATCGGTGTTGTTGGTAGCTGGGATTCGCCTGCTTCACGTGCGGAATTTCAGGATAGCGCTTGCAACGTTTTTGTACATGGCGTGCGTGACGCCTTCTTCTTTGGACCGGAGCAGATAAAAAAAGTGGCTATATGCAGCGGCAGCGGGGCTTCTGGTATCCAGGAGGCGATGAGCCTTGGATGTGACGCTTTCATTACTGGCGAAATTAAGGAGTCCGTGCCTATTCTTTGTGAAGAAAAGGGGGTGAATTTGCTGACGTTTGGGCATCATCGGACTGAAATTTTTGGTGTGCGCGCCCTTGCCGAAAAGATTCAATCAGAGTTGAATTTGTCCGCAAAATTTGTGGATTTGGACAATCCTGTATAGGGTGTTTTGAACGAAAAAGCTGTTTTTTAGGGTGAAAAACGGCGTTTTCTTGTGATGTGACTCACAATGTTGAAGGGGAAAATTATAGAAATAGATCTTTTTTAGAAAATTTTCTTACAAAATTCTTATTTTGAATGTTGCTTTTTTTTTATAAAGAATTGGCAGTTTTTTGTTGATAAAGTGTTGCTTTTTTTATATTTTGCAACTCGTGAATTTTGTTAAGACCACACTTCATTTTCAGAACTCGTCAAAGTCGGTGACGCTGCAACTTCCAGCGATACTTTTCTGTTGGCCTCTGATTCGTGTGATCTTGGTGGTGGGCATTCTCTTTTTTGTTGTGCAGATTTTGACGACAACTCTCTATAGTGGTCTTCTGTACCATGCGCTTTCGGATCGTCAAAAACTGAATGAGGAACTTTCGCAGATAGAAAATTCGATTGGTGAAATGTCTCAGACAGCTGGCGATTTTCTGAAGGCGGAACAGATGCTCCAGGCGAAATACGGGTTGCCTGTTCTTGACGAGGAGACCAGGGAATTGTCTACTGGCGGTCTCCTTGCTCCCGATGTGCAACTTTTGCGCAAGGCATCCCCTGTTTTTGAGAGGGCTGCGCACTTGAAAGAAGAGGCTCGGCGTGTCCAAGGGAAAATTGCAAATAATGCATCTTCATTTGCCTCATTGACCAAGTATATTGATCAGAGCCTTTCTCAATGGCGCTTCTATCCTTCAATTTCACCGACGCAAGGGCGTTATGCTTCGGCATTTGGACCGCGTGTGCATCCGATAACTGGCGAAGTTGGCAAAATGCATCAGGGTATCGATATTGGCAATGACCGCTGGACGCCGATTTTTGCACCGGCGGATGGTGTTGTCGAAATCGCCCAGCCGAGCACAAGTTTTGGAAATTTTGTAGTTTTGAATCATGGTAACGGAATCAAGACCCGATATGGTCACATGCAAATGTCCGTTGTCAAACCCGGTTTTTTCGTACATCGTTATCAAATTCTTGGCTATATGGGTAATACTGGTCGTTCTGTGGGTCCGCATCTCCATTATGAAGTGTGGGTCAACGGGTCGCCTGTAAACCCGCTTCCGTATATTCTCCCCAACGACCACGTGGTCGATTGATTGCCGCCTGATATATTTTAAAGGCGGATGCCCGGGAGGGTGTCTTGAAACCATTTGCGTATGCGCTTGGCATGTTGCCTGCGTTTTTTTCTGTTTTGCCGGCCTGTCCGGTATTTGTTGAATTTTTCCCCGATCCGACGGAAGTGAGTGATTTGGAGGGGGAATTTGTTGAAATTCGGCTGGACGAATATAGGGCTGATTCTCTGAAAATCAGTTTTGATTCGCGCGAGGCGATTGCACTTCCGTTTCCCGATGCGGATAGGCTCTTGCTTTTGCATGATTCCGCGGCATGTCCTCGGCGGGAACGTCTTGCGTGTGCGGGACTTGGTAAATTGTCCCTGCCGAATTCTAGAACTTCATCCTGGAACTTGGTTGTTGGCGCCTGTAGCGATTCCGTGACGCTTCCGAAGCCCAAGACAGGGAAGGCTTTGCAGCGTGTTGGGGAGTCGGCGGAGTGGGTGTACTCCGAAGCGACGTTGGGTTTTGCAAATCCGATGTATGAACATGATGTTGACGATTGTGGTTTTGGCAAAGTGACTGCGGAATATGCTTCTGGTGGCTGGAGTGTTTCCGGAGAATTAGATGGCTGTAGCTCTTCGGTGGTGCGTATTGAATCACTGGACCTGGAGCGGATGGACGGCTGGCGGCTGGATTCCGCGTCAGTTCGCGAAAATTTCAGCAGTATAAAGATTTCGGGAGAGTCCGTTTGGCTGCGTTTGCTTTTGCCTGACGACGATTATGCCTTGAACAATGTTGTGGATACGCTTTTGCTTTTGCCAGAAAAGTCGCCCATCAAGGTGACTGAAATACATCATTGCCCGGAGGAGCCTGAACCGGAGTGGGTCGAACTTTTCAATGCGACTTCACATGCGCTTCCGCTTTCTGAGTTCCATTTTTGCGATAAAGGCGGTGCTTTTGGCAGTGCCCTTGATTCTGTGCGACCTTACGAGACGTTTCTCATTTCGAAGGATACGCTTTCGCTACGGTCGGCGATTGGCTTTGACGATACTCGCCTTGTGCAGGTATCTTTGGGCTTTTTAAATAATGCGTCCGGTTTTTTGCGATTGTGCTTTCGGAATGGTGTAATCGATAGTGTTGGTTGGGAACGCCGTTCTGCAGATTGCCCGTCTGGGTTTAGTCCGCAGACGGGAAAGGTGGAGAATACGCCCGGATATCAAGGACGATCCGTGCGGACAGACGCATCGCAGACTCCGTTTACGTATAAAGTTTCTTCTCGCGTGGTGAAGCGTGGTGGAGCGCCTTTTAGAGTGAAAGTGGATGGCGGTAGTCATGTGAATCTCCGGTTGCTGGATTCTGCGGGGCGTAAACTGTGGCAGCAGGAATTGCCTGAATCTTCGAATATATGGTGGACTGTGCCTGTACAGGAAAAATTGGATATTGGCGTTGGCTATGTTTCTTTGTCGGAGGGGGATTATGAAGTTGTTCTTGGCATTCTTCTCCGTCCGTAAATTTGCTGCGTGTGTGCTGCTTTCGCTTATGCTTGCAGTTGATGCTGCGGCGGAAGGGCGGGTGCCTTTTGCTTCGACGCTTGGTGGCTTTATGTCGCCAACGGGTTTGCCGGGTTATCGTTCAACTCCGGCAAGAACTTCGGAACCTGCTTTTGGAATTGAGGGGTATTGGCTTTCGGACGTGGACGAGTGGGCGCTTTTGGCTGCTGGCGAGATGCAGCTGTATTCGTCCCGCCTTTCGTTTTTCTACATGTTTCATGCACTTGATTCCATTTATCGAGATTCCTATTCCGAGTTGCAATTTTCGTGGCACCGAAACTGGCTTGTTCTTGGTGGGGCGTATGGTGTTGAAATAGACTGGATGCCTGGAAAATCGGTGTGGGCGCGTCACCGCTACAAGTTTGCCGTTGATTTGTGTTGGCGCAGTTTTCATTTTGAAGGAATGCTCGATGGCTTTACGGATAGTCGGTTGGATGGAAATGTCGGTATCTTTTGGGAGGGAGGCGAAAACGCACGCCTGTTTGCCGAAAGCGGTTTTGAAAAATTGGCATTGGGTTTTGACTTCTTGTGGAAAAATTTTTCTTTGAAAACATCGTACCGATTTCCTGATTTTGCTGTCGCTGTTTCGGTAAATGTGGCTTTGGGAGCCTATGGAATATTCTATGCACATGGTTTTGCTGCAAATTCGCTGGGGTGGAACGGTTTGGGTGTGTGCAGGAGGGTGAAAAAATGATTATCTTGTGAGATATGAATGCCGTCTTTGATTGGAACATCGTCTGGATTTTTGTCTGCATCATTTTGCTACTTGCTTTTGTTATAGCAGTGCTCTTGGTGCATGATGGAAAGCAAAAACAGAAAATCTATACATGCTTTGAAGACGAACGTGGACTGCTTGGGGAATTTATCGTGGTGCTTTCGCGAAAGCTGGAGTTCCTATATTCCCAACCGCAGTTCATGAGCGATCCGCTTTTCGACGATTTGAATAAGGGACGATCTTTTCAGGACATTCTTCCGTCTAAGGACTGGGCTCGTTTAAAACTTTACCTGAACGATGTCGAGACGCACGATAAAATGCCTTTTATTTTTTCGTATAGGCGTGAAAATGACGAGGTTATTTGGTTTGAAATGCGGTGCTCCGTGAAGCATTTGTCTGTAGATGAAATGCAGTATGTTTGCCTAATTAAGAATATTTCAAGTGTCGTGAATGAGCAGCGTAAGCTGGAATCGGTGCAAAAGAAATTGGATTGTCTAATGCAGAATACTGGTGATTTGCTTTGGATGTTCGATATGGAAAAGCGCGTTATGACTCTTTTGTCTCCGATGCTGGATGATGATGGCAAGCCTATTCCTGAAACTTTAGGCGTTGTCGATGTGAATAATCTCATGCTGCAGGAAGATTTTGAGTTGCTTGAAAGGTTGATGAATGATTGCGTTTTGAGGTCTTCTGGATTTGTAAATGAGAATATTCACTTTGCTCCTGTGAAATTGCGCTGCCGTGGGGCGAATGGAAAAATGGTATGGTACGAGTTTAGAGGGCATTTGTCGTATGGCGAAGATGAACGGATTATCGTTCTTGGGGCCGCTCGCAAAATATCTGTGATGGTTGATAGTGCTGTACTTGAAATTGAAGAGGAACGTGAGGCTGTTTTTGAAGTTATTGCTTCTCTTCCGCTTTCGCGTTTTTTTGTGGTGGACAGGGATTTTGTCGTCTGTGACTGTAATCAGTCTTTTGCACTTGATTGTGGCTTGGAAAATCCAGAAGCAGTTAAGGGAAAAAAATTGGATGAGGCCTCGAATCCTGTATTCATGTCGTTTTTCTTCAATGCCGTTTCTGAGGCTTTCGAGGAAGGTCGAAATCGTCCCGTTGTTGCGTATTTGAAAGATGAAAATGCGCATTTTTTGTTCAATTCATACCCTGTGCGAAAAACTGGGGATGTGGTGAATCGGGTTGTCGGTTTTTATATATGTTTGCCCATGGTTGGGTATTTGAAACAAATCAAATCAATGGAGTCCTAATAATGAAAAAAATTTTTGCTGTATCTCTGCTCGCACTTTTGATGGGAGTCGCCTGTTCTGATGAAACGAAGGAATCTTCCAAGGTTGCTCCTGTTCCGCAGGCTAAGCCCGCTCCGGTTGCTCAACCCGCTCCTGCGGCTCCGCTTCCGGAAAAGAAGGCGGCTTCGATTACGAATGTGGACTGGAACAAGGCTCTTGAGATGCAGAAGGCCGGCGCCGCACTGATTGACGTGCGTACTCCGGGTGAAGTTGCGGAAGGTGCCGCTCCTGGGGCTGTCAATATTCCGCTTCAGGAAATTCAGCAGCGTCTCGGCGAATTCCCGAAGGACAAGGATTTGCTGATTTACTGCCGCAGCGGAAAGCGAAGCATGGCTGCATCCCATTTCCTCATCCAGAATGGCTACGAACGCGTGTTCAATGTGGTTGGCGGCTTCTTGGCATTCCCGGCAAAGTAAGTAGACGTTAGGAAGTAGGCGGTAGGAAGTGGAAAGTGATGACCTGGCAAGGTTATGAAGCTGCTGCGAATGAGCCTTCCTCGTCATCTTGAACTCCGACACGGGATCTCTTTGGAGAACGGCTGCTTTAAATCTGCGGAGTAGGGTCTAGGTTCTAGGGTCTAGGGGTTAGGGAGAAGAGTGGCGCCTATGGCGCGGGCCTACTCGGAGGCGAGATGCGCTTGGAATGCGGCTTGTACGTTCTTCAGCGAACTTTCCTTCCACGTCATCCCGTGCTTCGACAAGGGATCTTTCTGGAGAACATTTGCTTTAAAACGGCTGCGAGAGTCTAGAGGCTTGGGCGGAGTGAGGTGCCTTCGGCGCGGGACTTGTGCCAACAGCACAATAGTACGCAAGGTTATGAAGCTGCTGCGAACGCCGTAGGCGTTCAATGCTAGGCTCGGCAATGCGAATGCAAGCACGGCCGCGACTCTCGACCTACGCATTTGTGCCCCTTCGGGGCCAACTGCTAGGCTCGGAACAAACCTTTAAGCGAGTAAAGCAAAAATGCTTGCATTTTTATTTTCGAGCGCCAGGTTTGGCATTTATGCCATGCCCAAGCAATAATGCGCAAGCGAATCAAGCAATCGTAAACATGTTTACGATTATTTGTGAGCGAAGCCATGGACGCTGAAAGCGTCCACCTTGGCCGCTTCTCTCGCCTTACGCATTTGTGCCCCTTCGGGGCCAACTGCTAGGCTCGGAACAAACCTTTAAGCGAGTAAAGCAAAAATGCTTGCATTTTTATTTTCGAGCGCCAGGT
>JAZLIJ010000318.1:0-4570 GCA_045617325.1 Fibrobacter sp.
CGGCAAGAGCGACCGGACGTACGATGAGATACTGAATTTCATCAGGGGGTAGAAACTAGGACCTGCGATATTTCGCGGGTCCTAAATTTTTAGGCACAAAATTTTGGGAAGTTAAGATTTATATTTCTGCGGAATATTTAATTAAAAAAAACAACCAACAGCTTTCGCAGGCCGGCTGTTTTTTGAAGTCCCCCAAAAGCCCCCTAGTTGGAGGGAGTGAAACGCCTGTGCTCGAGCCCTTCAAGAAGAACGAAACCACCTTCAAGGCCGCCCTCGAAATCAGAGAAAACGGCAAGCTCGCATTCAATAAATTGACCGTAGAAGTGATTCAGCGAGCTTAGATCCCGTGTCGGAGCACGGGATGACGGGGAAAAGTTGAAGCGGCAACGCACTCTTAGATTCTGAGCAATGAGCTTGATGACGGGGAAAATGACTGACAAATCATCCATAACATTTTCTTTTTACAGAGAACGAATAGGAAAATCCGCATTATATTATATTTGAATCAGTTTTGGTTCAAAATTTTGTTCAACAAGATTTGGTATGGAGATTAAAATGAGCTCTATTGTCAAGGCAATCAGCTTTGCCGCAATCGCCACAAGCGCAACCATTGCCGGTGATTTTCATTTTGGCGCACATGCAGCCGTCAACTACAGCACCGCCTGGGGTACCGATGTTGAAAACGCATTAGACGATAAACAATTCGAAACCCCCTGGGGCGTAGGTTTCAACGCCGGTTTTGCCACCAAGACCGCCATCAATGAAAAATTCAGCTTTGCACCTGAACTTGATGTAGCCCTGCGCCGCAGCTCGGATGACGATATCACATTATCAGAATGGGCCATTGAAATTCCGCTGCTATTCCGTTTCAGTCCTATTCCAGAAATATACTTTGAATTTGGCCCAACAGCAGCATTCAATCTTCAGACAAATTTGGAACAAAATGATTTTGAGTATGAAGTCGAAGAAAGCCTTTTCGAAGCGGGCCTTTGTGTGGGTTTTGGCATCAGCAACACCATCAGCCAAAACCTTGACCTGGGATTCCGTCTCGGATTCGGTCTGAACAGTTTCACAGATAAAATCGTCATCTTGAGTCAAAAGAACAAGATGACCATGAAGAACATTCAAATGAGTTTTGGCGCTACATACTGGATTCTGTAACGGTTCGCCTTTAAAAATTAAAAAGGTCCGTCCATCGGAATGATGAACGGACTTCATTTTATCCAAAAATTTTGCTGTATACGCCTGGAGCAAATTTTTCAACGTAGCCAAGAACGAATACCGCAGCAACGACTATCGGGAGCACCCACTTGAGATAGACACGCATTACGCGTTTTGTCGGGATTTTGGGACCGATGCCGATGTTCGCCTCAGTCAAGAAGTTTTTCTGTTTCCATCCGCACTTGAAGTTGCAGAACAATATGAACACGATGGAACCAAGCGGCAGAAGCGTATTCGAGACGAGGAAGTCCTCAAGATCAAGCACGCAGCTTCCGGGGCCAAAAGGTTCAAAACCGGACAACACGTTGAAGCCCAAAGCGCACGGGAGCGAAAGAATCGAAATCGCGATGAAGTTGATTTTCACGGCCTTCTTGCGATTCATGCCGTGCGCATCGATCCAGTACGCAATGATATTTTCAAACACGGCGACCAGGGTGGAAAGAGCAGCAAATGCCATGAAGAGGAAGAATGCGACAGCGCAAATTCGACCAGCGGGCATCTGCGCAAACACATTCGGCAGCGTCTGGAAAATAAGTCCCGGGCCAGCATTGGGCTGCAAGCCGAAAGCAAAGCAGGAAGGAATCACGATAAGGCCTGCCATCAGAGCGACAAGCGTATCCAGAATGCAGACGTTTGCCGCCTCCTTCGGAAGCGAATGGTCCTTGCCGATGTAACTTCCAAGGATGCTCATGGAGCCAATGCCTATGCTCAGCGTAAAGAAGGATTGCCCCAGGGCAGCAAAAAGGACCTTTCCGATTCCGGCTTCTCTCATACGCGCAAAGTCCGGCATCAGGTAAAACCGGATTCCCTCGCCCGCATTCGGGAGCGTCACCACGCGGACAATCAGCACAAGCATGATGACAAAGAGCGCAGACATCATCCACTTGGTAATGCGTTCCACACCGCACTGGAGTCCAAGCGAGACAATTGCAAGCCCCATGAACGTAGCGACAATCATCCAGAAGCAGAGAAGCGGACCGTTGCCGAGCATTTTACCGAATTCAGCGCTGACTTCGGCAGGCGCCATCGTCATTAAATCGCCCATCGTCACAAAGCGGTAGAAATAATAAAGCATCCAGCCCGTGACAGTCGTGTAGAACATCATGAGCAAGTAATTGCCGGCAATCATCGGTATGCCCGCATGGTGCCACTTGGTCCCCGGCATTTCAAGGATATTGAAGGATTTTCCAACACCGCGCTGCGAACCGCGCCCTACCGAGAATTCCATCAAAAGAATCGGAAAGCCAAAGATGAGAAGGAAGAACAGGTAGACGAGAACGAAGGCGCCTCCACCATACTGCCCCGTAATAAACGGGAAACGCCAAACGTTGCCAAGGCCAATGGCACAGCCTGCGGCAACGAGAATAAAACCTAGACGGGACTTGAAACTTTCACGTTCTTCCATATCGTATCCCTAAAAAATGGTGACATTTGCAATATAGTTATAAGAAGCCCAATTGGCATCAATCAAACATGTTATAAATTATAAGCAAACATCTGACTTCAACATTTTCTATATTTGGCCTCGCAGGTTTTATACCCGGCCTCGCAGGTTAAAATTATGAGCGAAAATTACAAGTACGGATTTGTCACAGATATTGAAAACGAAGCTTTTGAAAAAGGGCTTAACGAAGATATCATCCGCAGAGCTTCGAAGCTGCGCGGCGAGCCTCAATTCATGCTGGATTTCCGTCTCAAGGCATACGCAAAACTTTTGACCATGGAGCAGCCCCATTGGGGCGAACTGCATTTTGATCCGGTCGACTTGCAGGACATCGTCTACTATTCCGCGCCGAAGAACAAAAAGCAGCACGAAAAAATCGAGGACGTGGACCCGGAACTTTTGGCCACATTCGAAAAGCTAGGCATTCCGCTCGACGAACAGAAGCGACTTGCGAACGTCGCCGTGGATGCCGTTTTCGACTCTGTCAGCATTTACACGAGCCACAAGAAGAAGCTCATGGAAATGGGCATCATCTTTTGCAGCATTTCGGACGCCATCAAGGAATACCCGGAACTCATCGAGGAATACCTCGGCAGCGTCGTGCCGGCAGGGGACAACTACTTCGCAGCCCTGAACAGCGCCGTATTTGGCGACGGAAGTTTCGTCTACATTCCGCCCCACGTCAAGTGCCCCATGGACCTTTCCACCTACTTCCGCATCAACAACAAGGAAGCGGGCCAGTTCGAACGCACGTTGATTATCGCAGACGAGAACGCCGAAGTGAGCTACCTCGAAGGTTGCACCGCCCCTGAATTTTCAAGCAAGCAGCTTCACAGCGCCATCGTGGAACTCGTCGCGAAGGACAACGCCAAAATCAAGTATTCGACCGTGCAGAACTGGTATGCGGGAGACCGCGAAACAGGCGCCGGTGGAGTCTACAACTTCGTGACGAAGCGCGGCAAATGCGCAGGCAAGAACAGCCGCATCAGCTGGACCCAGGTGGAAACAGGTTCCGCCATCACGTGGAAGTACCCTAGCTGCGTTTTAGTCGGCGACAATTCCGTCGGTGAATTTTACAGCGTCGCCCTCACAAACGGGCACATGCAAGCCGATACCGGTACGAAGATGATTCACATCGGCAAGAACACCAAAAGTACCATTATTTCAAAGGGCATCAGCGCAGACTGTTCTAGCAACGCCTACCGCGGCGAAGTCAGCATCCGCAAGAGCGCGGACAACGCTCGCAACTACACACAATGCGACAGCATGCTCGTAGGCACGAAAAGCGCAGCGCACACCTTCCCCTATATCACAGTCGCAAATGCAACCGCCCAAACCGAGCACGAAGCGACAACAAGCCGCATCAGCGAAGACCAACTGTTCTATTTCGAAAGCCGAGGCATCAAGCGCGAAGACGCCATTCAGGCAATGGTCGGCGGTTTCTGCAAAGACGTGTTCAAGGAACTCCCCGGCGAATTTGCGACAGAGGCAAGACAGCTACTTACCCTGAAGCTCGAGCACAGCGTCGGGTAAGATTAGTTATTAATTATGAAATATGAGATTGTTTTACGTCATTGCAGGGCATTCCTCCCAAGAACGTCATTGCGAGGAGCTAGGCGACGAAGCAATCTCTTCGAACAGTAAACAATTAACAGTGAATAGAGAAGAGGGAACTACTAGTTCTTGCGACTTGAGCGATTTTCGGCTAACTCCAGCAAGTCATCCCGTGCACCGACAACTAATAACTAGCGCAGTTGTTTTTTGCCCCAGTCGTAGCAGTGGTCCAGAGCGTCTTTCAGATTCTTGAAAGGGCTTTTCTTGAACGAGACTGAATCAACCTGGGTCGCTCCGAAGTAGTAATACATACCGGGAGCGTGGGCCGCAGCGGAATCGCCAAGGGCACGG
>JAZLIJ010000319.1:0-5091 GCA_045617325.1 Fibrobacter sp.
ATCGCCGACATTCTTTCCGCTTACGACAACCTCATCGAAAACAACCAAAAGCAAATAAAACTCCTCGAAGAAGCCGCCCAGCGCCTCTACAAACAATGGTTCATCGACCTACGCTTCCCCGGCCACGAAACCACCAAAATCCAAAACAACCTCCCTGCCGGCTGGACAAAAGTTCTTATATCGGAAGTTTGTGATACAATTGGAGGAGGAACGCCTTCAACTAAAGTTTCAGATTATTACGATAACGGCAACATTCCTTGGGTTACGCCAACGGATATAACTCGTAATAATGGTTGGATTTTATTAGATACAGAAAAGAAAATTACTCAAAAAGGCTTAGAAAATAGCTCTGCCAAAATACTTCCTGCTGAAACAATCTTAATGACGAGTCGAGCAAGCATTGGATATTTTGGAATGTATGATTTCCCTGTTTCCACAAATCAAGGCTTTATATCATGTGTTCCCTATAAAAAAGAATTCAAATACTATTTGTTATTTAATTTAATGAATAGAGTTGATGAAATTAAACAGAAAGCAACAGGTTCTACTTTTTTAGAAATAGGTAAAACAACTTTTAGAAATTTTGAAATTATTTACCCGACAAAGGGTCTGCTTGTTGAATTTGATAGAATGATAGATCCGATAATAAAAAGAATGCGAATAATAAAAAAGGAAATCGCTGATTTGGCGCAAGCTCGTGACCGCCTGCTCCCCAAACTAATGTCCGGTGAAATTGAGGTGTAATCCTGAGCATCCCGATTTGCTCACATAAATACAATAAGTTATATTATCCCTATGCTCATCTACCACGCTAGCAAAGAAATTGTAGAAGTTCCCGAGATTCGCAAGACTCGGTTCACCAAGGACTTTTCTTGGGGCTTTTATTGTACCAACAACTTTGCACAGGCTGTCCGGTGGGCAAACCGTGGAGATGGGGAACCCCGGGTCAATCATTTCGAGTACACGCCAGATCAGTCGTTGAAAATTCTCACATTCGAGAAGATGACGAATGAATGGCTGGATTTCATTGCAGCATGCCGTAGCGGAAAGGCTCACGACTTTGATATTGTGGAAGGTCCCATGGCCGATGATACGGTCTGGAATTTTGTAAATGACTTCTTGGCAGGGACCATCAACAGAAAGCAATTCTGGGTCTTGGCGGAATTCAAGCACCCGACTCATCAGATCAGCTTCCATACAGAGACGGCTTTGCAGTGCTTAAAATTTGTCAAGTGCGAGGTCGTTCATGACTGAATCTCGGAAAGATGATCTCTTTTATGTATGTTCCCTGATTGAGTATGTCGCCCGCGTAACAAAGAATAAGCGCGGGGTGATTGCAAACAAGCTGGGTGAGGCCGGCTTTGCGAAGGAACTGAAAGATGCAGGTGTCAACCACAGCCTTAGCTTTGAGCAAGTGGGTGAGGAAGTTGTCGAACGTTACGGCATACCTGCAGGCACCTTTGAAACTGTAGAAAACTGCAAATACTCCGTTCCTTCCTATACCGATATCGGACGCCTTTACAGCATCATGGTCCAGGATTGTGCTCAACCTGGCGAAGAAATTAAAACAGCAATCCAAATTTTTTCTTCAGTCATTAGCGACTACATCTCCAATTTTAATTCCGACTGCTATTACCAAAATCCCAGCTACCTGGAAGAATCCTTCAGGGCCGGCAAACTGCTTTAAGATATGTCTTACGATTATTCCGAAAACATCCTGGTCCAAGAATCTGCCGGCAAGGTGCTGAGTGACAAGCTCGGCTGGGATGTTGTTTTCGCCCATAATACAGAAGTCCTGGGCGAAAATGGAACCTTCGGTCGTAAGTCGTATAAAGAAATCCTTTTGAAGCGGTATTTTCAGGCGGCATTGAAGCGCCTGAACGATTGGATTACCCAGGAGCAGATTGAGGAAGCTCAGCGCAAATTTGAGGCGTACCTTTCGACATCTTCGCTATTGCAGATTAACGAAGAAAAGTACCAGATGCTTCGTGACGGTATTCCAGTTACGGTAAAAAAGCCGGGCGGAAAAACTGAGGAGCGTAAGGCTGCAATTATCAATTTTGAAGACGCTGCCCAAAACGAATTCCTGGCTGTTAAGGAAATGAAGATCCATGGTGAAATCCATCGCCGTCGCACGGACATCGTTGGTTTCGTAAATGGAATCCCTCTGCTCTTTGTGGAACTGAAAAAGAACACTGTTGATGTAGAAAACGCCTACACCGATAATTATACCGATTATCTAGATACCATTCCTCAGCTGTTCTACTACAATGCGTTTTTGATGCTTTCTAATGGTGTGGAGGCGAAAGTCGGCACACTTGGTAGCAAGTATGAGTTCTTCCATGAATGGAAGCGTTTGAAAGAAGAAGAAGAGGGGAGCGTGGCTCTTGAAACCATGCTTCTTGGTATTTGCAAGAAAGATAATTTCTTGGACTTGCTGGAAAACTTCATTCTCTATGATCATTCCGACGGAAACACGGTAAAGATTCTCGCCAGAAACCATCAGTATCTAGGCGTAAATGAAGCCGCAAAGGCTTATGCCAGCCGTGAACTGAAAAAGGGTAAACTTGGCGTGTTCTGGCATACCCAGGGAAGTGGGAAAAGTTATTCCATGGTTTTCCTTGCCCAAAAGATTCGTCGCAAGTTTGCCGGTTCCCCTACATTCGTGATTCTTACGGATCGCGACGAACTGAATAAGCAGATTAGCGATACTTTTGAAAATTGCGGATTGTTGGGCAAGTCAAAGGCTTCCCAGTTCATCGCAAAAAGCAGCAAGGATTTGCTGGAGAATAAGCTGCCGTCCAACACCAGCTTTATCTTTACGCTTATTCAGAAGTTTAACAATCCTAGCGCAAAGCCCATTATCCCGGATCATGATATCATCATCATGTCCGATGAAGCCCATCGTAGTCAGTACGGTATCTTTGCCGACAACATGATGAAGGTTTTGCCAACGGCATCGAGAATCGGTTTTACAGGAACTCCGCTTTTAAGCAGCGATAACATTACCGAAAGAACCTTCGGTTCCTATGTTTCCATTTACGATTTTAAGCGAGCTGTAGATGACGGCGCTACCGTGCCTCTCTATTATGAGAACCGCGCTGAAAAATTGAAGTTGGAAAATCCTGCAATTACCGAGCAGATTCTACAGGCAATCGAAGATGCTGACCTGGATGAAGCTCAACAGGAAAAACTGGAACATGAATTTGAAAATGAAATCCATGTACTTACCGGAGAACCTCGCTTAAAGTTTATTGCCTGCGATTTTGTAAAGCATTATAGCGACCTGTGGACCAGCGGCAAGGCAATGTTCGTTTGCCTCAATAAGGTTACCTGCGTTCGCATGTACAATTTTGTCCAGGAAGAATGGCAAAAGGAAATTGCTTCGCTTAAAAAGCAGCTGAAGACTGCGACCCAGCAAGAATCTCTGGAACTTAACAAGAAAATTACCTGGATGGAACAGACTGAAATGGCTGTTGTTATTAGCCAGGAACAGAACGAAGTCCAGACTTTCAAGAAATGGGGCCTAGACATTCTTCCGCACCGCAAAAAAATGGAAAAGCGGGAGCTGGACAAGGAGTATAAGGATTCCAAGAACAAGCTGCGCATCGTATTTGTATGCGCCATGTGGCTGACTGGCTTTGATGTAAAGAGCCTTGCTTGTTTGTATTTGGATAAACCCCTGAAGGCTCATACCTTGATGCAGACCATCGCCCGTGCGAACCGAGTTTCCGAAGGCAAAAGCAATGGCCTGATTATTGACTACGTGAATATCGTCAAAGCTCTGCGCAAGGCCCTGGCCGATTACACTTCCAATACCGGCAGCAAGAGTGGGGTAGACCCGACCATTGACAAAGATGTTCTGATTGCCGAAATCAAGAAAACCATTGCAAAGTCTGATGCTTTCTTGAAGGACCGAGGCTTTGATTTACAGAAACTCGTAGAAAGTACAAAGTACGATGCCGTTGGTTTCAGTCGATTGGCCTTGATTGAAGATGCCAAGAATGCTGTTAGCGATACTGCGGAACATCGCAAGGCTTTCTGTGTAATGGGCCAGGAATTAAAACGCCTTTGCAAGTTCGCAAATCGTGAAGATATCGAAGACGAAGTTCGCTATAACAAAGAAGCGATTATCGCCATTTACGATTCTTTGCAAAAGAAAAAGAAACATGTTCCCTATACAGATCTGAGTGTTCGAATCAACGAAATCATCAGCGAACATGTAAGTGTGGAAGAACTCGCCGCCGACGCAAAAACCGTTGCCGAATCAAAGCGCTTTGATCTCAGCAAAATTGATTTTGATTTGCTTGCACGCGAATTCAAGAAGAATAAGCACAAGAATCTTGTAATCAACGATCTTGATGAACTCATCCGTAAACGTTTGGAAGAAATGCTCGTTGTAAATCCGAACAAGGAACGCGTAGATTATTACGAACGCTACTTGCAGATTATCGAAGAATACAACAACGAGCAGAATCGCGCCACCATCGAAAAAACGTTTATGGATTTGATGGATTTGGCCGCCAGCATGGATCAGGAACAAAAACGCTATGTAAAGGAAGGCTTCAGCAGCGATGAAGAACTTTCTCTTTACGACATGCTCTTCCGCGATGATTTAAGCAGGAATGAAATCAAGAAACTGAAAGAAGCCGCTGTTGATTTGCTCGCCAAGCTCAAGTCCAAAATTGCAGAACTTGACCATTGGACCGATAAGCAAGAAACCAAGGCCATCGTTGATAATCTGATTCGCGATACCCTGTGGGCAGAACTTCCCGAAAAGTATGACGAAGTCTCGATTTCTCAATACCGCCAGATCATCTACGAATACGTCTATACACGCTATCGCGGGATTGCGTCTTAATCTTAAGGGACATCGCTGGATATTAGGTGGAAATTATTTTGTAAGTCGCCCTATGGCGACTTTTTCTCATTTTATAAGGTTATATTTTTGAGGCATCATCAACATGTGTGGTAGCATTTAGGCAGCCTTGCTAGATGATTCTCTCGATTCCGATTCCCATTCGTAGGCTATCTTTACGTCTACATAGGAACAGCTCAGCATTATCAGCGACAGCATGTTGTTCATGTTCC
>JAZLIJ010000320.1:0-2049 GCA_045617325.1 Fibrobacter sp.
CGGGGTTATCCCCGAGACCAGGCAGTACAATAAAAACGATGGAATAATTTCTACAGGCAATTCAAACTCTTATTATCCCCAGACTTCGTCGGCGATTTCCTTAATCAAGGCGATCTTTGCCCACTGTTCTTCTTCGGTCAGCTTGTTGCCCACATCGCAGGAGGCAAAGCCACATTGAGGACTCAGCTTCAGGCGTTCCAAAGGAATGTACTTGGTCGCTTCCTTAATGCGGGCGATAACTGTCGCCTTGTCTTCCAGCTTGGGTGACTTGGAAGTAATCAAGCCAAGAACAACAATCTTGTCGGCGCTTACCTTTGACAAGGGCTCAAAACCACCGGAGCGTTCGTCATCGTATTCCAGATAAAGCGTGTTCACATTTTCACGGGCGAAAACGTAGTCCGCCACGGAATCATAGGGGCCGCTGGTGAAATAGGTGGAGTGATAGTTGCCACGACAAATGTGGGTATTGATCTGCAGGTCCGCAGGCTTGCCTTCGATGGCCAGGTTGTTCACATGAAGCAGCTGATTTTTCACCACGTCAAGGCTCAGGCCCAGAGACTTGTAGCGTTGTGCGGCGGCATCGCCAACGATAGCGCCCCAGGTGCAGTCATCGAACTGGATAGTTCTGCAGCCAGCGTCATAAAGCTGACGGATTACGCCGCGGTAGGCGTAGGCAATATCTTCAATCAGTTCATCGTTTGTTGCGTAGAACTTGCGGGTCGTTTCGATGTTCTGTGGGACGATAAGCTGCTGGAAAAGTTGCGCAGGAGCAGGAATGGTCTGCTTGGCTTCATGACCGTCACTTTCAAGTGACTTCACGAACTTAAAATCTTCTACAAAAGGATGAGGCCTTACGCGAATCTTGCCTACCAAATAAGTAGCTTCAAGGTCGGCCACTTCGCCAGCGAACTGAACGCCACCGCCATCTTTCTGATGGGCGATGCCGTCAAAGCCCCAGAAAAAATCCAGATGCCAAAATTTGCGATTGTATTCGCCATCGGTAATGTAATGGAGTCCAGCCTTCTTCTGCTTTTCTACCAGTTCGCGAATGGCATTTTGCTTAATAGTCTTGTACTGAAGTTCAGTAATCTTGCCGGCTTCCAGATCAGCCTTGGCGTTCTTCAAATTTGCGGGGCGCAGAAAACTGCCCACCACATCAAAATGGTGCGTATTTGACATCGTATTTTTCCTTTTCATGTTGTCGCAGGGCTAAAGGAGAGCACTAGGTGCAAACCTTCGCCGCCACGCTGTCATCAAAGACAGTATTCAACTAAGAGTTATTTCTTAGATGTCGCCAAATATAGATGGAATCTATCACTTTGTCCAATACTTAATTTTTAGAGTTTGCGATAGGTTTTTGCTATACGCCTTTATGAAAGAATCGATTCCACTTGATTTCAAAGGATCTTTTCTTTTGCAGGTGTATGACGAAAGTAACGCCAAAGACCATCAGCAAAATCGCCAAGAAGCACACCATAAAGTTGTAGAAAAATATGTGTATGTAATGGTCGAATAAACCGTCGCTCGGAGTCTTGAAACAAAGAATCAGGGACTGCACGGAGCGATAGGCATACATACCGGGAATCATGGGAAGCAGCGCCGGGAACGCCAAGGATTCGCAGGGGCACTTCCAGACTTTTCGCAAAAGGACTGCAAACATCCCGATGGAAAAACCTGCCACGAGACTCGCCCATATAATGTGAAAACCGCAAAGGTTCATCAGCACAAATCGGGTGACGTGGCCTATAGCCGCCACAAGGCCGCAGCCCGCAAAAATGCGTTTAGGTACATTGCTGATGCTTCCAAATCCGATAGCTGCAATGGAAGCGAAAAATCCGTCTTGAAGTAATGTCAGTAACATATTAGAAAAAATGAAGGTTGGTGAGAACAAGGCCTACGCAAAAACCTAGCGATAGGCAGATAGTTAGAATGGCGCCCTTAAAAAACTGGCTGATGCAACCAAGGAACATTCCATTTAGCAGGTTGCTAAGCGAATTAATATACGGGATTCCCGGAACCAGGTAAAGGATGCTTGTAGCGAGAGCCACA
>JAZLIJ010000321.1:0-3628 GCA_045617325.1 Fibrobacter sp.
CGAGGAGGTCACGAGTCTTGGACAGATTGAGAACGTAGATACCGTTCTTTTCAGCCAAGATGTAGGGTTTCATTTTCGGGTTCCAGCGCTGAGTCTGGTGACCAAAGTGGGAGCCTGCAGCGAGCAAGTCTTCAACGGAAGGCAAATTAGCCATAATATTATTCCTTTTCGGTTATTCTACCCGGTACGCAACTAAGTCGCCAAGCCAGTTTCACATTTGTGACTTTGCCACCGAAGCGCCTCTTGCAGACCGGTGATTGTTTATGCCCGGGCGTAATTGCCCAAGCAAGTGCAAAGATAGCAAAAACAGAAGAATAATCAAAGGCAAAGGAATAATTGCCCACCCCAAACAGCCCCTAAGGGATAGGGTCCAAACTCGAATCCACTAAAACGGAATCCAAACTCACAGTAGAAGAACTCGAAGTCACCCGAGGAATCTCCTGAAAGCAACGGACTCCCGCACCCAGATTCTTATCCATGAGAATCCTCGACCAGTCGCGATACCGCCTGAAGACCCCCAAGTGAGCAGAACCATTCTGCTGTGAAGCAGGAGTCCAAATATAAGCAGCCTCCCCCATATCAATGATTTCACCATTGTCGTAGTAACCATTCGGCAAGAATGACAATCCAAGCGAATCCGTGCAATTCACATCCCATCCCTTCAAGACGCAGGCCCTAGGAGTATTTACTTTGTAGAAAATATCCTCCCAGTCTCTAGGACCGGCCACGACGAGCCACCCCTCCGGACAAATGCCCTGGCTACTCACGGAATAATCAACTCCATTGTAATCAAGAGAAAAAAACTTGCTGCTGTACTCCGAGGGAGCGTTAAAAGCCGCAGTCCAGGAATAGTAGCGGCCATACTTGGAACACGAATCCAGATTGTCGTAGGGGCACCACGTCTGTCCCACCAAATTGGGGTAGTTCACGGAATCTGCAAAATTCAAGTTTTCGGCCAATACGCGATACCTGTAGAACTCAGTGTACTTGTAAACATGGCCATCGCGTTCATCGGTAAATTCGCCATAGGAAATAGCCGGGGTCATGTATTCCCAGGCCAAGTGTTTTTCACCATCAGACGAAGAACTCGCAACTGACGACGAAATCGCCTCCGATGAACTTCCGACCGATGACGAACTCTCTTCGGACGACATTACCTGTTCTTCGGAACTCGAGGACACCTCAGAAGCGGAAGCCGAACTGGAATCATCACCGCAGGCGGCAAAAAGCAACGAAGCCAGCAACCAAGCGCAGGAACACATTTTAAACTTCACAGACACTCCCTAAAGGCTTTTTTTGAAAGACAGTGAAACTCGCCTTAATCGTCCGAGTTTCCATAAAAGATAAAAAATCGAACATAGACCACATCAATTTTTTCTAAATTTGGGCGCATGGCAGAAACGAAGAAAATATTGGTCATGGTCGCAAGCCCCAAAAAGGAACGCAGCGGGACGCTCATCCCAACCAAGGCGTTCGTCGAGGGCATGGAACAGAACGGCAACTATGAAACGGAATACGTTTTCATCGACAATTTGAACATCAAGCCCTGCCGCGGCTGCCTCAGCTGCTGGGGCCGCGAAGACGGTAGCTGCTGGATGAAAGACGACGACATTCCCATGATTCGCCAGAAGCTCATCGATTCAGATATCGTCATCTGGAGTTTTCCTCTGTTCCTGTTCAGCATTCCCGGCCAAATGAAGGTTCTCATGGATAGAATCGTTGGCATGGTGCACCCTTACATGGGACAAAAGCTGAAAGACGGCGCCAACGCCATGAACAGTCACCTGCACGGACTCCAGTTCCAGAAAGAAGGACAAAAAATCATTCTCCTTTCCAGCTGCGCCTGGATGGACCTGGACGTTGTCTACGAGGCCATCCGCAAGCAGTTCGACATCATCCTCGGACACGAAGGCTACACGCTTATCGCCTGCCCGCAGATGCGCGCCCTCGACCACCGCGGAGGAGAACGCCGCCTGAACATTCTGCGCGAGAAATACCGCAAGGGCGGTGCAGAACTCGCAACGACAGGCGCCCTTTCCCAAGCCGCCATCGACGAAATGCAAAAGCCGATTTTCAGCGACGCCGCCTACGAGACGCTCGTCGTCGAGTTCGTGACGCACATGTTCGATAGAGACGACAACTTCTAAAATCTCTACCGAAGATTGACGCACACAACTCGGGCGAAAAACATACAAATGCACATTCTTCGCCCGAATCCAAACTCGTCAACAAGAACAACATAATAAATTCGCAAATTTCAAAAATCAAGCATTCAAAAAGGACTCCCCGAAGGGAGTCCTTTTGCAAATCCATGCGACGGTGCAACCTATTTTTTACGCATCCAGAGGTACATGAATCCCACCACAGAAAGGATGCATATCGCAATGATGAACCAGAAAGCAATAGAGCTTCCGGTAGCGGCATCGCCGTTCATCCCAAACGGCAGCTTCACGTTCATTCCGAACAAACTTGCAAAAAACGTCGGAAGCGAAATGGAAATCGTCACGACAGTCAAGTTCTTCATGAGGGCGTTCACGTTGTTGTTGATGACGCTTGCGCGCGCATCCATCATGGATGTCAAAATGTTGGCGTAAATATTCGCCTGCTGCAAACTCTGTCCATTTTCAATCTGGATATCTTCCAGAAGTTCGCGTTCAGCCTCGGTCCAGTTGAGGCTGCGTCCCAGCTGCAACTTACGAAGCAACGTGTCGTTGCTGTTCAAGGCGCTCACATAGTAAATCAAGCCCTTGTTCAAGCTGAACATCGAAAGCAGATACTTGTTTTCCATGGAGGTGTTCAGGCGCTGTTCCAAGTCATCATTGATGCGGTTGATAATCTTCAAATGCTCGTTGAAGTGTGCAATAGCAAAACTCAGAACACGAAGTACGAACGTATTCAGGCTGTCAATTTTTGAGAACTTGCGCTCGTCCATCACCGGAATGTCGCTATCAGTCAAAAGGAGAACCCAGTCCCTGAAAATAAAGATGCCAAAAGATTCCACGCGAAACTGGAAATTGTCCTCGGCGGAATAATTCTTCGGCTTTTTGAACACTATGGTCGTAAAATCATCGTCGTATTCAATACGCGAAAGTTCGTCGGAGTCGAATGCGGATGCTATAGTATGCTCCGTAATCTCGTATTCCTTAACCAGGACACTGCGCTGTTCCTGGCTGAGGGAGCCCATCATCACGATATCTGCAGATTCCTCGTTTGGAGCGACTGCAAGACGTCCGGATTCGATTTTGTAAAACTTGAGCATAACTGCCCCCTTTGATCGAACGACGGTAAATGTAGTAAAATGCAAATACTAGGCCAATTTAGAATTTTAAAAAAAATTTAAAACCCCAAAAAAAGGAAATATTTGCGTATTTACAAAAAAAACGCATTTTCATGCAGGGCTACACGGTACATCCACCATCATGTTCAACTTGACCGGGTATCCAGCATTTTTGGATGAATGCGGGATTCCCGTTCCCACAAGGAGAACCATGGATCACCAAGCGCTAAAGCGCAAGTGACCAAAGCCCTGCGACGAAGAGGACGACGAGAAGGAAGGGCCGTAAACGGCGAGTTCGATTCAGTCTACTTCCTTTGAGCAGCGAGCAGCGCCTCGAGCGCCTTGATGCGA
>JAZLIJ010000322.1:0-2596 GCA_045617325.1 Fibrobacter sp.
AATTCTCGGGATATCCCTAACGGACAAGACGCCCCTTTGCGAACTTTTGGCGGTCGGCAAGACAGAAAAATCGGGAAGGGATGACGAAAGTACGCTTGATTTGTTTGACAACTTGTTTTTAAGCTAAATTTTTAGTGGACACTAGTGAAAAATATTAAAAGAAGAAGCAAAAGACGATGCAGCGCAAAACGAAAACGTTGAAAAGAGTAAGCAACTGGTTGCTAGAATCAAGGAATTACAAGGGCTTCTTAAAGAGTGAATATGAAATCGAAAAAGATTATAGAGGATTTTTTGGAAAAAACAAGCTCGATTAACTTCACATGGGGTTGTCTATGCTAAAAAAACAGATTTTTAAACTAGATTTTCGATTCCCAATTCACGCTTGGAAGTGGCGGGATGATTTCCTAAACTGACAAAACGCAAGACTCGTTGTAATAGGGTATTAGGGAGTCGTGCGTCATGAGCTTCATTCCCTCGACCTTTGCCTGACAAATTAAGATTCTGTCAAACGGGTCTTTATGTCGTTGAGGAGCGTCTTCGGAATAAACGAGAGATTTCAGTTCGATGCAGTGATTTGGCTTTACAGGCAGGCTTTGCAAACCAGCCTTTATGCTTAGATCGTTAAGTTCGTCACCAGAGAAATTGATGTCATCTGCATGCTTCAAAAATTTCATCTGGGTTTCCCAAATGTTTACGGAACTGTAAAAAATTTCGTTGTCGGGGTCTAGCAGAATATCCCAAGCCTTTTGCGATAATGCTTCGTCGCGGGTATGAAACCAAACGAGAATGTGCGTGTCCAGAAGAATTCTCATAGGTATTCCTTAAAATCCTCTGCAACTTCATTGTCGAAGGCGTTGATGTCTTTGGGGTATTTCCATTTCCCTTTCGCTAAGCCTGGGACTATTTTGGGGGCGTCCTGCTTTTCTTTGGCGGAGAGAACTTTTACCTTGAATTCCAGCAAATTGAGAAAACTGTCGATTTCATCGAAGTATTCTTCGGGAAAAGTGCTTAATTTCTTCTGTAATGTGGCTAACGACATAATATAACCTCCACGCAGGAAATCCTTTATCAATATAACTTTTTTTCATTAAATAGGGTAGATACGGCTAATTTGAGGCATATCGGAGACCTTTTTCTTGATATTGTAAACGACATTTTCTAATTTTGAACCCGAAAATTTAGTGGCCGCAGCAGCTGTGCTGCGGGGTTTGAGGTAACCCATGTTCCGTGAAGTAAAGAAAGAAGAGACGTGGCGCAAGCGCCAATTTCTACGCCTTGGTCATGGCTAAACGAGTTAAGCCGCGGCTACTACCTAAAGGTGGCCATGACCACATAAGTGCTAAAGTACTAAGTGGTCAAAGGTCGGCTTGCGAAGTTGTCCCGCAAATCGAAGAGAGCGTATATTCACCATAGAAATAATGCTTAATTAAGTCCGAAAAAGAAAAGAAAACTTTTGGAGCATTTAGCTTTTTTCTATCTTTACCCGCGTAAATTTAACGATGGAATCCTGGGCGTTGAACGTTGACGATTTCGGGCGATTACTTTCGTCTTTCGTCTATCGTCTAGCATTCCTTTCTGAGGTTCAAATCATGTTCCGTGAAGTAAAGAAAGAAGAGACCTTCCCGCAGATTGAAGAGCGCGTGCTCGGCCTGTGGGACAAGGATGAAAGTTTCAAGAAGTCTCTGGACTCCCGTCCGGAAACTGAACCGTACACCTTTTACGATGGCCCTCCGTTTGCAACGGGCCTTCCGCACTATGGCCACTTGCTTGCCGGTACTATCAAGGACATCGTTCCGCGTTACTGGACCATGAAGGGCAAGAAGGTTCCGCGTGGTTTCGGCTGGGACTGCCACGGTCTTCCGATTGAATCCTTGGTGCAGAACGAACTCGGCCTCGCTGGCGTTGCCGAAATCCAGAACCTGGGCGTGGACAAGTTCAACGAGACTTGCCGCGGCAAGGTGCTCAAGTACACGAACGAATGGAAGAAGACGGTGCGCCGCATGGGCCGCTGGGTCGATTTCGACAAGGGCTACAAGACCATGGACAAGAACTTCATGGAATCTGTGTGGTGGGTCTTCAAGCAGTGCTTCGACAAGGGCCTCATCTACCAGGGCTACCGCATTCAGCCGTACAGCCCGGCTCTCGCGACTCCGCTTTCGAACTTCGAAACCAACCAGGGCTATAAGGACCGTCAGGATCCGTCCCTTACTTTGATTTTCCCGCTCATCACGGACGAGGCGAAGTTCAAGGATACGAGCATTCTCGTGTGGACGACGACTCCGTGGACTTTGTACTCCAACTTCTGCATCGTTGTGGGCCCGGACATGGACTACAACCTCGTGGAATTCGAAGGCAAGAAGTATTGGATTGCCGCAAGCCGTACCGCCGCCTACTTCAAGAACGCAAACGTCGTGGATACTTGCAAGGGTTCCGAACTCGTAGGCAAGGACTACGAGGCTCTGTCGCACATTTCCGATGCGTACGTGACTCCGGAACAGCTTTCCCGCCACTACAAGATTTACGCTGCCGACTACGTGAGTACCGAAGACGGTACGGGTGCCGTTCATACCGCTCCTTCTTTTGGTGAAGAGGACTT